>NZ_JAMYSG010000014.1:0-194087 GCF_040321815.1 Mesorhizobium sp. M0239
CGCCGCTGATCACTATGATAGGAACATCCGATTTTGTCGCCAGATTGCGGACGATCGCAAGTCCATCCTCCCGGCCTAGGTTAAGATCAACAACCACGAGATCGACTGGCTCACGTGAAAGAACATAGTCAAACTGCTTGCTATCGTGGACTGCGGTTACCTTCAGGGCATGCATCGTGAGATACTCGGCGATGAGGCGCCGCATTGCGGCATCATCGTCAATGACAAGAACATGTTTCAACGGCACACCTTCAATCTTGAATCCCCTTGTCTAAACCTGTTGCCGAGCAACCCTGGGGCACCGACCCAGAACAGCTGCTCCTTGATACCACTCGCCGTTGCGTGCGGCCAATGTGAGGCCGTGCTCGTCCTGTTCTTTTCATCCCCAGCGAATTGACCGCACCAAGGCAGCCCGTGGCCACCAGACAGGTCCAAGCGCCGACATGACCCTGCCGTGTGGTCCTTCGCTTTTTCGCTTCGAGCTCCCCCGTTGGTGCAGGCCTGCCAATATCACTCAAGTTCGACCTCATGGATGCCAAGTTTCCTGCTATGCCCTTGCATCCTGGTCATCCTGGAGTTTGCGGACCTGGATCATCTCGATATCCTCCGGCTCGTGGATCCAGCTCGGACATGGTTGAGCAGCGCGGCGTTTGGCTTGATCGGAGAGGCGGTCGGCGGAAGAAGACCGTGATTCGCTGCAGCGGCCTTGTGCAAAATAGTGTGTCTCCTGCCAAGCCGGCTTCGTCCAAGGTGGCCGGCGGCCTCAAATGCTGTTCGGCGACCGGCAGGTCGCCGGTTGCGGTGAACGTCCGGGCTAACATTTCTCAGTTACTGCAACTCCTCCATCTTGAGCGTGTCACTATGCTTGTCCATTGCGCCGTCGGACTCCGTCAATGACGTGCGGTTATCTGCCGATGGGACTGTGCATGATCCACCCTTTGGCGGCGGCGGCCGAACAGCTGAACGAGGCTCGCACCAGGATGGGCTGCGCCGCCACGTCTTCCCAGTTGACCCTCGCCGCCGCGGATTTGCGCCTTCGAGCCAGCTTCGCGGACGAGCTCGCGTCTCAAGCAATGATCTGAGTGTGCAGGGCCGCGCATGGCTGCTCTTTAAGGACCGGCAGCATACCGGCAAAGTTGGGCCGCTTTATCGCCTTAGTCGATTCCCCACGGTGATCCCGAGCCTGAACAAGCCCGCCAAGCTCCCCATTTTGTCCTTGGCTTGGCGCTGACAGAAGTACCATCCATGACGCCAAAGTCGCGGCCCACACTCCAGGAGCAACGGACGGCCGGGACGAGCAATCCTGTACAGGAGTCATTGTACCAAGATGCTCCGGATGTCGCTGGCTGATCGGGCCCGCGCCACGCACGCATGCGCAAGATGCTCACCCACGCTGATACGAACCGTCTTTGCTTCAATTGAAACCGAAAAGCTGAACTTGAACATCACACAGTAACAAACCTCCCCGATAAGCGCGTGCCGGACAGGGCCAGAACCCGTCCGGCGGCTTGGAAAGGTAGGTGATAGGGAATGTTTATTGCAGCTTGGCCGCTGGCCATCGTCCTGATGACATCCATGTCACTCCCAGCCGAGCCCGCGCCACTTTCTCCGCGTGAGTTCCGCAGCCTGTCGCGCAAATGCGCCCCCTGGGTTGCGCCGTCCACCCTCGCCGCGATTGCCAAGATTGAAAGTGGCTTTGAAACGCTGGTGGCTCATGACAACACCACAGGTGAGCAGCTTCGCTGGATAGACCACCTGGAAGCCACGCGGGGCATCAAGGAACGCCTCGAAGCACAACATTCTGTCGATGTTGGATTGATGCAGATAAACAGCAAGAACTTTGCCGTGCTCAATCTCACGCCGGAAAGGGCTTTCGAGCCCTGCGCCTCGCTTTCGGCTGCCGCCCACCTGCTTGAAAGCCGGTATGCCGGCGGCACCACTGCTGTGGCACAGCAACTGGCGCTTCGCCGTGCCATCTCGGCCTATAACACGGGCGACGTCACGCATGGCTTCGCCAACGGTTATGTACGCAAGGTCGAGTCGGCCGCAAAGGACATCTCAAGTCTCCTTGAGAGAACGCTGGAGCCGACTGCTCGAGATGTGCCGCACCTTGAGGCACCCGGTCGGAAAGCCGTGCCGCCTCTGCTCCAGCAGAGCCAACAGGCCAATAGAAAGAAGCAGCCTAACCAAGATTCTTGGGACATCTGGGGCTCGTATCAGCCAGACCGCTCCGGGGCCGATCCCTCCGATCCGACAGGCAGCCAGGCTGCGAAAGCACGGGAACCCTCGAACCCGAACAAACTCGTATTCGATTGAAACATGGAGATGCAATGATGACGCCACTCAAGATACTTCGTGCGCTTAAAACGCGTGTTCCTTCGCCTTTTTCCATGCTGCGCATGGCGGCTGAATATGTACCGGCCGCTGCTGCAGGCGCGGCGTGGACGGTCTTCTACAGCGGGCCAGCCGCGGCTCAGGTGACCGGAGGGACGGATCCTGCCAAGATGGTCCAGAATATCTGCACGTTCATACTTGGGCCCTTTGGACAATCACTGGCCGTGCTCGGGCTCGTAGCCATCGGTATCTCTTGGATGTTCGGTCGTGCTTCACTTGGCCTGGTTGCGGGTGTCGTTGGAGGGATCGTCATCATGTTCGGGGCCAGCTTCCTGGGCAAGGCGCTCATAGGCGGTGGCTGATGAGCGACCGGTTGGAAGTGAGCACCCTCTATGTGGCGGCGACGCGCCCCGCACTGTTTCTGGGGGTGCCGCTGACGCTGGCCGGATTGCTCATGATGTTGGCTGGGCTTGTTATCATTATCCTTCAGAACCCGCTCTACGAAATCGTTCTCGCGCCACTCTGGTTCGGAGCACGGCTGGTTGTTGAGCGTGACTATAACGCGGCAAGCGTCGTGCTGCTCTATTTGCAGACGGCCGGCAGAAGCGTGGACGGGCCGGTCTGGGGAGGCGCAAGCGTCAGCGCCAATCCGATCAGAGTGCCGAAACGCGGAAGAGGAATGGTGTAATGTTCGGCGCCAGCGGCCGGACCGAGAGGTCTGGCGAGATCTACCTTCCGTATGTTGGTCACGTAAGCGATCAGGTTGTCCTTCTGGAAGACGGATCGATCATGGCCATGGCACATGTGAACGGTGTGCCCTTTGATTTGGAAGACGCTGAGATGCGCAACTCGCGCTGCCGCGCGTTCAACACTCTCTTGCGCAACATCGCCGATGACAATGTCTCGATATACGCTCATCTTGTGAGACACAACGATGTGCCGGCGCCGGCGCCGCGCCGGTTTCAAAGTGCATTCGCTGGCAGTCTGAGCGAGGCCTACGAGCGTCGTGTGCTGTCGGGAAAGCTCTTTCGCAACGATCACTTCCTCACTTTGATCGTGTCCCCCCGCACCGCAATCGGCAAGATCGGCTTGCGGATTGCCAAGTCCCGCAGACGGAATGAGCACGATCTAGCCACCCAAATGCGGAGCCTGGAAGACCTCTGGCACATCATTGCTGGCGCACTCGGCGGTTACGGTCTGCGCCGGTTGGGTATTCGTGAGAAAGGCAACGTGCTCTTCACGGAAATCGGCGAGGCGCTTCGGCTCATGATGACTTGCCGGTTTCTTCCGGTTCCGATGGTTACCGGCTCACTTGGCGCCTCGATCTACACTGACCAGGTCATCTGCGGGAAGCGGGCGCTTGAGATTCGAAGGCCCGGGGATAGCTCCGTCGGATCATTGTTTTCGTTCCGTGAATATCCGGCGACGACGCGGCCGGGCATGCTAAATTCCTTGCTGTCCGCCAACTTCCCGCTTGTCCTGAGCCAGAGCTTTTCCTTCCTCACTCGCCCGCAAGCTCATGCCAAACTAAGCCTTAAGTCCAGCCAGATGACGAGTGCCGGCGACAAGGCTCTCACCCAGATCAATGAACTTGCCGAGGCAGAGGACGCACTGGCAAGCAACGAATTCGTGATGGGTTCGCATCATCTGAGCCTGTGCGTCTATGCCGACAGCCTCAATAGCCTTGCAGATCGCGCAGCAAGTGCCCGCGCACGGCTGGCCGACGCGGGCGCCGTTATCGTCCAAGAGGGCATCGGCATGGAGGCCGCATATTGGTCCCAACTTCCGGGGAACAACAGGTGGCGCACGCGCCCGGGGGCGATCACCTCACACAATTTTGCCGGGCTCGTCTCATTTGAGAACTTCCCAAGCGGTTCCAGTTCCGGCCACTGGGGCAATGCTGTTGCGCGCTTTCGCACAAACGGTGGAACTTCTTTCGACTACATCCCCCATGAGAATGACGTCGGCATGACGGCAATATTCGGGCCCGTTGGCAAAGGCAAGACGACGCTGATGACCTTTGTCCTCGCGATGCTTGAGCAAAGCTTGGTCGATCGCAATGGTGCGATCGTCTTCTTCGACAAGGATCGGGGTGGTGAACTGCTGGTGCGAGCCACGGGAGGGACATATCTTGCGTTGCGCAGAGGCGCTCCGAGCGGCTTGGCCCCTCTGCGTGGACTGGACAACACCTCCGCCTCTCGGGACTTTCTGCGCGAGTGGTTGATGGCCCTGATCGAGAGTGACGGCCGTGGTCCGATCTCGCCGGAGGAAAGCCGTCGGCTGGAACGCGGCATTGTTCGTCAGCTTTCGTTCGAACCCCCTATGCGCTCACTTGCGGGCCTGCGCGAGTTCCTATTGCACAGCCCCTCCGAGGGCGCAGGAGCACGGCTGCAGCGGTGGTGTAGAGGGGGGGCGCTTGGATGGGCCTTTGACGGCGACGTGGACGAAGTAAGGCTGGATGCCTCCATTACGGGCTTCGACATGACGCAGCTCCTGGAATATGAGGAGGTCTGTGCACCGGCCGCCGCATACCTTCTGCATCGAGTGGGCGCTATCGTCGATGGTCGTCGGTTCGTGATGAGCTGCGACGAATTTCGATTCTATCTACTCAACCCCCAATTCTCGGCCGTTATCGACAAGTTCTTGCTCACGGTCCGCAAAAACAACGGCATGTTGATACTCGCAACGCAGCAGCCTGAACACGTTCTGGAATCGCCTCTCGGAGCTAGTCTCGTTGCGCAATGTATGACGAAAATTTTCTACCCATCACCGACGGCGGACCGCTCTGCGTATGTCGATGGCTTGAAGTGCACTGCGCAGGAGTTCGAGGCAATCCGCCAGGGAATGGCAATCGGCAGCCGCAAGTTTTTGCTCAAGCGCGATAGCGGGAGTATTGTTTGCGAATTCGATCTTGGGCAGATGCGCGAGTACGTAGCCGTACTCTCGGGGCGGGCCAACACAGTGCGCTTTGCCGACCAGCTTCGCAACCAGCACGGAGACGCCCCAAGTGGGTGGCTCGACAAGTTCATGGCCCGGTACCATGAAGTTCAAGACTGACGGAGGAATATTCATGAAACTTGCCAAACTTGCAGTAACGACCCTTGCTGCTTCCCTTCTGCTTCACGGACAGGCCCGGTCGCAATGGATCGTCACCGACCCTGTAACAGAAACACAATCGACCTTAACAGCGATTTCCAATGCGGCGATCCTTGAGAGGTCAATCGAGACGCTCGCTACGACGATCGAAATGGTGACAATGCTAACCTCGTCATTCGCTGTCACGGGAGTGCTAAGCTCACTGAACCAAGGAAATCATTACCCGTCGAGCAATAAGCTGGAGGAGCAGATGTTTGATGCTCGGGCGCCAGCTTCGATTATCGCCCGTAACATTGCGGAGGACCCAAATCGGATAGTCACGGGCGACGATTCAGAAGCGAAACTGTTAAAGGGACAAATCGCTGGGGCCGCCAATGCCGCAGCTATTGCAGCCGACACTTTGGGCATGATGGACAAGCGCCTTAAGGATAACGCCGGCACGCTTGGTCAGCTTTCCCGCTCGGGAAATATTATGCAGGCCACCGTGACCAACGGTCTGGTCCTCAAGCAGATTCACGATGCGATGATCCAAAATGCCCAGGCCACGAGTCTGCTGACTATGGCCACTGCACAAGGGAGCCTTCATGCCGCTGAGGAGGCCGCCACGCAGCGTCGCGAACATCGGGACACCGCTCGCATTTTTGACCTCCTCCCGTGAACGCTGAGTTCATCAGGCTCAGCTGCGCTGATCAGGGACACATCAGGCTCACGCCATGAATTTCAAAATTCCCGCGCCATTCACGACTATACACACGATCTTTCATGGGGCCTTCACGTCCGGGCTGCACAAAGTGCTTGAAAACGTCCAAGCGGCGGTCAGTGCGCCTCTGGTTGCGTGTGTCACGCTCTGGATAATAATCCAAGGCTGTCTGGTCATGCGTGGTCAAGTCGATGCGCGCGGGGGTATCTCGCGCGTAATCATGGTGTCGATTGTCGTCGCCCTTATCTTAGGGCAGGCCAACTATCAGCAGTACATTGAAGCGCTTTTCGACGAAACGATTCCGAGGTTGGCTCACGACATCAGTGGCAGCGACTTGCCCTTCATCGGAATCCCCCAGAAGCTCGATCTCATGTTTGCTTCAAGCCAGTATGTCTTTCAGCTGATTGCTTCCGAAATTGGGCCTATGAACGGCCAGGACATACTTGCTTTCGAGGGAGCGCAATGGATTTTCTACGGCGCGCTGTGGACAGCGTTCGAGATCTACGATGCCGTTGGAATTCTGACGAAGGTGCTCTTGACGATCGGCCCCCTGGTCCTTGTAGGCTACCTTTTTGATCACACTCGAGACATAGCCACCAGATGGATCGGCCAACTGCTCTCGTACGGGCTGCTGCTTCTCCTCCTCAACATCGTTGCAACGATAGTAATCGCTGCCGAAGCAGTCTCGCTGGCAGCCATGCTTTTGATGATCAAATTCTCGGGCACGACAGCAGCCAAGATCATCGGGCTTTACGAGCTCGACATGCTTTTCCTAGCTGGTGACGCTCTGATCGTCGCGCTTCCGACGATCGCCAGCAGCATCGCCGGCGGCTCTTGGGGAGGTGCGAACCGACCTCTTAACAGCCTCAATCGCCACTTTGCCAAAACGGCGGGTGGTTAATCAATCGACAAGCTCGGTGCCAAAAACATGAAATATTGCCTACTTCTGTCAATCCTCGCTTTGGCCGCCTGCAAGACGAGCCATGGGCTTGCGACGTGCGCGGGTGCCCCATTCCAACTGAACGTGGGACAATGGGAAACCACCCCTGAGGATCTTCAGGTCGAATGCGCGGAAGAGCCAAAGTGAAATTTCCTGAACATGCCCTTCTGGTGGAGAGAGAAACGCTAGCCGCCCACTATAAGAAGGTGGAAGCGTTTCAAACGTCACGAGCGAAGTCTGCGCGGCGCCTGTCAAAGGCCCTGATCGCCTTTGCCGCAGCGGCGGTCCTAGGAAATGTTGCCCAGGCATTTACCATCGCTGCCATGGTCCCGTTGGCCAAGCTCGTACCTGTGTTCCTCTGGGTCCGGCCGGATGGGACCGTCGACAGCGAAGTGTCAGTGTCTCGACTGCCGGCAACCCAAGACCGAGCCGTCATAAATGCTTCGCTGTGGGAATATGTACGCCTGCGCGAGGGGTACACAGCAGATACAGCCCAATACGCCTATGACCTCGTATCCAGTTTCAGCGCGCCGGCTGTGCGACAGCAATATCAAGATTTCTTCAACTATCCGAATCCCACCTCGCCGCAAGTCACGGTCGGCAAGCGCGGCAAGCTCGAGGTCGGGCATATTTCTTCAAACGACATCAGTCCGGACGTTCAACAGATCCGTTACAAACGTACGCTTGTTGTCGATGGGCAGATGCCGATAGTGACCACCTGGACAGCTACCATCCGCTACGAGCGCTTGACGGGTCTGCCTGGGCAATCGAGGCTCACCAATCCGGGAGGTCTACTCATCACTTCCTATCAAAGCTCGGAAGATAGCGTATCGAACCTGGGCTATGTGCAGCCATGACAAAAAGAGCGTTTCTCGCGCTGGTCTGTTCACTCTTCTTAACGATGGAAGCGTCCGCGGAAGACACACCACTTGCCGGCAAGCATGATGCGCGCATGCGCTACCTGGCTTACCGTCCTGACGAAGTGGTGCGCCTGTCTACCGCAGTGGGGGCAACGCTGGTTGTCACATTCGCGGCCAACGAGACAGTCGCAGCCGTGGCCGTTTCCAATAGCAAAGACCTGGCTGCGCTCCCGCGCGCCAACTATCTCTTTTTTAAGGCTAGCCGGATGCTCCCGCCGCAGCCGGTCATCGTGCTGGCCGAGAGTGAGTCCGGCACACGGAGATACGTCTTCAGTATTTCAACGAGAGCGATGCCAAAACTCGATGAGCAGCAACCTGACCTATACTACAGTGTGCAGTTCACCTATCCTGCTGATGAGGCTGCTGCTCAGAGAAAGGACGCAGAAAGGCGCTCGATTCTTGGTCAGGCCCGGGCGAAAGTGCTGCGCGACGAGAGAGTTCAGGATTTGTTGAATCGGCCCGCCGCAACTACCAGTCCGGACGAAAGCAATTTTCACTACGTCGCAAAGGGCGATCGATCGCTGTCGCCGCTGGAAGTTTTCGATAATGGCTTTACCACCGTATTTGGCTTCGCAAGCAATTCCCGCATACCCTCCCTCTACATTATCAATCCCGACGGCAAGGAAGCCGCTGCCAATTACACGGTCAAAGGGGACTATGTTGAAGTATCCGCAGTCGCCCGGGAATGGCGTCTGAGAGATGGCAATACGGTCTTGTCCATTTTCAACAGGGCTTATGACCCTGTGGGACGAGCGCCAGGGACCGGTACAGTGACACCCGACGTGTGGCGCGTTTTGAAAGGCTCGGCCGATGAATGAAACCGGCCCACAGTCGGGACATGATGTCCATGCCTCCGGATCGATGGTCTCGGAGCCGGCCCGCCGGCATGTTTCGGGATTGCAGAAGTTGGCCGTCGCTGCTCTTGTTCTCATCTCATCTCTATCACTCATCTGGCTCGGAGGTCGTACCAGCACACAAGACGAACCAACTCAGCCAAAACCTCCAATTGTCGCCGACGCCGAACCATTCCGCCCCGTGCCGATTGAGATTGCTCCCGAAGTTCCAGCAGCCGTACAGGCGGCGCAGGCAGGAGATCCTGCGCCATCCACGCCGACTTCAGCTGATCCGCCGCCGGAGGAAACACCAATTTTCGCCTACAGTGGCAGCAGTAAAATGCCCACCGACGGTCAGCGGAGCGAAGACAACCATAGGGATGCTCCCGTGACCTCGGATGAGATTTCAGACGCTGGCGATCTGTCGGCGCGATTGAAGCCAGATATACAGGAGCCAAGCCGGGCCACACTTTTGCCGCACCCTGATCTCGTGATTACTCAAGGAACGATCATCCCCTGCATTTTGCAAACGGCAGTCGACACAAATTTACCGGGTTATGTGAAGTGCGTCTTACCTAAAGACGTCCGCGGCGCCACCAACAACGTGGTGCTTTTGGATCGCGGGACGACCGTGATTGGCGAGATCCAGCGTGGTCTCCAACAGGGGGATGCGCGTGTCTTCGTGCTGTGGACGCGCATCGAAACGCCTGACCATGCCCTCGTTTCGCTAGCATCGCCGGGCGCTGACGAGCTCGGCCGCTCCGGAATGCCTGGCACGGTGGATAATCACTTCTGGCAGCGCTTTGGCGGAGCAATGCTCATGAGCGTCATTCAAGGCGCGTTTCAGGCCGCCGGTCAATACGCTGGCAGCTCAGGTGGAGGAAGCGGCATCAACAGCTTCCAGAGCAACGCCGGACAAGCCGTTGAGACGACCCTTAGAGCAACGATCAACGTTCCGCCAACTCTGAAGAAAAACCAGGGAGATGCTGTATCCATCTTTGTGGCTCGGGACCTCGATTTCTCAGATGTATACGATCTTAGAGCGACCGCCGTGGCGCCAGCCCCCCCCCAACATCGCCAACGCCGGAGAGACAACAATGCGACCGGAGGCTGACCCTCAATTGCGTTTGCTTCTCAACCCTGTTCTGAAATGGCTTGAGGAGCCAAGGACCGAAGAGGTCGCTATCAACCGGCCTGGGGAAGCCTTTGTCCGACAGGCCGGCGTTTTCACCAAACATCCGCTACCGCTATCTTATGACGATCTGGAGGACATCGCGATCCTCGCTGGAGCGCTGCGCAAGCAAGATGTCGGACCGCAAAGCCCCCTCTGTGCTACTGAGCTGCCGAACGGAGAGCGGCTGCAGATCTGTTTGCCGCCCGCTGTTCCCTCAGGAACAATAAGCCTGACGATACGGCGTCCCTCAAGTCGTGTGACCGAACTCAAGGAAGTTTCTTCTCGCTACGAATACTCGCGTTGGAATCAATGGCGGTCACGAAAGGAGCGCCAAGAGCGGCAGGACGAAACGATTCTTCAGCACTACGACCATGGTGACTTGGAGCAATTTTTGCGAGCGTGCGTTTGCGGGCGGCTTACGATGCTGCTTTGCGGACCTACTGGTAGCGGCAAAACGACAATGAGCAAGACTTTGATCAACGCTATACCCCCGCAAGAGAGGCTGATAAGTATCGAGGACACGCTCGAACTTGCAATCCCGCACGAGAATCATGTCCGGTTACTCTATCCGAAGGACCGAGCAGGCGTAGGTGCGGTGACAGCCGAGCAACTGTTGCAAGCCAGCTTGCGCATGCGCCCTGATCGAATATTGCTTGGCGAGATGCGCGATGATGCTGCTTGGGCCTACCTTAGCGAAGTCGTCTCCGGCCATGCGGGATCAATATCGACGATTCATGGGGCGGATCCGGTCCAAGGCTTTAAAAAGCTCTTTTCACTCGTCAAGAGCAGCCCGCAAGGAGCTGCTGTGGAAGACCACACGCTTCTTGACCTGCTGTCGGCTGCCGTTGACGTCATTGTGCCGTTTCGTACCCACGGCGACGTGTATGAGGTGGGGGAGGTGTGGCTCGCCGCCGATGCCCGGCGACGCGGAGAGACAGTAGCCGATCTTCTTAATAAGCACTAAGGCTAGGGCACGTCGGGGATCGGTAAGTCGTTTGTGATATGATGGCGCAACTTGTTCAGATTCAACGTCACTTTGATTTGACCGAGGTTGATAATGGGAGGACGACTGGGCGTAGCCCTTCGGTCACAAGCCTGAACTCTTCGGCCGCCCTGTCGGCGCGGCAAGCTGCGGCACGATTCGACTGGGTGTATCGAGCGCGTCCGCTGAATTGCGCGGGCGACGCTCAGCGAGCTGGTGCCGATGCCTGCTTCAAAAGCGGCATCGATACCCGGCAGGTCGTACCCTTGATTTACCTAGCCGCGCTCAATGAGCGTCTTCAAAGCCGCCGAACGTGGTTCGGAATGACCGGTTGGTAAATCGGGAAGTGCTATACAGGGAATCCTCCCGGTATTGCCTCTAGGGGGTCCTCTCAATGAACAAAGCCGCAACCTGCCCTTGCGACCTCAGCTGGAGTTTGCGACGCAACCCATATAGGAGGATCGATGCGCAGAGAAATCGCAGGCAGAGTCGGTGGCATTGTGGGCTGGCCGACCGACGGTTTCAGCCCGTCAACAGGTCTTCACGTGTTCCATCCCCGACTATTGCAGGCGTGCGGCTTGCATTCTCCCGCGATCACCCATCGGAAAGAGCGTTACGAACACTACGAAGAGTTGCGCGACTTCTGCTGTCGCCCCGGTCTTACAGCGGACGGTGACCTGTCCTACCTTGATAGGACGTGAAATGCGAACGCTGCTCATTGATCATCACGTGGATCTTACGCGCGCCGTGCGAGCTGCGCTCGGGGATAGCGGTTTTGCCGTTGATGTAGTTGGCAACCTGGAACAGGCGTCGAGGGCATTCTGTTGCGCAACCTATGAAATTCTCCTGCTGGAGTTGGCTCTGCCAGATGGCGATGGCTTGGGCTGGCTGAGACAGCTAAGGAGCGACGGGCATTCAGTTCCAACCCTCATTATGAGTAGCATCAACGATCTCGAGAAGCGAATTGCAATTTTCAACGGTGGCGCGGACGATTTTCTGCTCAAGCCCGTCTCTTCCGATGAGCTCATCGCCAGAATGAGAGCCATTCTGCGCCGGTCGACACAGGTGACCGACCCCATCGTTGTATTTGGCAATCTCAATTTCGATCCGATCGGCCGACAGGTTTCCGTCTCGGGTCATCCTCTGAAGATCGCACGCCGCGAACTATGTATTTTAGAGCATCTGCTTATCCGTGCAGGCCGCATCGTGCCTCGTGCGCAGTTGGAAGATCACCTCTATTCGTTCAACGACGAGGTATCTGCCAACGCGCTTGAAGTCGGAATCTATCGCTTACGTGGACACCTGAGTAGGTCAGGTGCAACGCCACGGATCACGACCGTGCGCGGCATTGGTTACCTTCTTGAATTGACTGAGGCGGCATCCGCATAGTTGGTCTAAATTGAAAGAACAGACTGCGTATCAAGCGCCGCATTCGATCCATCGGCTTCAAGTCGCAGGCGAGCGCCGTGGTTATCCTCTCCGGCATCGAGATGATCCACATGATTGGCAAGCGACAGGGCGAGGTATGACTACAAGTCTGTCGATCGCTGTTTCGATATCCTCGCTGCCTGACGGACAGGCCGAAATGGCCGTTCACACCCCCATTTCCAGGTTTGCGACAGAGCCTTTTGTCGGCGTTGCCGGCTTCGAAGGGCCGGTGCGCGCCGAGCGCATCAAGATCACCCCCGGCCACCTTGCTGCGGCCACTCGCCGAGTACGAAGCGGTGGTCGGAGGGAGCTGGTGATGACGACGCTAGATCATGACCTGCTGATCGCAATCCTGGATCGGCTGAAGTTGACGGCCATCCGCGACCAGCTCGACACGCTCATGTCGAGCAAGATCGCGCAGTTCCCGTTTGTCCGCGAACTCGACGGCTTCGGCTTCGACGCGCAGCCATCGGTCTGCTTCAGCCAAACGTATTCATAGGTATGGGACAGGCCTTGCTATGTCCGAACGTCACTGCGCGGCAAAAACGTTGGATTTCTCAAGAAATAAAGTATTGGACAGTGCCCAATTTACCGTTGGAAAAGCTGGATATGGCGTTTCAGCGTTTCAGCGAAATAACCGAAATCAATCACTCCTAACAGCAAAGGCAACCGGAACTCGATCGCTTCCGTTGTCCGCGACTTAGCGAAACGCTTGTTCGCGATTTACTAAAACGGCTGTCCCAATTTAGTGAAATCCGCAGACAAGTCGCTGGAGGTTGGCCAAAGGCCACCCACGCCTGCTCCGAGGCCCTCCAGGGCAATGGTCTGAGACCTGGGCTCAAGCAGGATGAGACGCCGCTGGAGCTCAGGTGCAAGCGCTGCCACGCCCGCTCCGAGGCCCCACAAGGCCGAAGCGCAGTCGTCGGCGTCACGAGGCCTCTCGGCCACGACGACGAGCCTGAACCTGGATCCGCCTTTCTTGAGGCGTTGCGACTATCATCGCGGCGACACGCAGCTCTTGATTTGTGTGCGACACCTCAGCAGATCCATCGGGCTGAGCCGCTCAGCAATATCAACGAGAATGTCCAGCGGCAGATCAAGGATACTCAGAGGAGGAAACGCTTGATCTTGAGGCTCAGAGCGCGTCTGCTCCACTATAGAACAGGATGATTCACCGGGTCCTTCAACGCCAGCCGCCGGTCCGATGAGAGAATTGTCTCGGATATCACGCTCGATGGGGTTAAATGCCGAGATGGGCGCCTTGCCACGCTCCTCAATGCCCCTCATGATTCACCGCCTATAGCTACCAACTGAATGAATCATCGTGATTGTCGCGCAGCGGAATCCTCAAGGATCGGGCAGTTCGTAGGGGGCGCCGGTTTGACCAGGTTGAGCCCGCGAATTGCTCGATCGGACAAGATCCTAATTCTGACGAGATCCTCGGGACGCACTCCAAGTTGTCGATCATGTTCGGCACACAAGGAAAGGGCGGCATTGCTGCCGCCCTTTCCGCTGTAGGTTGATAGGGGCTGGATTAGAAATCCATGCCGCCCATGCCGCCCATGCCGCCCATACCGCCGCCGCCCATGCCGCCAGGCATGCCGCCGCCGCCAGCCGACTCCTTCTTCGGAGCCTCCGCGATCATGGCTTCGGTGGTGACCAGCAGGCCGGCGACCGAGGCCGCGTCCTGGAGAGCCGTACGGACAACCTTGACCGGATCGACGATACCCATGGCGATCATGTCGCCATATTCGCCGGTCTGGGCGTTGTAGCCGAAGGTCAAGCCCTTGTTCTCAAGGATCTTGCCGGCAACGATCGATGCTTCCGCACCGGCGTTGGCCGCGATCTGGCGGGCCGGAGCCTGCAGCGCACGACGAACGATGTTGATGCCGGCGGCCTGGTCGGCATTGACGCCGGTGACCTTGATGTCGGCCGAAGCGCGCAGGAGAGCGACGCCGCCGCCTGCAACGATGCCTTCTTCGACGGCCGCGCGGGTCGCGTTGAGGGCGTCATCGACGCGGTCCTTCTTTTCCTTGACTTCGACTTCCGTCGCACCGCCGACGCGGATCACCGCAACGCCGCCGGCGAGCTTCGCCAGACGTTCCTGCAGCTTCTCCTTGTCGTAGTCCGAAGTGGTCTCTTCGATCTGCTGCTTGATCTGGGCAACGCGGCCCTGGATCTCGGCCTTCTTGCCGGCACCGTCGACGATGGTGGTGTTCTCCTTGGAGATCGACACCTTCTTGGCGCGGCCGAGCATGTTGAGGCCGACGTTCTCGAGCTTGATGCCGAGGTCTTCGGAGATGACCTGGCCACCGGTGAGGATGGCGATGTCTTCCAGCATGGCCTTGCGGCGATCACCGAAGCCCGGCGCCTTGACGGCGGCGATCTTCAGGCCGCCACGCAGCTTGTTGACGACCAGCGTGGCCAGGGCCTCGCCTTCGACGTCTTCCGAGATGATGAGCAGCGGCTTCGAGGTCTGCACGACGGCTTCGAGAACCGGCAGCATCGCCTGCAGGTTGGACAGCTTCTTCTCGTGCAGGAGGATGTAGACGTCCTCGAGCTCGGCAACCATCTTGTCGGCGTTGGTGACGAAGTAGGGCGAGAGATAGCCGCGGTCGAACTGCATGCCTTCGACGACCTCGAGTTCAGTCTCGGCGGTCTTGGCTTCCTCAACCGTGATGACGCCTTCGTTGCCGACCTTCTGCATCGCTTCGGCGATCATCTTGCCGACCGACTCGTCGCCATTGCCGGCGATCGTGCCGACCTGGGCAACTTCCTCGGAGGTCTTGATCTTCTTGGCAGCCTTGCCGAGCGCCGCGACGACTTCGGTCACGGCCAGATCGATGCCGCGCTTCAGGTCCATCGGGTTCATGCCGGCGGCAACGGCCTTGTTGCCTTCCTGGACGATCGACTGCGCCAGAACGGTCGCGGTTGTGGTGCCGTCACCGGCGATGTCGTTGGTCTTCGAAGCAACTTCGCGGATCATCTGCGCGCCCATGTTTTCGAACTTGTCGGAAAGTTCGATTTCCTTGGCGACGGTGACCCCGTCCTTGGTGATGCGCGGTGCGCCGAACGACTTGTCGATGACGACGTTGCGGCCCTTGGGGCCGAGGGTGACCTTCACCGCGTCGGCGAGGATGTTGATGCCGTGAAGCATGCGCTCACGGGCATCGCGGGAGAATTTTACGTCTTTGGCAGCCATTTTTTTACTCCTGGGCATCTCGCCCGAAATTCAGATTTGATGGTGCGAAGGAAAGGCCTGATATCAGCCGATGATGCCCATAATGTCGGATTCCTTCATGATCAGAAGGTCTTCGCCATTGAGCTTGACTTCGGTACCCGACCACTTGCCGAACAGGATGCGGTCGCCGGCCTTGACGTCCAGCGGGACCAGCTTGCCAGCTTCGTCACGAGCGCCGGAGCCGACGGCGATGATCTCGCCTTCCTGCGGCTTTTCCTTCGCCGTATCCGGGATGATGATCCCGCCGGCGGTCTTGGATTCGGATTCGACCCGGCGAACGACCACGCGGTCATGCAGCGGCCGGAAATTCGACTTTGCCATTTTTGGATGTCCTTGGTGCGGATGTTGAACGGTTCTCCGTTGCCGGAGCGTGCTTAGCACTCAGCGGAAGCGAGTGCTAACGCGGCAATGAGATAAGCCGCATGCTCCTGCTAGTCAAGACGAAAGAGCAAAGAGCAAAGAGAAAAGAGCAGACAGCAAAGAGAAGAGAGCAAAGAGCGTGTAAGCATCGAGCCTTTTATGTGAACAATGTCGGGTATCAGACATATATGGGGCGGCTCACCCTTTGTATTTGAGCTTTATTCAGATGGCACGAATGATGCAACAGGTGATGCATTTGATCTCATCCAGAGGCTCGCACGGGGTCGTGCTGCGTCAGCTCGGTCGTGTCGAGCTTCAGAAGGCCATTTTGGCATTGGTTCTGTTGCCCTATTCCCATTCATGACCAGTCCTGCGCGCGTGAGCCGGCCGGCTAGATTCCAACCACGAGAGCGCCGCCGCTGAGACCCGCACCTGCCGCCGACAGAAGGATTTTCTCTCCAGGCTGGAATGGCTCCGTCTGGTTGGCGAGCGAGAGCGACAGCGGGATCGTCGCGGCCGAAGAGTTGCCGTATTCGGCAATCGTCTTGACAATTGCTTGGTCGGCGATGCCGAGGTTCCTCCCGACCGCGTCGAAAATCCGAGTATTGGCCTGATGGGGCACGAACCGGCCGAGATCGTGTGGCCGCACTCCGGCAGCGGCTAGCGCGCTTATCGAGCAATTGGTCATCATCTCGACGGCCTTTGCGAACACTTCGCGGCCGTCCGTCATCCTCATTCGGGTTTGCGCGAGATCGAGGTCACCGTGGAACGGCTTGTTGCTTCCTCCTGCGGGAATCTGGATCAGCCCGTATCGCGAGCCGTCCGAAGCCACCGAGGCACCGAGAATGCCCCGATCAGCATCATCGCACTGACCGATCACCAGAGCGCCGGCGGCATCGGCAAACAGGACCGAGCTTGCGCGCTCGGCTGGATTGATGCGGCGGCTGAGGATATTGGCGGCGATAACAAGGCTCGCTTTGCCGTGCAGGCGGGTAAATCCGTCCGCAAACATCAGCGCATAGATGAAGCCGGCGCAGGCGCCTGTCAGATCCACCGCGCCTGCGCTGCCAAGGCCAAGCTTGTGTGCGACCAGCGGCGCGCTCGGCGGCAGAAGATGGTCGGCCGTCGAGGTGGCAAGCAACAGCAGACCGATGTCGTGGCGCGCAATACCGGCGTTCGCCAGCGCCATGTCGCCGGCCTGCGCAGCAAGACCAGACAGCGTGTCTTCGTCGGTTGCCCAGAAGCGCGACCGTATCCCGGTACGCCTTTCGATCCAGCCTGGATCAAGACCGAGATTGCTCTCGATTTCGGCATTCGCCACCTTTCGCCCAGGCGCATGATGGCCAAACCCGAGAATGCGCGACGACTTGCTCATGGCCTGGACCCGAAGCGTTCGCCCGCCTCCTCAATGGCGTCATAGAGTCGCTCGAGCTCGTCGCCGGTGATGCAATAGGGTGGCAGAAGGTAGAGGACATTGCCGAGCGGGCGCACAAGTAGCCCTCGCTCGAGGAAGAAAGCGCGCAGTTTCGGTCCGATCTCGGCGAGATAACCTGCGGAACCGGTTCGCAGGTCGAGCGCCGCGATCGTGCCGGTCGCCCGGCAGTCGGTGAAGAAGCTGTTGTCGCGAAAGCGTCGAAGCCCGGTGGCCTGCATTGCGCTCAAGGCCGCAATGCGCTCGGCCACCGGCTCGTCCCGCCAGATCTCGACATTGGCAAGTGCTGCCGCGCAGGCAATCGGGTTGGCAGTGTAGGAGCTCGAATGGAAAAATGTCTTCTTCCGGTCCTCGGAATAATGAGCCTGGAAGATGGCATCGGTGGCAAGCGTTACGGCCAGCGGGATGGCGCCGCCGGTCAGGCCTTTCGAGGTGCACAGGATATCTGGAGAGATCGATGCCTGCTCGCAGGCGAACATGGTTCCGGTCCGCCCCCAGCCGGTCATCACTTCGTCGGCGATCAGCAGCGTGCCGGAGGCCTCAGTGATCTTCTTCAATTCGGCCAGAACTGAAGCCGGATACATCAGCATGCCGCCGGCGCCCAGCACCAGCGGCTCGACGATTAAGGCTGCGGCTCGTCGATCGCGGGTCACAGCCTCTAAACGATCCAGCGTCTCTTGCTCGCGCCCCGCTGCCGGAAAGGGGATGGTGGCGACCTCGAACAGCAAGGGTTCGTAGGCGGCGTTGAACACGCCACGCGCACCGACGCTCATCGTGCCGATCGTGTCGCCATGATAGCTGTGATCCATGACGACGATGCGCGAGCGTGGGGCGCCGATGTTGCGGAAATAACCGAGCGCCATCTTCAGCGCTACTTCGACCGAGGTCGAGCCACTGTCGGAATAGAACACCCAGTCGAGTCCAGCGGGAGCGAGGCCGACAAGCGCCTTGGCCAAGCGCTCTGCCGGCTCGTGCGTGAAGCCCGCAAAGATAATCTGGTCGAGGCTCGACGCGGTTGTCTCGATTGCCTTCATGATGCGGGGATGGCGGTGGCCATGTGTGACGACCCACCAGGAGGAGATGGCGTCCAGGATGCGGGCGCCGTCGGCCCTGCGGAGATAGGCGCCTTCAGTCCGGACGATTTCTGGGATCGCAGGCTCGAGCGCGTGCTGGGTGAAGGGATGCCACACATGAGACTGCGACATCAGTCACCTCCAGTAATCGAGGCGAAGGCGAAGCCGGCAATCATTGCGTCCCTCAGTGTCTTGCCGGTCAGCAGATCGAGGTGCGGCAGCCTGCCGAGCTGCGGCGCACCGCTGAATTCCACGATGGTCCGTTGCGTATCGGCCATCTCATCGCCGATGAAAGCGATGCCGGCCAACGGGATGGATCGGGCGCGGAGCGCCTCGATCGAGAGCAAGGTGTGGTTGATGGTGCCGAGCGTGGTGCGGGCGCACAGAATAACGGGCAGCCGCCATTCAGCGAAGATGTCGATGAGCCTTGTGCGCCGGTTAAGCGGCACCATCAGGCCGCCGGAGCCTTCGATGACGAGCGGCGTCGGTAGGACGGGAAAAGCAAGATCGGCAGCCTTGATCGCCACGCCGTCGATCTCGGCCGAACGATGCGGCGACAGCGGGCTCCGCAAGCGGTAGGCTTCCGGCAGCACGCGCTCTGAGGGCAAGCCGGCAAGCCGCGCGACCACTTCGCTGTCGGTCTCGCCGTCGAGGCCCGATTGCACCGGTTTCCAGTAAAAGCCGTCGAGCAAACCGGCGAGCCCAGCCGCAAACACGGTCTTGCCAACTCCCGTGTCGGTTCCGGTGATGACGATGCGTTGGGTCATACCGCCTCCGGTGATGTTTGGGCCAACACCTCGACCAGCGCCTCGACCATGGCGGAAATGTCGGCTTCGCCGATATTGAGCGTCAGTGAGATGCGCAGCCGCGACGTGCGCACGGTCGGAGGACGAATACCGCGTATGTCGAAGCCGCGGGCCTGCAGGCGCGCCGCCACTGCCATGGTGCGCCTGATATCGCCGATTACGAGGGGCTGGATCTGCGAGCCGCTGGGTATCACGCCGCAGCGCTCGGCCAGCTGGCGGCCGGCGAGGGCAACGCGTTCATGCAGCTGAACACGCCGCATAGGCTCGTCGGCGAGCATTGCGAGTGCTTCGCGCACTGCCACTGCCATCAGCGGCGATGGCGCGGTGGCGTAGATGAATGGCCGGCAACGGTTGATCAGATACTCGCACAGTGCCCTCGGCCCGGTCACGAGCCCACCAGATGCGCCGAGCGCCTTGCCGCAGGTGTGGAGCGCGACGATGTTGTCGCGGCCCTCGAAAGCGGCGGCAAGCCCCCGGCCGTCCGGTCCCCAGACGCCGGTCGAATGCGCCTCGTCAATGACGATGAATGCGCCGTGCCGATCGGCAAGCGCGACCAGGCTCTCCAAAGGCGCGCAGTCGCCATCCATGCTGTAAAGGCTCTCCACCGCGATCCAGACGCATCCCATGCCGCCTGCGGCGCGCCAACGTGTGATCGCATCCTCAACAGCGGTGGCATCGTTGTGCGCGGCCAGCACGAACTGTGCGCGCCCGGCCTGCGCACCCTCATGCATGCTGGCATGGGCGAGCTCATCGAGAACCAAAAGATCGCCCTTCCGGGGCAGGGCGCTCAGCAGAGCGAAGTTGGCGATGTAGCCGCTGCCGAAGAACAGCGCGCGGTCGGCTCCAAAGAATGCCGCCGCGTCTGCCTCGAGCTGCTCGTGTTCCGGTGCATTGCCGCGCAACAGCCGCGACCCGGTGGCGCCAACCGGCGTGCCCCGCGCAATCGCCGCCACAACAGCATCGCCAAGTCTCCTGGACGAGGCCAGCCCGAGATAGTCGTTCGACGAGAAATCGAGACCTGCGCGCGGCGCAAGCGTCCGCAGCCGGTCCTTGCGGGCCAGTCCCTGCAAGGTCGCGTCATAGCGGGCAAGCGGTGCCCCGTTCATTGCGCCTCGAGTTCCATCGGCTCAATGCCGAGACGGCGGAACAGAAGGCTATCCTTGTCCTCCCCGGGATTGTCCGCCGTCAGCAGCGTGTCGCCGACGAAAATCGAGTTGGCACCGGCAAAAAAGGACAGCGCCTGCATCTCGTCGGTCATGGCGGTGCGGCCGGCGGAAAGACGCACATGCGATTTCGGCATCATGATGCGCGCCAGGGCGATCACGCGCACGAATTCGATCGGCTCGATGGGCTTGGCTTCGGCAAGCGGGGTGCCGGCGATCGGGATCAGCATGTTGATCGGGACGCTTTCCGGCGGCTCGGGTAGGTTCGCCAGCGTCACCAGCATGTCGATCCGGTCCACCGGATCTTCGCCCATGCCGACAATACCGCCGCAGCAGACCTTGATGCCGGATCGACGAACCTGCTCAAGCGTGTCGAGCCGCTCGGCATAGCCGCGCGTGCTGATGATCTCGCTGTAGTAGCGTTCCGACGTATCGATGTTGTGGTTGTAGTAGTCGAGGCCCGCCTGCTTCAGTCGAGCGGCTTGCTCAAGATCGAGCATGCCGAGCGTCATGCAGGTCTCCATGCCCAGCGCCTTGACGCCTTCGACCATCGCCACCACCGCATCCATGTCGCGCGCCTTGGGGTTTCGCCAGGCCGCGCCCATGCAATAACGCGTGGCGCCGGCATCACGCGCCTTGGTCGCCTCGGCGATGACGCGCCGGACCTCCATCAGCTTCGACGCCTTCAGGCCGGTTTCGTGACGCGCCGACTGGCTGCAATAGCCACAATCCTCCGGGCATCCTCCCGTCTTGATGCTGAGCAGCCGGCTGAGCTGGACCTTGTTTGGATCGAAATTCTGGCGGTGCACCGTTTGCGCCAGGAAGAGGAGATTGTTGAAGGGGGCATGGTAAAGTGCCTGAGCCTTCTCCAGGGTCCACGCTCCGGGGTCAGGGGATTGAGCCTGTGGCGATGTCTGCGTTGAACTTGCCGTTTGCATGTCCATGCTGTTCCTCCGGTCTGTCTTGCGGGGTCTTTGCTATCTGACTGTTGACGATCGGAGAGGACAGTTGACCCAATCCTGACTCAGACAATCATGAGCCCCGATGGTCGAGGCCGATATCCAGGATCGGCGCGCTGTGGATGAGTCGGCCGACCGAAATCAGATCAACGCCGGTCGCGGCAACCGCCCGCGCTGTATGGGACGTGATCCCGCCAGAAGCCTCGGTGATAGCGCGGCCACCGACCATTGCGACGGCGCGGCGAAGATCGGGGAGGGACATGTTGTCGAGCAGAACCGCATCGGGAGCGAAGCCAAGTACCTCCTCCAACTGGGCCAGAGTATCGACCTCGACTTCGATCTTGACGAGATGACCGGCCGCTCTTCGTGCTCGCTCGAGCGCTGGGCGGACGCCGCCTGCGATGGCGATGTGGTTGTCCTTGATCAAAATTGCATCGTCCAGACCGAAGCGGTGATTGGACCCGCCACCTGCGCGCACGGCATACTTTTCGACTGCCCGCAATCCGGGCGTCGTCTTGCGGGTGCAGACGATCTTCGCGCCATACCCACGAACCGCAGCGACGATCGATGCCGTTGCCGTGGCGATGCCGCTCAGATGGCACAAAAAATTGAGTGCCGTCCTTTCGGCTGTGAGAATGGCCCGGGCCGGGCCAACCACTGATGCAATGATCTCTCCATCCACGACATTGCAGCCGTCTGCGCGCTCCACCGAGATTTCGACAGCAGGATCAATCAAGCCGAAAGCGAGCATCGCCAGATCGAGGCCGGCGACAACTCCGGACTGTCGCGCCACCAACACGGTTCCCGCTTGGTATTCCTTCGGGACGATGGCCTGCGTGGTCAAGTCGCCGGCTCTGCCAAGATCTTCAAGAAGAGCTGCCCGTACAAGCGGCTCAAGCACGACCGTGGGTAGCGGTGAAAGTGTCATCACTTCGGCCCTTCGAGACTTGGCGAGTGTCCGAGTCCCCGCGCTGTAGCCAAGGCGGCTTCGAGGGTGATTTCGGACCGTCGGGCGGCAGTCGCATGATGAGGAAAATCTGTCCGGTAATGAGCGCCGCGGCTTTCTTCGCGCAACAAGGCGGCAACCGCGATCATTAGCCCGACAGCCGCCGGATCCGAGACCGCATCCTTGCTTTCGGCGAGCGGCAATAAGGCACGCGCGGCTGCTTTCAACCCTTCACCGTCCCGGACGATGCCGAGTGCGCGCGACAGGAAAACACGCACGGGTATCGGAGCGGGCGGTGGGTAAACGTTGGCAAACGCAGGCCTTGTTCTGCGCGCAGGCGTCCCGGCGACACTTTCAGCGACCCAGCGGGCGCACACGATGGCTTCTGTCAAGGAATTGCTGGCGAGCCTGTTGGCGCCATGCAGTCCTGTCGAAGCGACTTCGCCGCAGGCCCACAGCCCCTTGACGGAGGTTCTGCCGGAGCTGTCCACTGCAACGCCACCCATGTGGTAGTGTTGGGCCGGCCGAATGGGGATGAGATCGCGGGCGGGATTGATGCCCGCTCCACGACAGGCTGATGCGATTGTCGGGAAATGTCGAGCGAATGCCGGGCCAGGCCGTTGTCGGGCGTCGAGAAAAACACGGTGGCCGTCCGCAAGATGGTTCGACACGGCGCGGGCCAAGACATCGCGAGGCGCAAGTTCCGCCCCTGGCACGCTCTGGAGAAAAGCCTGGCCGGTTTCATCGATCAGGGCAGCACCTTCGCCTCGGACAGCCTCGCTGACCAGCGCCATAGGGCGTTCCGGGCCGTCAAGCGCGGTCGGGTGGAACTGGATGAATTCGAGGTCGGCTAGGACAGCTCCAGCGCGGGCCGCAAGTGCAAGGCCTTGTCCGCAACTGCCACAAGGGTTCGTGGTGTCGAGAAACAGTCCCCCGATGCCACCGGTGGCGAGGACGACCCGCCGTGAGCCGAAGAAGAAAGGTCCGATCGAACAGCTCGCCCAGACGCCCCGGATCGCATTCTCTCGCACGGCCAGCCGGCGCGCTTCCACGCCCTCCACGACAACTATCGACGGAGTGGAACGCACAGCCGCGATCAGGGCACGCATGATCTCACGCCCGGTGCCGTCCCCATGCGCATGAACGATGCGACGTCGGCTGTGTGCGGCCTCCAATCCGAGGCACAGTGATCCTTTCGGAGTGCGGTCAAAGGGAACCCCAAAGGCCGCAAGCCCCTCTATCGCCTTGGGCGCGGCTTGGAGGATGCGGCTCGCCACGTCTCTGTCGCAGAGACCATCCCCGGCAGCAAGCGTATCGGCCAGGTGCATTGCCGGATCGTCGTCTTCGCCGAAACTTGCAGCCAGACCCCCCTGTGCCCAGGTGCTCGAATTGTCAGCTCCCAGCAGCGACCTTGACAGAAGAAGCACCGGCTCCGGCGACAGTTGAAGCGCGGTCATCAGTCCGGCGATGCCGCCGCCGATGATGATGGGACGCCCGAAGAAGCTGCGGAGGTCGGCGCTCAAACTGCCAGCATCCGTTCGACCGCAAGCCGCGCGCGCCCGGCGATCCCGGGTTCGATGGTTACGACATGGTGGTTCTGCTCGAGCGCCGTGCGGATGTTGGCAAGCGTGATCCGCTTCATGTGCGGGCACAAATTGCAGGGCCGGATGAACTCGACCTCTGGGTGCGCTAACGCGACGTTGTCGCTCATCGAGCATTCCGTCATCAGCACGACACGTGGCGGCCTTTGCCTTTCGACATAGTCGGACATGGCAGCCGTCGAGCCGGAAAAATCTGCTTCAGCCACGACGTCGGGCGGGCATTCGGGATGGGCGAGCACGACCACGCCGGGATGGCTTTCGCGCAACTCGCGGATGTCGGCCGGTGTAAAGCGCTCATGCACCTCGCAATGCCCTTTCCAGGCGACGATCTGCACATCTGTCTGGGCGGCGATATTCTGGGCCAGATATTCGTCCGGCAGCATGATCACCCGGAGAACCCCAAGGGATTCGACGACCGCCTTGGCGTTGCCGGATGTACAGCAGATATCCGACTCGGCTTTCACTTCGGCCGACGTGTTTACATAAGTAATGATCGGAACGCCGGGATAACGCTGGCGCATCAAGCGCACGTCTTCTGCCGTGATTGATTCCGCCAACGAGCAACCGGCGCTGAGATCCGGAATGAGCACGGTCTTGTCCGGATTAAGGAGCTTGGCCGTTTCGGCCATGAAATGGACGCCGGCCAGCACGATGACTTGCGCCTCGATCGTCGCAGCCGTGCGGGCTAATGCCAAGCTGTCGCCGACGATGTCGGCCACGCAATGGAAAATCTCGGGCGTCTGATAGTTGTGCGCCAGGATGATGGCGTTGCGCTCGCGCTTCAGTGCAAGGATCGCCTCGATATCGTCGACGAAAGCCGGCCATTCGATCGGCGGGATCACTCGCCGGACGCGCTCGTAGAGCAACGCGGCCGCAGGCAGCATGGCGCTCATCAACCCTCTCCCGCTTATACTCTAATTGAAAATAACCAGCATATACTTGCTGTGAGTATAAGGGATGTCAACCCCGCGCCAGCGGCAATTTTGTCCCGGCGATGAGCCTATCGTCGAGAACGGCGTGGCGGAAACGGAAAAGCTTCGCTGGCCGGCCGCCGGTCTCAGTAGTGGCCTCTCCGGTCTCCTCGACCAGTTCCTGCTGTTCGATCAGTCGGCGAAAGTTCGGCTTGTGGATGAGCCTGCCGGCGAGCGCCTCCACGGTTCGCTGCAGCTGCAAAAGCGTGAAGACCGTCGGCATCAGCTCAAAGACGACCGGCCGGTATTTGATCTTGGAGCGCAGCCGCGCAATGCCGGTCGCCACGATGCGGCGATGATCGGCGACCATGGACTTGCTGGGCACCAGCGGAGGGGGCGCCCCGTCCCGCCCTCTTACGGCCTCTTGGACCAAGCCTGCTTCGTAAACTAACTCATAGCGTTGCAGCGTGAGTTCCTCGTTCCAAAGGCGGTCGTCGAAGCCAAAGGCTATCGTCGCCCGCTGCCAGCGTTCACGTCGCGTGGCCGCATCGCGGACGCCGTTTGCCCATTCAATCAGGCGTGGTCGCAGAACATCCAGCACGACCGGAGGCGTGCCGGAGCGATGGTCCTCCCATGGAAAATATTCATACCAACTCTGCCATCCGCACTTGGGCGGGCCCGCTGCCTGTTCCTTGCGGGTCAATGCAAGATAGCTGATGGAGATGACGCGCTGCTGGCGCTCGGCGCCGATGCGATCCCGATCAGCGAACGTGTAGAGTTGCTCAATGTACCCCAGCCGATGGCCGGTCTGCTGCTCGACCCACCCCCTCAAGCCGGATTGCAGCGATCGGTGCTCAAGCGCAAAGGGACCGGAGGGCAAGGTGTCCGCCTGGCCGATGGTGAGCACACAGGGTTCACTGTCGTTTACGGCGACCACAAAGGCGATCAGGTCCACTTTGACGTCGTCGGCATTCACGGCGGCTCTGTCTTTCCTGAGTCGTATTGCCTGATCGTCCATGTTCGCGAATTGGTTTGCCAGCTCGGGGGGGCACTTAATCGATTTAGTGTAAGCGCGCCTGTCGGCACGTCAACACCCCACAGCTGCACGGCCATTTTTTTGCTCTTCGCACCTGCACAAAAATGTGCGAAAGGCGACACCCGCGGTTGGTAACGTAGGGGAAGGAGGATCCATTGAGCGCGTTTGGTGATACCAAGGCGATCACACCGCCGGATATTCGTTCGCGCAAAGGTGGGACGCCGCTCGTCTGCCTTACCGCCTATACCACCCCAGTCGCGCGGCTTGTCGATCCCCATTGTGATGTGGTGCTCGTCGGCGACAGCGTCGGCATGGTTCTCCACGGTCTGCCCTCGACGCTCGGTGTCACGCTGGAGATGATGATCACGCATGGCCAGGCGGTTCGCCGTGGCATCAAGCAGGCGCTGATGGTCGTCGACCTGCCGTTCGGTTCCTTCGAAGAAAGCCCAGAGCAGGCTTTCCGAAATGCTGCGCGCGTCATGTCGGAGACCGGCTGCACGGCCGTCAAGCTCGAAGGCGGCGAAACGATGGCAGAGACGATCGGCTTCCTCGCCGCACGCGGCGTGCCGGTCATGGCTCATGTCGGCTTGACGCCGCAGGCCATCAACACCATCGGTGGCTACCGCGTGCAGGGCAGGGGCGGGGATGCCGAGCGCATCAGGCGCGACGCACTTGCCGTGAGCGAAGCGGGCGCCTTTGCGATCGTCCTGGAGAAGGTTCCTGAGGCGCTCGCCCGCCGGATCACGGGGGAGGTGGCGGCCCCGACCATTGGCATCGGTGCCTCGGCAGCCTGTGACGGCCAGATTCTCGTCGTCGACGACATGCTGGGCCTCTTCGGCGACTTCCGACCCAAATTCGTCAAGCGCTATGCTGAACTGGGGGAGGCGGCTGCGGCTGCGATCGCTTCCTATGCGCACGAGGTGAAGGAGCGCCAGTTTCCGGCCGCCGAGCACGTGTTTGCCGATGCGCCCACGCCCGCCGACACGCAAGCCACCAAAAGCGGAGAAGCAGCGTGAGCGTGCCGATCGTCAGGAGCGCTGACCAGCTTCGCGAAATCGTCGCCGCATGGCGCCGCGAGGGCGTGAGGATTGCCGTGGTGCCAACGATGGGCGTCCTGCATGAGGGCCATCTCAGCCTGGTGCGCGCTGCACTCGAGAAGGCAGACCGTGTGATCGTGACGCTCTTCGTAAACCCGAAGCAATTCAACAGCCAGGCCGATCTTGCCGCGTATCCGCGCACCGAGGACGAGGATGCCGCCAAACTGGCACCGCTTGGCGCGCACCTGCTTTATGCGCCAGATGCAGAGGAGATGTATCCGGCGGGCTTCGCCACCACCGTTTCGGTGTCCGGTGTCAGCGAGGGCCTGTGCGGTGCCTTCCGGCCGGGACATTTCGATGGCGTGGCGACCGTCGTCACCAAGCTCTTCCTGCAGACCAGCGCTGACTTCGGCTTCTTTGGCGAAAAGGACTTTCAGCAAATTCACCTGGTCAGGCGCATGGCCCGGGATTTGGATATTCCAATCACCATTGTTGCCTGTCCGACAGTCCGTGAAGCCGACGGTCTTGCGCTATCATCGCGCAATGTGCGGCTCTCGCCAGCGCAACGCGCTGTTGCTCCCAAGCTATCATCGGTCCTGCTCAAGACGGCTGAGCGGCTTGGGCGCGGCTCACCCGTCCTGCCAACGCTTGCAGAATCTCGCGCAGCAATTCTGGCTGCAGGCTATCGCGAGGTCGAATACCTGGAACTTCGCGAAGAGGCAGATCTGCACCCGATGCCAAGCCTTGATCGACCGGCACGGTTGCTTGTCGCGGCCTGGCTCGGCGGCACACGCCTCATAGACAACGTCAGACTATTTCGGATTGGTTCAACAGATTAGCCACGTTCTCGGCACGCGCTGTATCCGTCCGGGATCGTTTAAAACAAGGTCTCTGCCTGGCATTGAGCGAACGGAGGTTACGCACAGGGCAAATGCATCGCGTGTTTGAGAACTTCGTCGAGCAACTGTCTGCAAGTGTTGATGCTGCCGATCTCTGTGAGGCAATGGCCTCCGCTGCAGCCGGCTTCGACTTCCCGCTATTCGCCTATTTCACTTACCCGTCGGCCTCCGGCGACGCCCCCCAATTGATTTCAAACTATCCTTCATCCTGGACATCACGTTATCTGCAACAGCGGTACCACAGTCTTGATCCGGTCATCCTGCGCGGGCTGCAAGGCTGGGATACATTCGATTGGGGTGTGGACCGCGCTCGACACTGTCTGCCGAATTCGCAGCAACAAATTCTGGAGAGTGCGGCTGAGTTTGGCATCTGCGGCGGCCTGACGATGTCCATGCATGATCATCTCGGCCGGTTTGCTGCCCTGACCTTTGCTTCCGACGAGTCCCGTCCGCTTCTGTTGCGGTCACTGGCACGTTACGAAAAAGCATTGCAGCTGGTGGCCATCAACTTTCATATCCATGTCCGGCGCAGGCTCGCCGATGATCGCGTGGTGGATGGTGTAACGCTCACCCCGCGGGAGTTCGAGTGCCTGAAATGGGCGGCGCGCGGCAAGTCGGCTTGGGATATCAGCCAGCTTCTCGGCGTCTCAAAGCGCACCGTGACTTTTCACTTGGAAAACGCCAAGGCAAAGTTTGGCGTTCGAACGATCAACCAGGCCGTTGCACGCATGGCTGCCTCCGGCCAGACGAGATCCTGATTCTTCAGCCACGATACCTGTAAACCTCTACAGGCTGCATCGCTGTCAGCTTTGCCTTTCGATGGCGGGAACACATCCCACATGGAGGCGACCATGATGCAACTGATAACACCAGACTTTTACAACGAGTTTGCAGGCGAACTCAAAGAGATGCACGGGCTCAGGTTTCGGGTGTTCAAGGAAAGGCTCGATTGGGAAGTTGATACCGAAGACCAGATGGAATCCGATTCGTTTGATGCTCTGAAGCCCGTCTATCTGCTCCTCAAAGGATCCGACTGGCGAATTCGCGGTTGCGTGCGTCTTCTGCCCAGCACCGGACCCACAATGTTGCGCGACACCTTCCCGGTGTTGCTGGGTGCTGACGTCGTGCCCTCGACCACCGACATATGGGAGAGCAGTCGTTTCGCGCTCGATCTTCCTCCGTCGGCGCCCAAGGCTGCGGGCGGGCTGGCCCAGGCGACCTACGAGCTCTTCGCGGGCATGATCGAGTTCGGCTTGGCCAAGGATCTGACCCGGATAGTAACGGTGACGGATACGCGCATGGAGCGGATCCTCCGCCTGGCTACGTGGCCATTGTCGCGCATCGGAGAACCCGAATGCGTCGGCAAAACGGAGGCGGTGGCTGGGTTTCTCGAGATTTCCCACGCGAGCCTTTTGCGCATCCGCTGCAGGGGACGTCTGATTGGACCGGTACTGTGGCAACCGGTTCTAGGCCCGTCGGCATAGCGCCATAGTGGACACCTGAGCCATGAAGGATGCTGGTCTGTCCAAGGAAGCGACGGTCGGCCTTGTATGCTGGCCGGACTGGCGTCGCCACGACGCTTACCACTATGCTAGACGATTGCCACGCACTGGCTGGGCCTGGGAGTTTCTTCGGCGCAATCCACAATTCCAGCGCGACCACGCCAAAATGGCACCGTCCGCCTGCATTGTCGGACCCCAAGGCGACATGCAGATAATCGAGTTGACGACAGGATCAGCTCTCCTAAGACAATGGAGCCTTCTTTTTCGCCGACGCGCCACTTTCGGACGCTACATCGGCAAGGGTCTTTTGGGATCCGCGCGATTGCGCCTGTATTCTACGAGCGGCCGCGGAGCCGCTTGGGCTCGACCACGATTTTGAACCGCTTCACCTTTCTTCGCTCTCATGCTGCAAGGACATCCTGCTGACAGCTGCGGGCGTGCAGCACGTGCTGCTGAGGGAGAACTGCCGGAGTCTGCAGATCGCCGTTTCCGGTGCGTCCGTCCTCCGCCCGTTGCGGCTATATGTTGACGCGATCGTTCAGCCGCAGCACCTCAAGTTCCATGTCGCTGCCCTTCAGTTCTTGAACCACGTCAATGGTTGCGCCCGCCTGTCAGCTGCTTGCTTTCCGCCGGAACACCGCGGAGCGCGTCTGCGTATCGTACTCCAGGCTTTGGATGGCTCGCTTGCCGGAGCATCTCATCAGGAGGTCGCCATTGCCTTGTTCGGGACACGCCGCGTCGAAGAAGATTGGCGTCATCCAGGTGGCCATCTTCGCGATCAGGTACGTCGCGCCATCCAACGTGGCCGCTACCTGATGGGCGGCGGCTACAGACAGTTCCTGAGGTAATTGGGGTGGTTGCGATTGTCTTATTCGAACGCGCAACCTCCATTTCTGAGTGCAATTGTGCGTTGCACAAAACGTGGCAAGCGCCTAGTTCTTCCGCGGCGAATCGCGGCGAAGCACTGGGACCCAACCTTCGTCGATGAGTGCATTCATGATGAACATGGGCAGCCACGCCGGGTTCTCGCGAATATCCGACAGGTAGGTCGGAATGCGTACGGCTATGCGACGCAGCATGCTGCCGTTTCGCGCGATAGTCTCAAGGCTTGCCGCGCCGGCTTTGTCGGGGTTCATAACGGTCATCGGGATCCTCAAGGCTGTTGGCGCGCACCATGCCGGCACGGAGAATGCACTGGCGTGGTGCAAAGCCGGTCCGAAGGTCGCAAAGAGCCCAGGACACGATGTTTGCCGGTATCAATTGCCAGGACGTTCTCGACGCGCTGCGGATGGATGGGCTTTTTCCCGGCCTCGTCCTGCCAACAATGGTGGCTGAAGATGTAGCCGCATTCGCCAGGTGCACACCTTGTTCGGCAATTTCGATCGCCGACTCGACTTCATGCCGGCGGAGCATGCGGAGGCTGAGGCGCGGTTTGGCCGTCCGTTGCTCAGCGGTCATCATTTCGAGCGCATTCTGGGCTGTAACTCGGCCGTTGCCATCCAAAACGATCCGCTGCTCATGGATATTGCCGCGCACTATCTCGGCGGCCAGGCGACGCTGATCACAACGCGCGTCTGGTGGAGCTTCCCGACCGGCCAGGCGTCGGACGCCGACAAGAACCTGGCTTCGCTCGGCAAATACCACTTCGGTCTGGACGACTGGCGGATGCTGAAGTTCTTTTTCTATCTGGTGCCCGTCGACGAGGGGACCGGCCCGCATGTCTATGTCCGCGGAAGCCATGATCGCCGCGCCCTCAAGCACCAACTTACGCTTGTCGTCGGCCATCCCGCGCAAGAGATTCTGGACGTGTACGGCAAGCAGAGCCCGGTCACGCTGACCGGCGAGGCCGGTTTCGGTTTCGTCGAGGATCCGTTGGGTTCCATATGGGCACCGTGCCGGCGCACAGGCCACGGCTGATGATGGAAGTTGGCTTCGGGGTTTCTCCTCCATCACGCCGCCGCTTCCATGGGCTGATTTCGAAAAGTCCCGAAACAGCCTTCCCGTGAGGCAAGATAAGGCTATGCCGCCAATCGATCTGTTCGGCGCCCAAAGCGGTTGTCCGCACATGCCTTGAACTGGGCTGGTGCAATGAGTCTCGCCATTGCTCCAACCAGCGCATGAATGCCTGCTTAATCGAGGTTAGATGGCAGTGCGCCCCAAGATCCTCCTAGATATCGCCTCAGATGCTCTTCGAAAACCTCCTCTACGGACCGAGTCATCTCGGGTCCCCTTTGCAGTGGCCGGAAGGTGGTGCACAGCCGTATCGTGCTTCGGAATCCTGAATGGATGCGAGGGGCGGTTTTCCTCGGGCGGCGCATGCAACGGTGCCGGCATGACAGCTTCGTCTTGGATCTGATGCTCGGCAACGTCGGCGGTGAAGGCTCTGTTTAGGCGGCTTACCCGGACATGGCCTCAATGCAGGAGATCGGCCATGTTCGAGCACATTCATTGGCGATCAGGCGCCTGCGGCCAAGGCAGTTGGCTGATTAGCCGAGCGTATTCGGCTTCAGCCCTGCCATACGACCCGTCAGCCAGCGCAATCAGACGCGTGCGATCAAGGATAACGACCTCTCCTCGCATCGATCGTATCAGACCTTGCCCCTCTAACATTTGCAGCGCTATGGTGACGCCGGGCCGCCTGACACCGAGCATGACTGATAAGAACTCGTGCGTAATCGCCAAGCGGTTTCCGTCGACGCGATCATCACACATCACCAGCCATCTTGAGAGCCTATCGACGATGTTCATCCGGGCATTGCTGAGCGCGGTGAAGCTTGCCTGGAGGTGAAAGTAGTGAACGTAGCGGAGCAGAAAAGTTCGCAGGGTTGGGCTTGTCAAAAGCGCCTTGGTGAAGAGGCCCGCGTCGATAACAAAGGCGCGGGCTTCTAATTGCACGTAACAATCGTGCGTTGATCGGTCATCGCCCATGATAAGCGCTGAGCCGGTCATGCCCTCACAACCAATGATTCCGATCTCAGCTTCAATACCAGGCCGCAGTTCGCCCACCACTGACCCGAGACCGCTCTCGAAGAAGTACACGGTTCTGATTGGTGACCCCGCCACTTCGAGATGCGTCTTCAGTCCAAGGGAGACGCTTTCCAAGTGAGGTTGCAGCAATGCCAAATCTGCCGAGCACATTCGAAGCAGCAGCGAATTGCGATAGATGGAATTTTGGCGGGTGTCGCGTTGCGCGGCAGTGTGAGTTTGTGAACTGGAGTCTGTCATAGCTCCCTCTCCCTATTGGGGCGGAAGCATGTTGATCGCTCACAGCCGACGGACGCCCTTAGAGTTGCCGTCGATGGCACACTGTATGCCTGCGAACCCCGGATGTCCCATTTTTTTGATTAACTGCCTTGACCGGCGCGAGCCAAGGTTTGGCGCGCCCGCGCTAACACGGCATTCAGATACCCAGACCTTACGGAGGCCTCACCGCACAGGGCGGTGCGCACTCCGGCTCGACGACGGCTGTCGAAATCAGACTGCTGTGGATGCACTACCATTGACCGGTACTAGGATTCTCGACCTCGCCGATAAGCTCGTCTGTACAGCAAGCGGCCTTCCTGCCTATCCCAATATCAAAAGTCAAACCCGCCGCAGATGCATATGCCTGGCAGCATGTGTCGGTCTTTGGCCACGCATCTGCGACACCGAAATCAAGTAGCCCGCCATGGCGCGACCCTCAATCTTCCACTTCAGGGAGCCTGCCCTGCCATTCAAGGTCAGTCAGCACTTCGGCCTCCACAGTCATATTTTCCGCGAATTCACCGGCATGTTCGGCGAGAAGCTTTCTCGCCGCGACGACCGCTGAACGCTTTCCTTCGCACTTCTCGTGGAACCTGGCTACGCTCTGGCCTACGTGGTCGCCGTTCCATTTTATTACGCCCACTATGGCATACCAGACGCCTTTCCCGGTCCTGCGACGTCGCAGAATTTCGAGTCGCTGATCTGCCAACTGGGCGATGGCTTGGTAGAGAAGTTCGTGCTCCGGGCGGTCGGCACCTCTCGAACGAGCCTCATGGGCAAAGCCCTTCAGGCTCGGCTCCTTAAGTTCAGCTACTGCGTGCGAAATCTTCCACAGATTTGCGGTAGCCTCGTCGAGTGCGTGCCGAGCATCATAGGTAAGCGGCGGTCGCTTCACCGAAACCCCCTGCGCGGATCTCATCTTGTCCGACTTCACCTTCGGCCAGATGTCTGCGGCAATCCTGTCGAGTTCGGCCTTGCCCACTACCCAGCGGTGCTCCTCCTCAGCCCTCTTCTTGGAGAGCTTTGGCTGAAGTGCCACCACCGTTCCCTTGTTGTCGGAATCATTGAAGGTGGCGCTCATAATGTCGCTAGTCGACCGTGTGAGGCCCTTTCGGATATCGCCCGCAGCATCGAAAACCCAATAGGCTCCTTGGGCATCTAGAATCCGATTCGGCGCGGTGCCTTCGTTCTCAACTATCACCGAGACGACCCGCTGGCGTGTGCCGGCGTATTGCGGGAGAGCGTCCTTTCCGAAGATCATTCCCTCTACAAGCCGCCGCGATAGCCGCAGAGGTTCGCTGTTCTCCGGGAATATGTAGTGACGACTGGACACCCGGCTTCGCTCCTTCGATCGCCGAAACGCGATGGCACATTCATGGTAGGCGGCTGTCTAAAGATTGCAGTATCAAAACTCATTGGCAGCATTTGATCAACTATCGCTCACGCTGCTGGATACGAGCAGCTGTCGCACTTCGCCGGAGACAAATAAGTCAACCGCGAATTGACTGTGAGAGGGATGAGTCCCAATTGGGTGATGCCTGACACTGGTGGAAGGCGAAACTGCGGGCGACTGGAAGCTCAGCAATGCCCATGAAATTGGGCAGCTGGTGCTGGTCAGGCGCTATGACGTCAGACGATGGTATCTGCGAATGACCTGGGGAACCTTCGGGGACATCGAGGCCGACGTGGTCGGAAGCAAAATGAGTTACAGGCGGTGCGGCAGGAACGAGTATATGCAAGCTGAGACGCCTGTCGCCGTCGCCGCGTTCTAGGCCGACGTTCTCCGCATTCCGAGGCCTGGTGAGCGATACGGGTGCGCCTGAGTGTCAATGGCGCATTTAGCAAAGGCCCTGGCACATGATTCACCGCCGTGCGAGCTGATCGAAACTGGTTTGCTGGATTGCATCGTAATAGCGCCGCCCACCAAGAAACATTTTTCTATCGTTTGCGGTTAGGGCCGCATGGCGCGCTAGTCGGACGCAACAAGCCAGCTTGGGCAATAGGCAGCTGGCAATCCACACCGTACTCCCTACTGCAATCCCTAGCCCCGAACGAGACTGCCATGCCGTCACCTCCCGATTTCGCCGACGATTTTCGGGCCGGGCTGATCACGCTGCTGCGCTGGCGCAGGGATGTGCGGCGCTTCGAGCCGACGGCTCTGCCGGAGGGCAAGCTGGAACGGCTGCTCGAGCTCGCCAGCATTGCGCCCTGCGTTGGCCTCAGCCAGCCCTTGCGCTTCGTAGTGGTCGACAGCCTCGAGCGGCGCACCGCCGGTGAGAGACTGCTTCGAACGCTGCAATGCCGAGGCGCTCACGTGCTTTTCGGGAGAGCGCGCTGCACTCTATGCCCGGCTGAAGCTTGCCGGTCACAACGAGGCGCCCTGTCAGTTCGCGGTTTTCGCCGACCGCACGACCGGACAAGGCCTTGGGCTCGGTCGCATAACCATGCCGGCGACCATCGACTATTCGGCCGTCATGGCGGTGCACACACTGTGGCTAGCGGCGCGGGCGGAAGGCATCGGCATGGGCTGGGTGTCGATCCTCGATGTGACCGAGATGGCCGAGATTCTCGACACGCCGCCCGAGTGGACGCTGATCGGTTATTTCTGCCTCGGCTAGCCTGCGAGGAGCACGACATGCCCACCTTGGAACGCGAGGCGGCCGCCGGTGGTAATCAGCGGTAGGGGGGTGCCCATCACTTCGTCTCTTCCCTGGCGATGAGCTTGACGCAGATCGGGTCGCCCTTCGCCATCGGGGTACATTGCCATTCCGGACCGAAGCCGAAGTTCGTGTTCTTGCCAAGGCCAGGAAAGAGCACTGACAAACCGGACCGCAGCGAAGATGGCGCTGGCGGCAACCGGGCTGAAGCCGGGCATGGAGGTGGTCGACCTCTGCTGCGGCGACGGCTGTGCCGATCGCCACGGTCGCCCGCCATGTCGTCGCCATAGACATCGACGCCGACCAGCTGGAGGCCACGCAGCGCCGCTACCGGCGCCGGCGTGACCAATTGCAAATTCGTCGCCGGCGACGCCTATGAACTCGCTACTCTGGTGTCACGCCCCGCCGACCTCGTCTTCATGGCCAACGCTTTCCATGGCGTCCCGGACCGACCGCGGCTGGCACGTGCCGTGCGCGAGGCGCTCGCCCCCGGCGGGAATTATGCCATCGTCAACTGACACCGGCGCCGCGCGAGACGACGACGGTCCTGGGCGAGCCGCGCGGCCCGCGAAGCGAACTCAGGCTGTCGCCGAGACAGACCATCGCCGATCCCGAAGTCGGCGGCACAATGCTTCTACATGCCGGACTGCCTGACTAGGGCTCGCAGGCCGGTCGTCCGTCCACTGTCCAAGGCCTGCTGGCCTTTCTGAGGCCGTGATCCTGCCGCGGGTGAGTCTGCGATTCTCATAAGAGCGTCAGGCGCGAATAGAACTTTAGGCCCCCACAGCAGCCGACCTATCCATGGGATGGATGGTAGTGATCACTACAATCAATTGTACCAATATCATGGAATACTACTACAAGGCCGCCACTTAAAGCGGCCGGATGGGTATCCGTCTCGCGTGGGCTGATGCTGCTCGCAAAAATGCGGAGACGAACATGTGCGGGATTGTTGGCATCGTTGGGCAACAGCCGGTGTCGGATCGGTTGATCGGCGCGTTGAAGGGTTTGGAATATCGCGGCTATGATTCCGCCGGCGTTGCGACGATCATCGACGGTGCCTTGCACCGCCGGCGCGCCGAGGGCAAGCTTGTCAATCTTGAGAGGCGACTGAAGGAAGAGCCGCTGAGCGGCAAAGTCGGCATCGGCCACACGCGTTGGGCAACCCACGGGGCCTCGACGGAACGCAATGCGCACCCGCACTTTACCGACGGTGTCGCCGTCGTCCATAACGGCATCATCGAGAATTTCACCGAGCTGAAGGACGAATTGGCGGCGGATGGCGCCGAGTTCCAGACCGACACCGACACCGAGGTCGTTGGGCATCTCTTGGCAAGATACCGCCGCGAGGGCATGAGGCCGCAAGAGGCCACGCGTGCCATGCTGAAACGCGTCAGGGGCGCCTATGCGCTTGCCATCCTCTTCGAAGATGAACCGTCGACCATCACGGCGGCGCGCAACGGACCACCGCTGGCGATCGGTCACGGCGACGGCGAGATGTTCCTGGGCTCCGACGCGATCGCTCTTGCGCCCTTCACCAATGAAATTACCTATCTCATGGACGGCGACTGGGCCATTGTCGGCAATTCGGGCGCCCATATCTTCGATATCGACGGCCATCCCGTCGAGCGTCCGCGCCATATCTCCACGGCCGCGGCCGATCTGGCCAACAAGGGCAGCCATCGCCATTTCATGGAGAAGGAAATATACGAGCAGCCCGAGGTCGTCGCCCATGCTCTTCGTCGTTACATCAACATCATAGAGGGCCGCGACATGGTTCCTGGCATCGATTTCGCCAAGGTTCCGAGCTTGGCGATCTCTGCCTGCGGGACCGCCTATCTCGCCGGACTGATCGGAAAATACTGGTTCGAGCGCTATGCGCGCCTGACGGTTGAAATCGACGTTGCGTCTGAATTCCGTTACCGCGAGATCCCTTTGCCGCCGCAGTCCGCGGCTCTTTTCATTTCGCAATCCGGCGAAACCGCCGATACGCTTGCATCGTTGAGGTACTGCAAGGAGCGTGGGCTGAAAATTGGCGCTATCGTCAATGCCTGCGAATCGACCATCGCTCGGGAGGCCGATACGGTCTTCCCGATCCTTGCCGGACCGGAGATCGGCGTCGCCTCTACCAAGGCTTTTACCTGCCAGCTTGCCGTTCTAGCCGCACTCGCCATCAGCGCCGCCAGAGCCCGCGGGACCGTCCCCGAAGGCGAGCTGCAGGCACTCGTCAGGAGCCTCGCCGAATTGCCGCGCGTCATGGGCCAGGTACTCAACAGCATCCAGCCGGAGATCGAGTTCTTGTCGCGCGAACTGTCAAAGTGTCGTGACGTCCTGTATCTCGGCCGTGGCACCAGTTTCCCACTAGCGATGGAAGGAGCGCTGAAGCTCAAGGAGATTTCCTACATCCATGCCGAAGGCTATGCAGCGGGTGAATTGAAGCACGGGCCAATCGCATTGATAGATGAGAACATGCCGGTGATCGTCATCGCGCCCCATGACCGCTTTTTCGACAAGACCGTCTCCAACATGCAGGAAGTGGCTGCCCGTGGAGGGCGGATTATCCTCATCACCGATAAAAATGGGGCAGCCGCATCGAAACTCGACACCATGCACACGCTCGTGCTGCCGGTAGTCGACGAGATTATCGCGCCAATGATCTTCTCGCTGCCGATACAGCTTCTTGCCTACCACACGGCGCTCTTCATGGGGACAGATGTAGACCAGCCGCGCAATCTCGCAAAATCGGTCACGGTCGAATGATTGTGAACCTGTACAGATGGCGAAGCTCTCGATGGAAAGCTACCCTTTGTCTGGATCCGGATGAAAACCAGATGACCAGTGTTTGCTGGAATTTGGAATCCCTTTTTTCGGCCGGTCGATCGGGGCACAGGGCGATCGAGCTTCCTAGAGCCGACGTCAGCACGCAGCCGGGGGCTTTCAAGAGTGGGTCTTTCGCTCCCCCGCCGGTGGAGATTGGCCGAAGGAAGCAGTGTCCGTACCGGGAGTTCGAGTTGGTGTTCAGAGTTCCAGGGCCCCCTCCTGAGATGGCCTGATCGGCTGTAGCGCATCCGACCTGCGATCCTTCGCGAATAATTCTCGCCGTTGGCTTTCTTGATTAGAAGGAGGTGAGCCGCCATATTCCGACCCAGCTCCTAATTCAGGCGGCCCATTCCATGGATGAGGCCGGTCCGGCTGAATGGACGTCCATTTTTTGATTTGCTTGGTCTGCGCCGCCGGGGGGGGGTATCTCCCGAGGGAGCTCCCATGTTCTTGGAGATGTTTATGAACGATTCGCGCATTCCCGAACCAGTCTTGACGGCTATGTCGCAGGGGACCCACATCGTCCGCGCTTATCGTGAGCACCTTGGGTATTCGATCGAGGACCTGACGGTCGCGAGCGGGCTTGCCGCTGAGGAAATTCAAAACATCGAGCGAGGTCTGAGGTACAACAAGGGATATCGGGATCGGATAGCGAGATCGCTTTCCATACCTGTGGGAATCCTTGAGGCAGAGTCGCACATTTCGGACGCCGCCTGATCAGTCGGATGATCCGCAATGGGTGGACTACCGCTCTTGTGATGTGAAGCTTGCGGCTGATTGTAGACGCTGATTCCGTTGGGATGCCTCTGGCGCAGTACCGCCAAGAGAATCTCGTCAACTTTCCGATGCAGGAACCCTTCACATGGGCTCGCGAACAACAAGGCGATGTAGCCGCCCGGAGTGCTACGAAACGTGCACGAGGGCATCGGCTCGCGACGAAGGATTGTAACGGCGAACTCTTGGTAGTTCGGCGAGGCGATGCTGGCGCTTGAGCATCAACTCGGCCTACGAGAGTGGCTACTCCTAGGCTGAATCGGCCAACATGGCCGGCATCGCGCCGCTCTGAAAATAACATGGCGGGCATCCTGACGTTTCCGGGTTGACTATGGGTGTTCGAACCACGAAAAGGGGCCGCTCTTCGTGAGTGGCGTGCGCCGGCAGTCTAACCCCAAGCCCCCCGCCCAGGCTGCCGGCGCGCTTCTAGAAAGATCGAGGTAGGCACTCGCTGCGCTCTGCCCGCCGACACCTTGTGCTTCCTCCAGCGAGTCCAGCGGACCACCATGGGTGTTGCCAGTTCTGGTGCTTACCCACGTCCATTTGCGATCTCGGGTCATTGAGAGTACCGCAAGCACCCTCTCTGCTGGATGGTAACGCGGCTCGCGCCGCCCGTATGCAGCGCAAGCTCCATGCATGAGGTCGTCCCTTCAAAATACTTGATGCAGTTGCGCTGCGTAGCTCCTTGCATGCGCTCGATGCCAGGAGGAGACCTCTGTCTACGCTCGCATCGATGCAACGCCGTTGATCACCATCATCGCGGCGACCGCTTCGCGGGGGCCGCAGCCGTTTTGGAGCATGACGATCATGCCGGCGCCATCGCAGTGACGCACATGCAAAATTCACAGATGCATTCTCGCCCAATGCTAGGTGCCCAGCATATGTCCGGCATCCCGCAACGCGGCTACGAAGAGACGGGCATTGCCGTTGGCATCCATCTTGGCCTGCATCGACAGGGGCATCCTGTGCCAGCTCTCCAAGGACGCAATGTAATGTGAGAACATACCGTTAACGATGCAATAGTGGGTAACTAGGCCGTGTACATCCAACGCCAGCACGCCGAATTGGCCGCCGTGATATCGGATGGCTGCGACCCGCTGGACCTGCGCGTCACCGTCGATCCGCACGTCGAAAAGCAGGATGCCGCGGCTCCTGGTGGCTATCTCGGCGGCTTTTTCAGCGAAGCTCAACGAGAGCGAGCGGACGCTTTCGACTGCCATCTGTAAAACCATCAAGTTCAGTTCATCCACTGACATAAGGTACCTGTGCGCAAGACATGGGTGATTGCAATCGACCACACCGCTTGTTCACAGATGTCGGCTCATCACCGGTTATTCAGGGTTTGCCGGTCATCTTTGCGGCAAGCCATCCGGGCTCCTTGTACCCTGCAACCGTTGCAGTGGCGTCCCTCGGCGCTCCGAACCGCCAGGCTCTGCTCGTCGAGAACTTTGTCCGCGAGCAGCGGCCGCTTGAGCATTCCGCTGAAGCGTGACGTCTCACCAGTCCGTGTCCTTGCAGCTCACCGCGAGGGCGTTTTGCGCACCGCACGCAAGCGCACGAAACTGGTCTCCGTTCACTTCACAAAATGGTTTTCCTGAAGTACTGGAGCGCAGAGAAATCTCCGGTCGCAGCCTACCCGGTTAAAACAAGGACCCAACGATGAAGACTCTCGTCGTCTGCTCCGGCGGATTGGATTCCGTTACTCTTGCTCACAAGGTGGCAGCGGAGCACCAGCTTACCGGCCTGCTATCGTTCGATTACGGCCAACGGCATAGGAAGGAATTGGGCTTCGCCACCCTTTGCGCGGAGCGCCTGGGCGTCCCGCAGCGAATCATCGATATCCACGAGATCGGCGGCGGCCTTTCCGGCTCCGCGCTGACCGACAATGTGGACGTGCCCGATGGGCACTATGCCGAAGATACGATGAAGGTAACGGTGGTGCCCAACCGGAACGCCATCATGTTGGCCATTGCCTTCGGCCTCGCCGCAGCGCAAGACGCTGACGCGGTGGCGACGGCCGTGCATGGTGGGGATCATATTGTCTATCCCGATTGCCGTCCGGCCTTCATCGATGCTTTCCAGATGATGCAGGACCACGCGCTCGACGGCTACGCGCAGATTCGCCTTTATGCACCCTATGTGAACCTGACGAAGGCGGACATTGTTAGGGATGGAGCCACATACGGCACGCCCTTTGCGCAGACCTGGTCCTGTTACAAGGGCGCCGAGCGTCATTGCGGGAGGTGCGGGACCTGCGTCGAGCGGCGTGAGGCGTTCCACATCGCTGGGCACCCGGACCCAACCGAGTACGAGGACTCCGACTTCTGGCTCGGAGCGCTGCGAAGGACCACCGCGTAATGTTCCGCATCACCAAGGAATTCCACTTCTCAGCCTCGCATCAGCTCACCTCATTGCCACCCGATCACCAATGCGCGCGCCTGCACGGACATAACTACATCGTCGAAGTGGAGCTTTCAGCGGATGGACTGGACGATCACGGCTTCGTGCGCGACTACCACGATTTGGCGCCATTCAAACGCTACATAGACGAGAGCTTCGACCACCGACATCTCAACGACGTGCTGGGACACGAGCAAGTCACGGCGGAATATCTGGCCAGACATTTCTACGACTGGTGCAAGGCACGCCTGAGCGAAACCGCGGCCGTGCGGGTGAGCGAAACGCCGAAAACCTGGGCGGAATACCGGCCATGACCAATACGCATCCCGCAATCCGCGTTAGCGAGATTTTCGGGCCGACGATCCAGGGCGAGGGCGTGCTCATAGGTTTGCCGACGATCTTCGTCAGAACCGGCGGGTGTGACTTTCGCTGTTCCTGGTGCGACAGCCTGCATGCTGTGGACAATCAATTCCGCCATGAATGGGAGATGATGTCCGTCGGCGCGGTGTGGAAAAATGTGCTTGCGCTTTCCGGTGGCCGCCCGCTTATGGTGTCACTGTCAGGCGGCAATCCGGCCATCCAGCCGCTCGGCGCGCTCATCGACCGAGGCCATGGTGACGGTTACCGTTTTGCGCTGGAAACCCAAGGTTCGCTTGCCAGGGACTGGTTTGCGCACCTTGACGTGCTGATCCTCAGCCCAAAGCCGCCGTCAAGCCAAATGACGACAGATTGGGCCGCTGTCGAGGCGTGCCTCCAGGCGGCACAAGGCAAGCCCCAAATCGTGCTCAAGCTCATTGTTTTCGACGAAAGGGACTACGCCTACGCGAAAGACGCCGCTGCGCAATTTCCGCAACTTCCGATCTATCTGCAACCCGGCAATCACACGCCGCCACACCCGGCAAATGATGACGCGCCCGTCGACCTTGACGGAATATTGAAGCGCATGGAGTGGCTGGTTGACAGCGTGACCCGCGACAAATGGTTCGAAGCCCGCGTGCTACCGCAGCTGCACGTTATGCTCTGGGGTAACAAGAGAGCCGTCTAGGCCAGGCCCTTTCCACCTGAACTGCACCGGCATATTCGGGTGAACGGGTGGTTCAACGTTGACCGCGCTGCCGGGGTGCTTGCGGACTTCTGCCACCGGCCCAAGTGTTGTCGGCCGCTTGCACGGCACCTTGCATTCTCCTTGCAAGGTCGAAGGGAGCTGTCGCCGACAACCATGATCTCACAGGCAGGGCATGAGCGGGCGACATCGTCGCCATGCCAAGACGCGTCTGGTCCGCTTCGAACCGTCTCGGCCGACGGTCGCCGGTCAACAGTGGAAAACGATCGCAATCGGTTCACGATCGAGTGAGAGCCATGACCGTTCCTCTGCGGTGCTCAGACTGCCGCCGAGTGCCTGGCCGTTCCAGTTTCGAAATATTTGTCGAACCTGGCCGCGATGCTTCGGACGAAAGGGCGACTTTCAGCCGGCACAACGAATCTGTCGCCATCAAGTTCAAGCAATCGAACCGGATCGTGGAGGGCCATGGAACTTGACTGAAGGAGGAGCCTCTGGCCGGCCTCGCCGAAGCGTTCCACCAGATCGATGGCCGAGAAGGCGAAGTCGCACATCAAACGTTCGATGATCCAGCCGCGAACGCGGTCGTCGTTGGAAAGTGCGATACCCCGAACAGCGGCCAGCCCGCCGTCATCAACCGTGCATCGATATTCGCTGGTCGAAGGCATGTTCTGCGCATAGCCCTGCCGAAACTGGCTGATGGACGATGGGCCTAGCCCAATCAAGGTTTCGCAGCAATCGTCGGTGTAACCCTGAAAGTTCCGGTGCAGTGTTCCGGCGCGGGCGGCAAGGGCCAGGGCATCGCCGGGTTTGGCGAAATGGTCGAGGCCGATTGCTTCGTACCCCTGGTCCACGATCGCCCGCGCCGCCAGTTGCAATTGAGCAAATCTCTCCGCGGGACCGGGCAGCCATGCCTCGTCTATCATGGTCTGATGTTTCTTGAACCACGGCACATGGGCGTAGCCAAAAAGCGCTATCCTGTCGGGTTCCAAGGTCAGCGCCTGCGCGACGGTGGAGGAGACGCTCTCCCTCGTCTGGTGCGGCAAGCCGTAGAGCAGGTCTAGATTGACCGATTCGACGCCGCGCGAACGAACACCGTCGACTACCGCTTTGGTCTGCAAAAAGCTCTGCTCGCGGTTGATTGCCTTCTGAACCTTCGGATCGAAGTCCTGGACGCCGAGGCTCGCACGGGTCGTGCCGATTTCGGCAAGCGCATCGAGGCGGGCATCGTCCATATCATTGGGTTCGATTTCAACGCTGATCTTGGCGCCGGGAAGAAAGGCGAAGCTGTTGCGCAGGACGCTTCCCAGCGCCACAATATCCTCAGGTTCCAGCATCGTCGGGGAACCGCCGCCGAAATGAACCGCGCGAACTCGGCCCTTGCCGGTAACAAGGCCGCCAACCGTGGCGATCTCCGCATACAGCGAGCGCAGATAAGCGGCCACCGGCTCGTAGTGGCGGGTCTGTTTGGTATGGCACGCGCAGAACCAGCAGAGCCTGTCGCAATAGGGAATATGCAGGTAAAGCGATATCTCGTCACCACCTTCGAGCGCCTCCAACCAGCCTCGGTAAACGACGGCATCGACGCCCGCATGGAAATGGGGCGCAGTCGGATAACTGGTATAGCGCGGGACGTTCTCGCCAAGTCTGGCAGCTAGCTTTTGTCGCATGTCGTGGTCCACCGTGTTTGCGTCGCCCGAACTGTGGATGCTTGAATGAGCCTAAGCCCTGATTTCGATCAACCTTCAGCACGGACAAACTGCCGCAAGGATTTTTCTACCGTGGATTGCTATCCTGCCCGCACTGGACCGGTAGAGCGATCGAATGACATTACGGCAGGATATTCACAGTTCCGGCATTCCCGTTCTTTGCTTGCCTTGCGAGGCACGGCGCCGCGGTGTCTGTGGCGCGCTCGAGCCAGACGATTTGGCTCAGCTCGCCAAGACGTCGTCGCGGCACAATATCGAGCCGGGGGTCGAACTGATCGGCGACGCCGAGGCGGTCGACTGTTATTCAAACGTGCTTTCAGGCGTGGTGAAGCTCACGAAGAGCCTTTCGGACGGCCGCCAGCAGATCGTCGGTCTCCAGTTCGCGCCGGATTTTCTGGGACGGCCCTTCAAGATGAAAAGTGCGATCAATGCGGAAGCGGCAACAGCTGTCTCGCTATGCTCGTTTCCGAGAGCGGCCATCGAACGGATGATGAAGCAGTCACCCGAATTTGTGCATCGCCTGCTCAAGCAGGCGCTGAACGAACTTGACGAGGCCCGCGAATGGATGGTGACTCTGGGGCGCAAGACCGCACCAGAGAAGGTGGCGAGCTTTCTCCTCATGATTGCCCGGAACATCGACTCCAATGTTGACCCGGCGGCTATGTCGGCGTGCTTCGAGCTGCCGATGACGCGTGCCGACATCTCTGATTTCCTTGGAATCACTAACGAGACCGTGAGCCGTCAGCTGACCAGCCTGAGAATGGACGGCGTGATTCGGATCGAGAACAACCGCCGCGTCACCGTGGACAGCATGAGCCGGCTGGAACGGCGCTGCGGCGGCCGAGGCGCAATAGCCGTTTGAATGACACGAAGCTGCATGGCCCACGCCACTTACTTCATTCGGGGCAGGGCATGCTCGCGTTGGGCTCAGAAGACATCGCGTAGCGACAGCCCGTTCTAATTCCGATCGTATACGCCAGTTGCGTTTGGGCTCGTCGGCGAAGCATCCACACTTGGCCGAAGTCAATATGCCTCATACGCAGGCGAAAATCGCCGTCCAAACTATAAATGTCGCGAAGGCAGCGCAACGCTGGCGCTGGCTGTTCCAAGGCATTGAAACGATCGACGTTCGGTAAGGCATCGGCCTGCTTACCAGCGTCAAGGTGCGCTTCCCCACACGCCCACGGTCGCCTCCTACCCGGGCCCCGACTGGGGACGCCGGGCCTGTCCATAAACCGTCGGCCGGTGCTGCACTTCCACATTCGACACAGTCTGATCGCAACGAACTCGATGCTGCTCGAAGCAAAATGGTGCGGCTCTGACATGGATCAGGGCGAGCAGGCGACGGCTGCGCAATAAGGCACCGCGGTTTGGCATCCGCCGGAATTGGAAATCGGGGCTTGCGATGAAATTCGGCAAAGAAATCGTGCTTCTAAGCCTGTTCGCATTCGCGGCTTTGGTGGCCGCTGGCGCTGGGGTGAATGAACCCTTTCGCCAGCATATGTGGGTCTTATTCTTCGCCTTGGCTGGCTTCACTGCGATCCTGTTGCGCAACACTGAGTTCAGGCCTGCCGCGCCGATCGACCCGTCCGCTTACATGGACGGGCCAATCCGCTATGGCGCCATCGCCACCATGTTCTGGGGTGTCATCGGCATGCTTGTCGGCGTGGTCATCGCGCTGCAGCTTGCCTATCCCGATCTCAACATCCAGCCCTGGTTCAACTTTGGCCGTTTGCGGCCACTGCATACGTCGGGAGTCGTCTTCGCCTTCGGCGGCAACGCGCTGCTTTGCACGTCTCTCTATGTCGTGCAACGCACCTGCCGCGCCCGGCTGTTCGGCGGCGATCTCGGCTGGTTCGTGTTCTGGGGCTACCAGCTCTTCATCGTCATGGCCGCAACCGGATACCTGCTCGGCATCACCGAGAGCCGCGAATACGCCGAGCCCGAATGGTATGTGGACATCTGGCTGACCATCGTCTGGGTCGCCTATCTCATCCTGTTCCTCGGCACGATCCTGAAGCGCAAGGAACCCCACATCTACGTCGCCAACTGGTTCTACCTGTCCTTCATCGTCACCATCGCGATGCTGCATGTGGTCAACAACCTCTCCATGCCCGCCTCCTTCCTGGGCTCGAAGAGCTATTCGGCTTTCTCCGGGGTCCAGGACGCTCTGACGCAATGGTGGTATGGCCACAACGCCGTGGGCTTCTTTCTGACCGCCGGCTTTCTCGGCATGATGTATTATTTCGTACCCAAGCAGGCGAACCGGCCGGTCTATTCCTACCGGCTGTCGATCGTCCATTTCTGGGCAATCATCTTTCTCTACATCTGGGCTGGACCCCATCATTTGCACTACACCGCCTTGCCCGATTGGGCGCAGACGCTCGGCATGGTGTTCTCGATCATGCTGTGGATGCCGTCATGGGGCGGCATGATCAATGGCCTGATGACGCTGTCGGGCGCCTGGGACAAGCTCCGCACCGATCCGATCATCCGCATGATGGTGATGGCCATCGCCTTCTACGGCATGTCCACCTTCGAGGGCCCGATGATGTCGATCAAGACGGTCAACTCGCTGTCGCACTATACCGACTGGACCATCGGACACGTCCATTCGGGCGCACTCGGCTGGGTTGGCATGATCTCGTTCGGCGCGCTTTATTACATGGTGCCGAAGCTGTGGAACCGTGAACGGCTCTACTCGCTGCGCCTCGTTACCTGGCACTTCTGGCTGGCGACGCTTGGCATCGTTGTCTACGCGTCGGTCATGTGGGTGTCCGGCATCATGCAGGGCCTGATGTGGCGCGAATACGACGAGCAGGGCTTCCTGGTCTACTCCTTCGCCGAAACCGTGGCCGCCATGCACCCCTACTACATCATGCGCGCCATCGGCGGAGCCATGTACCTGTCCGGCGCCCTGATCATGGCCTGGAACATCGCCATGACCATCCTTGGCTACCGGCGCGAGGAGGATCCGATGCCCGGCTCCGTTCCCGCCCTCCAGCTTGCGCGATGATGAGACAGAAAATGAGGTTGATGAACAGACACGCGGTCATCGAGAAGAACGCTACACTTCTTCTCCTCGGGTCGCTGCTGGTCGTGACAATCGGCGGCATCGTCGAGATCGCGCCGCTCTTCTATCTCGACAACACGATCGAGAAGGTCGAAGGCATGCGGCCCTACTCGCCGCTCGAACTCGTCGGGCGCAACATCTATGTGCGTGAGGGATGCTATCTCTGCCATAGCCAGATGATCCGCCCGTTCCGTGACGAGGTCGAGCGCTATGGGCATTACAGCCTGGCGGCCGAGTCGATGTATGATCATCCCTTCCAGTGGGGATCGAAGCGCACCGGACCGGACCTCGCTCGGGTTGGCGATCGCTACTCAAATCTTTGGCATGTCGAGCACCTCACGGACCCTCGTTCCGTGGTGCCGGAATCCATCATGCCGAGCTATGGCTTTCTGAAGGATACGCCGATCGCGGTGAAGGATTTCTCGACGCATCTGGTTGCCAACAGGCGCGTCGGCGTCCCCTACTCCGACGACATGGTCGCTAACGCCAATGCCGATTTGATGGCGCAGGCTGATCCCAATGCCGACACGTCCGGCCTCGAGGCCCGCTACCCCAAGGCCAGGATCGGCGATTTCGACGGTGATCCGCAGCAAGTCACCGAAATGGACGCCCTGGTTTCTTATCTCCAGATGCTCGGCACGCTTGTCGATTTCAAGAACTACGATGAGACCGCCGGCTACCGCTGAGGACAATGGCGATGACGTACAATTTCATGCGGGAGTTTGCCGACAGCTGGGGCCTGCTTGCCATGGCTCTTTTCTTCATCGGATCCGTTGCCTTTGCACTTCGTCCCGGCAGCCGCAGGCAAGCCGGCGAAGCAGCTCAAATTCCTCTGAAGGAGGACTGATCATGAGCAGCGATCACATTGACGAGGTTTCCGGCATCTCGACGACCGGTCATGAGTGGGACGGCATTCGCGAGCTCAACAACCCGCTCCCGCGCTGGTGGGTCATCACCTTCTACATGACCATAGTCTGGGCGATCGGTTACACAATTGCCTACCCGGCATGGCCGCTGTTGCACTCCGCGACAAAGGGTGTACTTGGCTATTCCAGCCGCAACGAAGTCAAGAACGAGTTGTCCGCGGCCGAAGCGGCAAAGGGCAAATATGTCGCCGCAATAGAGTCGAAAAGTGTTTCGGAGATTGCTGCGGATGACACGCTGCGCGAATTCGCCGTCGCTGCCGGCGCCGCCGCGTTCAAGGTCAATTGCGTGCAGTGCCACGGTTCTGGCGCCCAAGGGTCCAAGGGCTTTCCGAACCTAAATGACGACGACTGGCTGTGGGGCGGCGAGGTGGACCAGATCCAGCAGACGATCGCTCATGGCATCCGCTTCGCCTCCGACCCGGCTACGCGCCTGTCGGAAATGCCGGCCTTTGGCGACATCATCACCGCCGATCAGATCAAACAGGTCAGCACCTACGTTGCCAGCCTGTCCGGCACTGTCGGCGATCAATCGTTGGTCGCGCCCGGCGCCAAGGTCTTCGCCGAAAATTGCGTGGCCTGTCACGGCGACAATGCAAAAGGCAACAAGGAACTCGGCGCTCCAGATCTGACCGACGCCATCTGGCTCTACGGGTCAGGCGAAGCGGCCATCGCCGCCCAGGTCACCGCGCCGAAACAGGGCGTGATGCCGGCCTGGGGCGCGCGCCTCGGCGAGACCAAGGTCAAGGAACTGGCGGTCTACATCCATTCGCTTGGCGGCGGAGAATAGGAGCAGAAGCCTATTCTCGTCCTCCCCCTCCCGCCAAGCGACGAGGCCCGGCGCAAGCCGGGCCTCGGCATCATCCAGAACCGATGAGTCGGCTTCCGGCGAAATCGTCGCTGGTAACTGGAGCTTCTCGTGCTTGATAACTCGCAAATAGAAAGGATCGAACCCACGCCGGTCGACTCCGCCAAGGTGCGTCAGCCAATGTACGCCGCGCGCAAGAAGATCTTCCCGAACCGGGCCTCGGGCAGCTTTCGCCAGTTCAAATGGCTGGTGATGGCGGTCACGCTCGGCATCTACTATCTGACGCCGTGGCTGCGCTGGGATCGGGGCTCGTTTAGCCCGAACCAGGCCGTGCTGCTCGATGTCGCCAACCGGCGTTTCTATTTCTTCTTCATCGAGATATGGCCGCAGGAATTCTACTATGTCGCCGGCCTTCTGGTCATGGCCGGCGTCGGTCTTTTCCTGATCACCTCGACTGTCGGCCGTGCCTGGTGTGGCTACACATGCCCGCAGACCGTATGGGTCGATCTGTTCCTGGTCGTCGAGCGAGCCATCGAGGGTGACCGCAACGCTCGTATCAAGCTTGATGCCGGTCTCTGGACCCCCCGCAAGCTTGTGCTGCGGGTATCGAAACACGCCGTTTGGCTGGCCATAGGCGCGCTGACGGGCGGCGCCTGGATCTTCTATTTCGCTGACGCGCCGACGCTGCTCGGCGAACTCTTCACCGGCACGGCAGCGCCTGTCGCCTACATCACCGTCGCGGTGCTGACGGCAACGACCTACACGTTCGGCGGGCTGATGCGCGAGCAGGTCTGCACCTATATGTGCCCATGGCCGCGCATCCAGGCAGCCATGCTCGATGAAAGTTCGCTCACCGTCACCTACAATGACTGGCGCGGCGAACCGCGCACGCGTCATGCCAAGAAGGTGCTGGCCGCAGGCCAGCTCGTGGGCGACTGCGTCGACTGCAATGCCTGTGTCGCGGTCTGCCCGATGGGGATCGACATTCGCTATGGCCAGCAGCTCGAATGCATCACTTGCGCGCTCTGCATCGACGCCTGTGACGGCGTCATGGACAAGCTCGGCAAGGAGCGTGGGCTGATCGCCTATGCGACGCTCTCCGACTACAACGCCAACATGATGCTGGCGACTGCAGGCGGGTCCAGCTCAGTCAATCCGGCGCTGGTCAGGACGGATGACGGCCTGTTTTCGGACAGAGTGGCGCATTTCCACATCCGCAAGATCTTTCGGCCACGCACCTATGTCTACATGGCTATGTGGTCGCTGATCGGCCTGGGCCTCCTCTACTCGCTGCTGACGCGCGACCGGCTCGAAATCAATGTCCTGCACGACCGCAATCCACAATTCGTGACGCTCTCCGACGGCTCGATCCGCAACGGCTACACCGTCAAGCTGCTCAACATGATCCCCGAGCCGAGGACGATCGTCGTAACCATGCAGGGCCTTGAAGGCGCTGACATCGTCGTCGTCGGCGACGACATCCCCGCAGGCCGTTCCTTCGCCATTCCGGTCGAACCCGACCGCCTGAAAATGCTGAGGGTCTTCGTTCGCCAGCCGGCGGACCAGATCCGCGCTCCGGCACAGACCTTCAAGTTCCGCGTCGAGGACAGAGCCAGCTTCGAGTCGAACGAGTACACCGCCACCTTCAACGCGCCGGAGACTGCCAGATGAGCGCCAGAACACAAAAAACCCGCGAATTCACCGGCAGGCACATGTTGGCCATCATCCTGGCCTTTTTCGGTGTGGTCATCGCGGTCAATCTGACCATGGCGACGCTTGCCAACACGAGCTGGACCGGCCTGGTCGTCGAAAACACCTATGTGGCGAGCCAGCAGTTCAACAGGAAGGCCGAGGAAGGGCGGGCGCAGGCAGCCCTCGGCTGGACCGGCAAGCTGACCATCGCATCGGGTGAAGTCCGCTACGGCCTCATCGACGCCGCCGGCAAACCGGTTCCCTTGCATGGCGTGAAGGCGCTGTTTCGCCATCCCGCTTACGAAAAAGAGGATGAATCCATCAAGCTCGTCCTCGCCTCGGGTCAGGAATTCGCCGCCCAGCATTTGCCGAAGGATGGTGTCTGGATCGTCGAAGTCGACGCCGATGCCGGCCTGGATAAACCGTATCGCGACGTGCGCAGGATCGTGATTTCCCATGGAGCGCTGCAATGAGCTGTTGTGCGCCGGGTGCTGAAATGGCGCTGGATATGGTCAGCGTGACCTCGGCCCTGCCGTCCAGCCAGGAAATCAAGCTGGCGAGCCGATCACTTGGCGACGACCTTCATCAGACCGAGCTTTCGATACCGGCCGTTCGCTGCGGTGCCTGCATTCAGACTATCGAGACGGCATTGGGAAAGCTCGATCATGTCGAAGCCGCCCGCGTCAACCTGTCAACGAGGCGGGTGTCTATCCGCTGGCGCGGCGACGACGTTCCGCCATTCGTCGCTATCCTCGGACGCCTGGGCTACCAGACACATCTGTTCGAAGCCGACACCGATACAAAGGACAAGACGCTCTCGGAGCTCATCCGCGCCGTCGCTGTTGCGGGCTTTGCGGCGGGCAACATCATGCTGCTTTCGGTCTCGGTCTGGTCCGGAGCCGAAGGCGCTACCCGCGACCTGTTCCACTGGGTCTCGGCGCTTATCGCCATCCCTGCACTAGCCTTCGCCGGCGGCATCTTCTTCCGCTCGGCCTGGAATGCGTTGCGCCACGGTCGCATGAACATGGACGTGCCGATCGCGGTCGGGGTGTCGCTGGCATACGCCATGAGCCTCTATGAGACGATCACCCATGGCGACCACGCCTATTTCGACGCATCGGTGTCGCTGCTGTTCTTCCTCCTGATCGGCCGCACGTTGGATCATGTCATGCGCGAACGTGCCCGCACCGCCGTCAAAGGCCTGTCCCAGTTGGCCGCACGTGGCGCCATGGTGCTGCGCGGCGATGGTGCACGCGACTATCTGCCGGTTGGCGAGATCGAACCCGGCATGCTGCTGTTGATCGCTGCCGGCGAGAGAATCCCCGTCGACGGCAAGATCATTCAAGGGGCCTCGGATCTGGACTGCTCGTTGGTTTCCGGCGAGAGCACGCCTCGAAACGTAGCAGCAGGCGAAGCCGTTCAGGCCGGTATCCTCAACCTAACCGGCCCGCTGACGATCGAGGCGACAGCCGCCGCGAAAGATTCGTTTCTGGCGGAAATGGTTCGGCTCATGGAAGCCGCAGAGGGCGGCCGCGCGCATTATCGCCGGATCGCCGATCGTGTTTCAGCGCTCTATGCCCCGGTGGTTCATCTCACCGCCTTCGCGACGTTCCTTGGCTGGATGGCGGCGACCGGTGACTGGCACCGGGCGATAACCATCGCCATTGCCGTTCTCATCATCACATGCCCGTGCGCGCTCGGCCTCGCCGTACCGATCGTCCAGGTGGTCGCGGCGCGGCGCCTGTTCGAGAACGGCATCATGGTCAAGGACGGTTCGGCCATGGAGCGCCTGGCGACGATTGATAGAGCGGTGTTCGACAAGACCGGAACGCTCACCCTCGGCCAGCCCCGGCTGGTCAATGCGGACTCGATTGATCCGGCCATGCTGGCAATCGCGGGAGACATGGCTGCGCACTCGCGTCACCCGTTTTCAAAGGCCATAGCCGGCTTTGCCCGCCTTGGCGGGCAGCACAAATTCGATGCCGTCACCGAGCAGCCGGGATTCGGCATCGAAGCCGCTGCCGCCGGTAGCACCTGGCGGCTGGGTCGACGCGGAGGATGGAAAGCCCGCACCGGCCGCGAAGGCAGACATGGCTATGGCGGGACGGTTCTGACGAAAGACGGGATCATTGTCGCGACCTTCGATTTCGAGGATGCGCTGCGCGTCGACGCCAGGGCAGCCATCGATCAACTGCACAACGCTGGTATGTGCGTGGAGATGCTGTCGGGCGACACCGCGAAAGCCTGCGCCGAGGTTGCGGACGGGCTTGGTGTCGATGATTTCGTTCCCTGCCTGCTGCCGTCCGGCAAGGTTGAACGCATCGAGACGCTGGCGAGGGACGGGCACAAGGTTCTGATGGTTGGCGACGGGCTCAACGATACGCCGGCGCTGAGCGCTGCGCATGTCTCGATCGCACCCGCCACCGCCGCCGACATTGGCCGCAATGCAGCCGACTTCGTTGTCCTGCGCGAAAGCCTCTTGGCGGTCCCGCTGGCTGTTGACGTATCGCGCAAGGCGGGAAGCCTGATCCGACAGAACATAACAATTGCGATCGTTTATAATGCTGTTGCCGTGCCGATCGCCATTCTGGGCCATGTTACGCCTCTTATCGCCGCGGTCGCGATGTCAGCCTCGTCATTGCTCGTGGTTGGAAATGCCATGCGTCTGCAAGGCTTCGCAACGGGTGCGTCGTCCGCAATTGCGCGGCAAGACAGGCCCGCGCGCGCCGGCGCCTTGGCTCAATCGTCATGACGACGCTCGTCTACCTCATCCCCGTAGCGCTATTCCTCGGCTCACTCGGCCTGTCCGGCTTCCTTTGGGCGTTGAGAAGCGGCCAGTACGAGGATCTCGATGGCGCGGCGGAGCGCATTCTCATCGACAGCGACGACGGCGCGGAGAATGCCACTGGTTCCACGTGACTCAGATCAACGCGCCGCGGGTCGGGATGTCCTATCGTCGTCCGACGAAAGATCAGGAGGGTGAGGATGCAAGCCGAATCCTTAATGACAAAGCCAGTCATCACGACGCATGCGAACGCGACGATCGCCGAAGCGGTCATGCTTTGAAGCAAAGTCAGCTGCCTGCCGGTAACGACCAGCGACGGCACCTTGGTTGGCATTGTAAGCAAAAGCGACTTCTTGCGCCGAGAGGAACTCGGAACCCAGCGTGTGCGTCCGCGCTGGCTGGAGCTTGATCTTGGCCCGGGCACAACCGCCAATGACTATGTGTGCGCTCGAATGGACGGATTATCCATCAGGTGATGACCACACACGTCATCTCGGCGCCTCCTGTCGACCTCATGATGCAACACCGCATCAACAATGTCCCGATTGTCGATCGGGAAAGGGTCGTCGGCATCATCACGCGAACTGATTTGCTGCTTGTCCTGATCCGCGCCATGTCGAAACAGGGCACCACGCCACCCGATGACGAACTGATCCGCAAGGCTATCCTTGCCGAACTGCAGCCACAAACCTGGAGCGGTGGTGACGTGATCGATGTGAGGGTCAGCGACGGCCTTGTCGAACTGAAGGGGGCGATTGTCGACGAGCGTCAGCGGAAGGCAGCGATCGTTGCGGCCGAGAAGGTTGCCGGCGTCGGGCAAGTCAAGGACCGCCTCCTCCTCAGTACGGATCCGTTCTCAGTGATGGTTTCATAGCTGCGAAAAAAGCGGGGACGCCAAGCAGAGTCCCTTTGGTTTGCTCCCTTCCCACATCATTTGGACATGAGGCCGTCGGCGAGTTCCTTCGGCGTCTAGCGCGTTATGGTCGGAGAGCACGCTGTCGGCAGCAAGACGCCCGTCCTGACGGAAATGCGATGGCCGCTGCCTGTTTTGGTGGGGCTTGGACCGGGGCTTCCGGTGGATCTTGTAGAGCGGCCAATACAAAGATCTCGACGGCTCCGCCGAGCGGGTCCTTATCGATCGGGAAGAGCCGCGAGGCTGAACCGGTTGGCGGCGCCAACGACTGTGCGGATGCTGGTCGTCAGTCGACCGAATCTTTGCTGGCGATTGCCCGCGAGGCGCGCGTGCGAAGAACGGATCAGCCACAATACGTTGCCGAACCTTTGGCCAGGAGGGGCACGCGATTGGGAAGCCGACCATTCAGAATGCCCAGACATGCAGACGTTTTCACGGCAATCGACCACTCGACCGTGAACCCGCCGCTGCCGGGTTTGTCGAGCCTGGTTGATCCAGATCAGCGTTATCTCTTCATCGGCATGGTTTCATTGACCAGGCTTCCAACGGAGAACGCATGTCTATCGAGTTGGGGAGATGAGCGGCAAACCGTGGGTGATTGCGATGCTTCAAAAGCGCTTCGTATCGAAGATAGCCGCTTTGGCGGCACGCTGATGGCCGGCTATGTCGACACATTCGACATCATTGTCGTCGGAGCTGGGCCGGTCGGACTTGCCTTCGCAGCATCGCTCGCCTGGAGCCGACTCAAGGTGGCAGTGGTTGAACGGCAGTCGCTCGACAGCCTGGCGAATCCGGCTTTCGACGGTCGCGAGATCGCGCTGACCCACGCATCAGTGAGAATCCTTCGCGAGCTCGGCGCCTGGGATGCCATCCCCGCATCGGACAAATCACCGCTTCATGGCGCGCGCGTGCTCAACGGATCCAGCCCTTTCGCCCTGAGCTTCGATGCTCCCAGCGGATCTGGGGAACCACTCGGATTTCTGGTCCCAAATTGTCGGATCCGCGATGCCCTGTTCAAAATTGTCCACTTCCAGGATCATGCCCGGCTGCTGTGCGGCAACTCGGTCGTCAATGCAACAAATAGCGAAGACGAGGCGGTCATAACGCTTTCTGATGGCAGGCAATTGGCCGCTCGGCTGCTCGTAGCAGCGGATTCGCGTTTGTCCGCGATGCGCGACCTGCTCGGCATTGGCGCCACCATCCATCCGCTTGGCCACTCCATGCTGATTTGCCGAGTGAGGCACGAGCGCGTCCATCACCAGATCGCGGTCGAATGGTTCGACCACCATCAGACCATAGCGATGTTGCCGCTCATGGAAGGCGTGTCGTCGCTGCTTCTGACTTTGCGCTCAAGCGAGGCCGACAGACTGTCTGCTCTCGATGACGAATTGTTCCGCATGGAATTGATGAACAGGTGTCGAGGACGCCTCGGGCAGATGACCCTGGCAAGCACCCGCCATGCCTATCCGCTGGTCACGACCTGGGCGCACAAGTTCTCGGCTCCGAGTGCGGCACTGATCGGCGATGCTGCCATCGGCATGCACCCGGTGACCGCGCATGGCTTTAACATCGGCCTCAGCGGCCAGAAGCAACTCGCTCATAAAATACTGACAGCATGTCGCGCCCGCCGCGACATTGCCGATCCCGACATGCTCGGCAGATACGAAAGCCGGCTGCGGCTGTCGGCGGGGCCGCTCTATCATGCCACCAACATGCTTGTCGGTCTCTACTCAAGCGAGCACCCGGCGGCACGGCTTGCAAGACATGCTGCGCTCCGCTTTGCCCAACATCTTCCCTTTGTCCGCCATGGCATTTCGGCCATGCTCAGGCGGTGAATCGCACAGAGCGCTGCCGCTCTGGAACGCTGTCTCGGCGAGGCTTCCTTGTCTTGCTGGCGCGCGTCGTCGCGGGCACGGCTGCTTCCTGGTGACGTTGCCGATCATGGCATGATTCGGATCAAGGCACGCGCGCGGGCGAAGCCTTGATGATTCCGCAATGCAAGCCAAAGGTGTGACCCGCAGCATGGTGAGCGCACTGGTTACCCTCGCTGGGTAGTTAACCCGTCCTTCAGTGGGCTTGCATAGGTTTGGTCCTCGCGAACAACGACGCAAGCAAGCTGGTCCATTCATGGCACCCCTAAAGGAAGAAGAATCGCTGGAGCCCAAAATCCGTCAGGATCAGCTTGCTGACCTGAGGGCCGGGCTCTTCGTGTCGATGCCGATAAGCGCGATCCTGTCAGGCCTGATTTGCGCGGTGCAGGCCCTTTCTGGCGGCGGCTTTGCCGCTGCCAGCTGGTTCCTGGTCGTCAATGCGCTAAATGCCGCCCGGCTTGCACTCGCCCGTTTTCAGCTAAAGGAAACGGGGCGCCATCAGGATTTGCTTGGCGTTTTGCCGCGCCTTCGCATGTTTGGCGTCCTTGCCCTTCTGGCAGGGTTTGCCTGGTCCTTCCCGGCCGTGCTGACTGTTGGATACACAACACCACAAGCACCGATGCATCTGGTCATACTGGCGGGCATTTCAGCTGGTGCGGTTACATATGGCAGTTCGTATGCCGCGGCGGCGACCAGCTTCATCACACCTCCACTCCTCATCACGGTGGCGTGCCTTTTGGCGAAAGGCAATTTTGAACGCTACATTCTGGCTTTCACCGTTCTGCTCTTCATGGGCGGCTTGGTCCGAGCTTCGTTTGTTGGGCAGGCGCGCTTCCGCGAAGCAAGCCGCCTGAGACATGAGGCAGAGCGATTTGCGTCGGAAATGGAGCGCAACTCCAGGGAGGACCATCTGACCGCCCTTCTCAACAGGCGGGGCCTTGAACACGCCATCGGTCGGTTCAAGAGCGCGGATGGCCCCTTCGTGGCAATGCTGATTGATCTGGACGGCTTCAAATCTGTCAACGACACCTACGGTCACAGGACCGGTGATGAACTGCTTGTCATGATCGCCCGCCGCATAGAGCAGGAAGCACCCGAAGGCTCAACGCTCGCTCGTATCGGCGGCGATGAATTCGTGCTGGTTTTTCCCTCAACGAGAGCTTCGCTTTCTGCCAGTGATCTCGCCTCCAATATCATAGCCAAAATTGCTCGCCCCTATATCGAGGTCGCGTCCGTTCGGGTCGGGGCATCGATAGGGATATACTTGGCGCAGACGCCGAGCCTGACTGAAATGTTGTTGCGGGCGGATATCGCCCTGTATACGGCCAAGCGCCATGGCAGGAACGAGTTTTGCCTGTTCGATGCCGAACTCGACAGGGAACTGCAACGTCGCCAGTCGATCGAACGGGATCTTCATTCGGCGATAAAGACGGGAAGATTGCAACCTTGGTTCCAGCCGATCGTGAAACTCGAAACCGAGACCGTGGTCGGTTTTGAAGCCTTGCTGAGATGGTCCCATCCGACGCATGGTGCCATCTCTCCACCCGAAATCATCACGGCCGCACGCGAAACCGGAATGCTTCAGCTGCTGACGCAAACCGTATTCGCCGACTGTTGTGCTTTTATCGACGGCTTGGTGAAAGCTGACTGTCGTAACATTCGTGTGGCGATGAATGTTTCCCCTCGCGAACTGGAAGCCGGCGATATCGACGACATGGTTCTGGATGGTCTGGCGGCAAGAGGCCTGCCTGCGACGATGTTCGAAATCGAGATTACCGAAGAATCGCCGGTGGACCCGGACAGAGTGGATGAAAAGCTCGGACGGCTTTCACATGCCGGTATTTCCATCGCGCTCGATGACTTCGGCACCGGCTTTTCTACCTTGGCATCTCTCAAGGACCGTCGGATACGCAAGGTGAAAATAGACCAGGGCTTCATTCGCGGCTTGGCCAAGTCCCGAGAGGACCGACTGCTTGTCAAATCGGTCATCGAACTCGGTGACATGCTCGGGATCGAGGTCATGGCCGAGGGCGTCGAAACAGAGGCGGATCGGCAAACCCTGCACAAGCTTGGCTGCCGAACCGCTCAGGGCTTCCTCTTCTCCAAGGCTGTGCCTTTGATGCAAGCACTGGAAATGGCAGTCAAACAGCACGCGAACCAGTTGTGACCGCTCCCGCCGCGCCGGCCGTCGCGGCCGTGCGCTGCCGAATTTGGCTACAGAGACTTGCCTGCTCGAAACACGTGGCAGTGGGCGTTGTGCATCAGCCGGCGAACAGTTCCTTGTAGCCGGTCGTCACCATCCAGTTCGCACGGTCGATATGGCTGCGAAGAGCTTTGCGGGCGCGGACCGGGTCAATGGACGGGTCGATGCCGAGAATGCGCTCGGCCATCTCCTTTTCGCTGGCATTGTCGGCGCAGGCATCCAGGATCCGCAGGTAGATTGTGAAATGCTCCCTGTCGTAGCTCGTGAGGTTCTCCGACCAGGGGACTTCATCGCTCAAAGTTGAGCTTCGAGTCTCATCTGTTCCCATTGGTCCATTCATGCCTGCGAACCTCGCCTGTGAGCGCACGCAGTATATCCCAAGATGGGATAATCCGAAACCGGGATTAGTCGCTGATCCGGTCTTTACCCGACCGGTTCGCCTCCATGCCCAAATACCTTCGATCGCCCCGCCACCAGCGGTTTCTGGCCCAGCTGGTTTCGCTGCGCAAGGCCAAAGGCCTGACCCAGGAGCAGCTGGCTGACAAGCTTGGTCGTCCCCAATCCTTCGTGGCCAAGTACGAGGGCGCAGAGCGGCGTCTCGACGTCATCGAGTTTCTCGACATAACTGCGGCCATTGACGCTGATCCGTGCGAGATTCTGTCCAGCCTCCGGTCCTAGCGGGCGCGCCGCATCTATCATGATCCGGACAGGAATATTGTCTAGGACAATGCCTCAATTTGTTGAAAGGCGAGCGCTGGTTTTCGGAGGAAGCCGCGCGCACGGCGGCGGTGCCTTTGGGTTCTCGACGTAACTGCGCCGCCTGACCATGTGCGAAAAAACTTGGCGCGCGCCCGCGCGCCTGACGACGCGCACCAGGTGCTCGTGAACCGAGCCCGCTTTTCTTCGGCAAGCTCAGGCGGTCTCGGCCATTCGGCTTCGCCCCTTGGCGTGGGCAGCCCTTCGGGCTGTGACGGCCGCCGCCCTTGCGGGCGGCGCGGTTTGTCTGTTGGCCTTTCCCGGTGGCGCGAGGCGGGCGGCACTCCCTTCTAGACCCGCTGCGGCAGCCCGCAACCCTTCGCGTGCCGCTCAGGGTCCTCCTCTTCGTTCCGGTCCTTCGGATGCGGTCCGCCTACTGGGCGGGCCCTTCCGGTCGCGACTCGCCGCCCACCCCGCTTCCGGGGAAAGGCGCGGCGATTGGTGAGCGGAGGATAACACATGCGTGCAAACAGCAAGCGTACCACCAGCGGAGAGGCTGGCGCAGGCAAGGGCAGGCGCCCGGGCGCCAGCCTCTATCAGGAGATCACCGACCGCATCATTGCCGAGCTGGAGCGCGGTACCGTGCCATGGGTCAAGCCATGGGGCAGCGCAAAAGCAGGCCTCGGCCTGCCGAGGAATGCGTCCACGGGGCGCAGCTATTCCGGCATCAATATCCTCATCCTGTGGGGCGCCGTCATCGAGCGCAGCTATCCCAGCCAGAATTGGCTGACCTTCCGGCAGGCGCTTGCCCTGGGCGGCAATGTCAGGAAAGGCGAGCGCGGCACGACCATCGTGCATGCCGACCGCTTTGTCCCCAAGGACGAGAAGGAGCGCGCACGCCACGAGGGCGATGCACCACAGGCCGTGCCTTTTCTGAAGCGCTTTACCGTCTTTAATGTCGCGCAGTGCGACAATTTTCCGGAACACCTCCATGCCCCCGCCGAGCCGCTGCCTCAGTGCGAGATCGCGCCGCAGGCCGAAACGCTGATTCGCGCCAGTGGTGCGGATTTCAGGGTCGGCGGCGATCGCGCTTTCTACATGCCGGGCAGCGACCACATTCAGGTGCCGCCGCAGCCGGCGTTCCATCAGCAGATCGACTATTACCGGACCTGCTTTCACGAGCTTGGCCACTGGACCGGCCACCCGACGCGGCTTGGTCGCGACCTCTCCGGCTCCTTCGGCTCCAAGGCTTACGCGCGTGAAGAATTGGTCGCCGAAATCACTGCCGCCTTCGTCTGCAGCAATCTCGGCATCGAGCCGACCGTGCGTCACGCCGATTACATCGGCTCATGGCTGAAGGTGCTGCGCGAGGACAACCGCGCCATTTTCCGTGCCGCCAGCCTCGCCTCGAAGGCCGCCGATTTCCTGCTTGGCCTTCAGGCCGATGCGGAAGGCGAGGCGCAAGAAGGGACTGCGGCATGACGATGCCCGATGCTCAACTGGCCACGACCGAGCCGACGCCGGATAGCGAGGAGATGCCCATTTCTGACGGCGCCGGAACTCACCGGCCCGATGCTGAACTATGCCGATCTGCATCGCCAAGGTGCGCCCCGGGCCGCAGCGCGCAGCCAACGAGACAGTGACTGCCAGCCTTGCCGGCTGCAAGGCTGACGCCGCATTCGGCAATATGCGGCACAAGCTGTTGGCCTGCCCGGTGGTGGCCAGCGGCAATCGCGACCCCTTGCTGCCGCCGGCATGTTCGCGCGCAAGGTGGGCGCTTGGCGACGACAATATCGTGCGCGTCGTCGGCATATGGCGGCAACCGGACAATGGCGTTTCGATCGCTTGCGCGACAAGGAAATCGCCGTTTCGATGCTCGCCGAGATCGGCGGCAAGCATGGCGCGGACAGCAGTTTCGCCTGGGAGGTCCGCGGCTTCCTGGTGGCGAGAATGGCCGCCGCCTCAAGTTGAGGCCTGGCTGCACGCTGGATCAAATTCCCGGCCGAAAGCTGCCCAGCCGCGAGGCCTTCCTATTCGCCGATCTGTGCGCAAGGAAGCAGTCGCTGTTCGTGGCGAATAGTCGATCAGGGCCCGAGCGGCGTTTTCTCGAGTACTGCCGCTAAGGACGCGCGCGCCGCTCCGGGCCGCGCCGGCTCCGATTGATCGTCTTGCCGAGCCAGTGCCGCGTGCGATAAATTCCAACGCCAATTCGCCCCCATTTCGGCAGCCCCGCACCGCCCCGGATTGCTTGCTGAGGCGCTAGGCGCGTGGGTCCAATTGCCAATCCGATTGCCGAGAGAGCCCGCGCCGCCGGCCCCCCGCATATTGCCGCCTGCTTATTGTGCTCCCGATCGCGCAACCTGTCTCCATTGTGTCTCAGGGACCATTCCCCTGCGCCTGGCTTGACGACCTATGGGCGGATCCGGCCGGCCCGAAACCCTCGCCGGCAGCTTTTTTCCCCGCCGCCTGCGGCGGCTTCCTCGCGCCGCTTCGCTTCAAAAAAACTCCCCGCTCGGGTCCTCCGCTGGCGCTGCGGCCGTGCCGGTTCCGGCGGTCCGGACGCGCCCATCACGGTCCGCCATCGCAGGGGAATGGTCCCCTGCGAGCACCAAGAGGAGACTGAAAATGACCGCAATCGGATACGTCACCAAACAGGAAAACGGCGGCTACAAGGGCCAGCTCAAGACGCTCAGCGTCCGCGCCGACATCGACATCGTGCCCAATCAGGCAAAGAGCGCCGACACCCATCCCGACTTCCGGGTGCTGACGCAAGGGGTCGAAGTGGGTGCGGCCTGGATCCGCACCGGTGAGACCTCCGGCAAGGACTATGTGAGCCTGTCGATTGCGGCCCCCGAGTTTGGCCCGCGCAAGCTCTACGCCAATCTGGGCCGCGCCGCCGGCCAGGATGACGACGACACTTACGCCATCATCTGGAACCCGGTCGACTGACCGGCCGACCCGCAAAGCCCTGCGCCGCCAACCGGCGCAGGGCCTCTCTCAGGACCCGTGAGGCCGCCGAAGGGGGCGGCGAAAACTCGCCCCCCACTCTTCGCCCGTCCCCAAAACGATCTCGCTCGCCGATCCTCGCCTCGCTTGCCCGTAACGAACCGAGGATCATCATGGACGACGAAAACGAACGCGCAGCCCGCGCCAAGAAGGGCAGTCCGTTTCTCAACACCGCGCAGGCGGCCTTCTATATCGGGCTGTCCCAGCGCACGCTGGAGAAGATGCGCCTCAAAGGCGGTGGCCCACAATTCCGCAAGCACGGCCGCTATGTCCGCTATCACATCGACGAACTCGACGACTGGTCGAAGGGGCACGCGCAGGAGACCGCGCCCGAGGATGGCGCGCACGAATCCGGCTCGGCCGGTGAGGGAGGCCGCTCATGAGCCGGCGTCCCACCATCCGTCTGATCGGCAGCCATCTGCGGCGCATTCGAGCCCGCAAGACGATCGTCGTTGCCACAATCGGCCTTGGCCTGATCGGCTTCGCCGCCTTCGGCAAACCATCGCCCTGGCTGGTCTGGAACGCCTCGGCCAGTGCGCCGGTCGGCCTCTATCGCGCCGCATCCAGATCGCCCGCTCGTGGTGATCTCGTACTCGTCCGCCCACCAAGACCGGTCGCCGATCTCGCCGCCGAACGCTTCTATCTGCCCAGCAACGTGCCGCTGGTCAAGCGCCTTGCGGCGCTGCCCGGCGAGCATGTCTGCACCTTCGGCGACGCCATCATCATCGGCGGCGAGATAGCCGCGCGCCGGCTTGCAACCGACACGCAGCACCGTCCGCTGCCTTGGTGGAATGCATGCCGAAAACTCGCCGCCGACGAGGTTTTCCTGCTCGGCAGCGATAAAGATCGCTCGTTCGACAGCCGCTATTTCGGGCCGGTGCCGGCCGAAAACATCATCGGGAGGCTCGTGCCGCTATGGACCGAGTGACCCTCCTTATGCTGAGCATGGCGTGTCTCGCACCATGCTCCTGTTCCGCCGCGACCAACACGAAGCCGGTCGTCATCTCCCATAGTCCGCAGCTTGCAAGATGGCAGCCCTTCGTAGCCGAAGCAAGCCGGCGTTTCAGCATTCCACAGACCTGGATTTATGCCGTCATGGATGCCGAAAGCCGGGGGCAGACGACGCTCAATGGGCGGCCGGTCACGTCGAGCGCCGGCGCCATTGGCCTCATGCAGGTGATGCCAGCCACCTACGAGGAGTTGCGCGCAGAGCTCGGCCTCGGAGCCGTCCCGCACGACCCTCGCGACAACATTCTGGCAGGCACTGCCTATCTGCGCGCCATGTATGACCGCTTCGGATTTCCAGGCCTGTTTGCAGCCTATAACGCCGGGCCGGAGCGCTACGAGCAGCATTTGCAGCGCGGGCGACCGCTGCCCAGCGAGACGGTTTCGTATCTGGAAGAGATCAAGGCGGCGGGCATTTCGGCCGCCGATATGGACGCGCTCACCGGCAAATCCCGTTCCAAAAGCGCGCCGGGAATCCCGTCCGGGCAGTCGCTGTTTTTTCTCCGAAACGGTGTTTCCGTGACCGGCCCGAATGGCCAACTCCTGGTGCCGCTCGGATCGGAGCGAGCAAGATCAGGCCGGCCGGATCGCAGGTGAGGCAGCGGCTACCGTGGTTCGGGCGGGGGCCAGGGGGGGCAGGTGCGCGGAAGGCAAGATAAAGGCAGCGCCTCCTGGAGGCGGCCAAGTCTTTGTCTGCACATCGTTTTCCCAGGAGGTTGCCTCCGGGTCCAGGAGGGTCTGGCGCGCAAGCCTCTGAAATTGCTGCTGGCTCATCGGAGGCCGCATGCAGGATAACGAATTCACGCCGAAGCTCGGCAAAATTGGCTCGCGCGGCTCGAAGGCGGGCAAACGCTACGCTGGCCAGGTGCAGGCCGCGGTCAACCGAGCAGGCGGCAGGAGCGGACGCGGCAGCCGCTTCATCGGAAGCCGGGTGGGGCGCGGCGGGGCCGCTGCCGCCGTTCTTAGAGCGCGCGACCGCCACGCGGCGTTTCGGCAGCGGCGCGCAGTCGTCAAGGCACGCATCGTCAAGCTGGCCGGCAAGGGAGTCGACGGGGCTCGTGCGCACCTCCGCTACCTCCAGCGCGACGGCGTCACCCGGGAAAGCGAGCGTGGCGAGCTCTACGCTGCCGACAATGACCACGCGGACGGCAGGGCCTTTCTCGATCGCGCGAACGGTGACCGTCATCAGTTCCGCTTCATCGTCGCCCCTGAAGACGGTATCGAGTATGATGACCTGAAGCCGCTCACCCGGCGCCTCATGGCGCAAATGGAAGAAGACCTCGGCACCAGGCTAGACTGGGTGGCCGTCGACCATTTCAACACCGGCCATCCCCACACCCACATCATCGTGCGCGGCAGGGACAATCACGGCGAAAACCTCGTCATAGCGCGGGACTACATCTCCTCTGGCTTGCGCGAGCGCGCAGCCGAACTGGTTAGCCTCGACCTTGGCCCGCGCACCGACCGCGAGATCGAGCAGCGCCTGCGCCAGGAGATGGATCAGGAACGCTTCACCAGCATCGACCGGCAGCTGATGCGCATGCGCGACGATGAGGGGTGTGTCTCACCGGCCAGCCGAGACACCTTTCGCCAGACGCTGCACCAGGGCCGCCTGCGCAAGCTCGAGCGGATGGGCCTCGCCGAGGAGATGCCTGCCGGTCGCTGGCGCCTGGAGGATGAGCTCGAAGCTACGCTACGCCGCATCGGCGCGCGCGGCGACATCGTCAAGACCATCCATCGCGAGCTGACGGGCAAGGGGCTCGTCCGCAGTGCCGCCGACCATCTTATCCACGATCGATGCGACGGGTCGGCTCAAACCGTGGTCGGACGTGTCGTCGGGCGCGGGCTGGCCGACGAAATCACTGACCGCCATTACCTCGTCGTCGACGGCGTGGACGGCAAAAGCCACTATTTTGATATCGGCAAAGGCGAGGCCACCCAACCGACACCAGAGGGCTGCATAGTGCGGGTCAGGCCGAGGGACACCGGGCCAAGAAAAGTCGACCGCACAATTGCCGGCATCGCCACGGTCAACGACGGGCGCTACAGCATCGATATCCATCTCAAGCATGACCCCTCGGCCACTGAACGCTTTGCCGAAACGCACGTGCGGCGACTGGAGGCGATCCGCCGTGCGACCGGTGGCGTCGAGCGCGAGCCGGACGGCACATGGACAGTCGCGCCCGACCATCTCAACCGCGTCGCGGATTACGAGCGTCAGCGAGCGAGGGCCCAGCCTGTTGTCGTCGACAAGCTCTCATCAATGCCGCTGGAGAGCCAAGTAGGCTTCGACGGCGCCACCTGGATCGACCAGGAGCTGGTATCAGCCCACCCTGAGTCCTTGCGCGACTCTGGCTTCGGTCGCGAAGTACGTCAGATCCAGGCCCGCCGACAGCAGTGGCTGATCGCGCAAGGTCTTGCCCATGATGCGCAGGATCGGGTCATCTATCGCGCCAACATGCTTTCAATGCTGCGCCAACGAGAGCTGAACCGTGTTGCCAGTCAGCTCTCGGACGAACTCGGGCTCTCGTATTCTGAAGCGCAGCATGGCAATCGAATAGACGGAACGCTGCGCTGCTGCGTCGAGCTCGCCGGCGGAAAATACGGTGTCATCGAGAAATCGCGCGAGTTCACGCTGGTGCCTTGGCGGCCGGTGCTTGAGCATCATATCGGCAAGGAGGTGTCTGGCGTGGTGCGCGCCGAGGGGATTTCCTGGACGATCGGACGCCAGAGGAGCGGGCCCGGCGTTTCGTGAACTGGCTATAATTTATTTGTCTGCGTTGAAACACATACTCAGCCCAGACGGAGTTCCTCCGCCTGCTGCTTGCTCGCAGCATTCATTTGGCGGAGAGTCAGTGTTCTGCATTTTGTAGTTCGCTCTGTCAAAAAGCGCTGGGAATATGCATCATGTTCTGCGTTGACACGGAAGGCGCGCCGACAGGTGCTGCGGATCGGCTCCCGATGCGCTGCCAGCTAGAAAGGTGGGCTGACTCGTGACAGCGCAAGGGGCTCTGGCGGCCGCGGTACGGCGACGCGAGTTCTGGCATCGAGGATGAAGCCGCACTTCCCGATCTTATTCTACTCGCAGGACCGGCAGACGCGGCGGTCGCCCGTGCGAGCATGCTGTTGGCCCTGGCGTGAACTGGCAGTCCGTCCCGGGGGACTTTGTAACGGAGAAAACTAGGCGTAAAGAGGCGCGCGGCCCGTCTCCCCAGCAACCCGCCTTGCGGATCCTCCTCTGCCCGCTTCGCAGACGGGGATACCCTCCGCCCCCTTGCTATTCGTTGCCCGCCGCTATGCAAAGGACAGGCGACCTGAATCCGTGCTCAAGCCGATCTGGCGGCAGAGAGGGGGGTGTCGGGCTGAACATGGGACCCGTGATGGACATAATTGCCACGCGAATCCTCATGCTCGCCTAACCGGCCGGAACGATTTGCAATCCGGGCAGGCTCAACAAATTAAGGAGTAGCTCGTTCCGTGTCCAAGCCCAGACAAGACTTGGTTTTCTCACGGGCGCGATACAAAAGGCACAGGCTGGACTTGGCTGCCGGGGGCGGGGCTTGTCGACCGCTCGATTGAAAGTGAGATGCGAGGCGGAGAATCACCCATGTGCAGAGCGGCAAGGCGCTCGCCTATGTCCCTGTCATTCACCGTTAGCCGATGGTTTAGACGAAGATAGTCCGTCCATGTCGGCGTGCGGAATGTCTCGGTCCAAAGCGTCGACTTCTGAAGGTCGCGCTGGAGGGTCCAGTCCCGCGCACCGGCGCGGCTCTGAACGCGCCGCCTTTCGCGCATGCAGCTCAGAAATTCATCGATACTCTCCTCGAGTATCGAGTACTCCATCTTAATCACTATCGGACCGCTCCTGGGCTTCAAAGGGAGGGCCAGTTCTGGTGGCCTGAAGTCGACGGCCGCTTGATCCGATTCCTCCCATAGCCGCACCGGCAATAGCTTTCCCACAGCCGCGACCAGCAACAGTGCCGCTGCAGCACCTTCCAAAGCCCACGTCAGCGAATAGTACTGCGCGACAGCACCCCAGATCCAGCTACCCGCTGCCATGCCGCCGTAGGTCAGGGCGTAATAGATGGACAGGGTGCGACCAACGACCCACCTTGGGCTTGCCAACTGCACACACACGTCGGTTCCGGTCCAGGTGACAACCCAGCCAGCGCCACCGATTGCAAGCGCGATCGCCGCCACAGCCACCGACGATGTGAGGGCCATCAAAAGGCAGCACGTTGCGCAAGCAACGGACGCGAGCGTGATCAATCGGTTCTGGGACGTGATGCGTCTCAAGTAGCTGCTGCCAATGCCGGCGATGAAGGCGCCTGTGCCGAAGCCGGCCAATAGCACGCCGTACACAATTGGCCCTCCCGCCAGCTGGTCGCGAACCAGGAGGGGGAGCAAAGCAAGGATCGAGATGCTTGATAGCCCGAACAGGGTTGCACGCACGATCGCCACTCTGATCTCTGAGGATATCGCCGTGAATCGCATGCCATCATGAATGGCCGTAGTCATCCGCTCGCGCGGAAGAGGCGAAGAGCGAACTTGCCACTGTGAGCGCAGAACAGCGCTCAACGGGACCAGGTCACTTAGCGCAGCGAGGGCGAAAGCCGTAAGGGGGCCCAGCAAAGCCAAGATTACACCGCCCAGCGCCGGTCCTATGCTCCGAACCACGTTGTACCCCACCGACATCAGCGTCACTGCAGCGGGTATGTCGCGCTTTTCCAGGATATCGCCGACCGAGGCGTGCCAGGCTGGATCGTTCAAAGCAAAGCCGCATCCGGCCAAGAAACTCAGTCCCAGGATCAGCCATGGACTAGCAAAGCCCAGTCCCACAGAGAGTGCCAGCGCCGTGGATGCCAGTGCGATCAGGCAGTGTCCGGCAAGCATCACGCCACGGCGGCTGAAGCTGTCTGCAATGGCTCCAGCAAGGATCGACAAGAAGAACGCGGGCAGCGTCGATGCAGCCTGTACGAGCGCAACCATCAGATCGGAGGCTGAAATCGTGGCCATGAGCCAGCTTATAGCCACGCTCTGCACCAGCCAGCCAAGGCTGGATATCTGCGTGGCTGTCCAGATAGAACGAAAGACCGGGTTGTGAAGAGGGATCAGTGTGTTTGCCGCAAAGCGCGGAGGATCTTGACGCCGCATCACTTCTCACCTCCACTGGGTGTCGTTCTTCCGCTCATTTGCTTACAGCGCACTGACTGCGTCACAACGAAGTTCCGAGATCACGCTCGCAACAAGGACAATGTGGCATCCACGGTGCTGATGCGCGTTGAGGTACCAACCTGGCCGTTAGCTGATGGGTCCCGCAGCCCGCTTGGTGCGGTCAGTTCTGCCCTGCGACTCTTGGCTTTGGACGGTGCTAGCGCCTCGATGGCCGGCTTGTCAAACTGCCGTAGTGCCAGCACATCCATCCCATCTGTTGACCGCGATCTCCGACGAGGTCGAGCAGCAGTAGGTCAACGGCAAATCTGGGTATTTCCGCTTCCGGTCGAGCGCGTGGCCATCGTCCAGAAACCCGAAGACGTTCATCACCCATGCGACCACGCGCCCGAGACGATGCGACACGGCGATAGCGGTTCACCAGAGGACGTGCGTTCTACTCAGCAGGAACATTGTTCTGCCGATCGTCGGCTGCGCCAGCCGCCACATAAAGCGGCGCCAGAGTTCTTGCACCCGTCATTGGACTCCCGCTTTGAAGGTTTCGCCTAGGGCCTGCATCAGGTCATCGATAATGTCCTGAGGATGTTCAAGCCCTACAGAAATTCGCAGCAATCCGCCTGGCGCTTTGGACTTCGCACCTTCAACGGATGCGCGATGCTCTATCAGAGAATGCGTCCCGCCAAGGCTTGTCGCCCGGACAACAATCTTCAGGCGGCCGGCCACGGCCATTGCAGCATCGGCTCCGCCCTCGACGATAAAGGATAGCATCGCTCCGTAATGGCTCATTTGCCGCGTAGCAAGATCGTGTCCCGGATCAGTTTGCAGACCAGGAAAGAGCACTTTTTCGACGCGCGGATGAGACGCCAGGGCCTCGGCCACTTTCTGGGCGCCTTCGCAATGGGCGCGCATGCGGACCGGCAATGTCTGCAGGCCCCGCAACGCCAGCCAACAGTCGAAGGGCGCTGCGACGCTGCCCTTGTGTTTCTGGACCATCCGCAATGGGCGACCGAGGGGTGACGCGTTTGGGACAATGACGACACCGGCCATCAAATCCGAGTGGCCGCCAATGTACTTTGTCGCCGAGTGCATCACCGCGTCTGCCCCGATTTCGAGTGGCAGTTGAAGCACTGGGGTGGCCCACGTATTGTCCACCACCGCCAAGGCGTTTGCCTCGTGCGCGATTGCGCAGATGGCCGCAATGTCGACAACGCGGATCATCGGGTTTGACGGCGTCTCGATCCAGACGAGGCCAGTCCGCTTCGATGTCACCGCGGCGCGCAAAGCGTCCAAATCGCGCATGTCGACTGGGGCAAAGTCGAAACGAGACCCAATGTCGGTCTCTTCGATCAGCGAACGAATGCCGAAATACATGTCATCCGGCAGAACGATCCGACCCGCCGACGGATGGCTCTCGAAAACTGCAGCGATCGCGGCCATGCCCGAAGCGAAGGCGATGCCGTCTTCCCCTCCCTCAAGCGTCGCCATGGCCGCCTCGAACGCATTGCGTGTAGGATTTCCATCCCTTGTGTATTCGAAGCCGGACGGAAATGACCCGTTGACACCGCGTTCGAACGTCGTGCTGGTGTGCAGCGGCATGGATACGGCCCCCGTGGACGCGTCGACCCCTCGGCCGCAGTGGATCGCCTTCGTCTCAAAACGCATCGGTTATTTCCTTCCTAACGGGCAGTTGCAATTTCGCCCCGGTCATTATACTGACCGCAATAGGTGAGCCGAGGTCCTAAGTCAATATAATGACCGATGTTACGACAGCCTTTGATGCCGAGCAGGTCCTTGGGCAAGCGATAGCTGTTCGAATCCGAGACTTGAGGCGCGACCAAAATCTGACCCTGGATCGCCTGGCAAAACTGAGCGGCTTGTCCAAGGGAACCGTCGTCTCGCTGGAGCAAGGCAAGGCGAACCCTAGTATCGGCATACTTTGCCGACTGGCGGCGGCGTTTTCGCTCTCCGTGGCCGATTTGCTGAATGACGATCCTTCCACAGTTCGCCTTCCTATTGAGCGGACAGAGACGAGGACGCTTTGGACAAGCGCCAAGGGAAGCTTTGCACAACTTCATTCATCGACCTCGGGGCGCACGATGTTCGAATTGTGGAGCTGGGTCATTATGCCGGGCGACGTGTTTTCCGCAGATGCTCATAGTCCGGATACGCGCGAGTTGATCTCGGTCAGTCAGGGTGCCCTGAGCGTTGTGGTAGGTACCCATGTGGTCATTTTAAGCGAAGGCGAGAGTGCGCGGCTTGTCACTGACCAACCGCACTCATACGCGGCGGCATCTGATGTGCCCGCCCATTTCTCGATGGCGGTTCTTGAGCGTGGTGGACACCGAGATCCGGGGCACTCGTCGACGGCAGCGAAGATTCAGGAGCCCGTTCCGTAAGGCTCCGCCGATTACTAGCAACCGCACATTCGCGACAGGAGATAAACCGTTGTACGTTCCGCCTCATTTTGCCGTCCCTGATCAGAACGCCCTGTTCGAGCTTATCGAGAAACACCCGCTTGGTATCCTCGTCACCCAAAGCAAAGGCACACTGGACGCGAACCACCTCCCCTTCGAGCTTGACCGCTCGAAGGGAGACAAGGGCGTTCTCAATTGCCATGTCGCTCGCAAGAATCCAGTCTGGGAGGAAGTCGCCAATGGCGATGAGGTTCTCGTAATCTTCCGTGCGGCCGACGCTTACATCTCGCCGAACTGGTATCCAAGCAAGCACGAACTCCACAAGCAGGTGCCGACGTGGAACTATCTCGTCGTCCACGCCCACGGACGCATCACTGTCCGGGATGATGAGCGATATGTACGCCGTAACGTGGCGAAGCTCACTCATATGCAAGAAGCCTCGCAGCCTGCCCCGTGGAAGATGGGCGACGCGCCGAAGGACTTCATCGACACGATGGTTAAGGCAATCGTCGCCCTGGAGATCGAGATCACCGGCCTGGTTGGAAAATCAAAACTCAGCCAGAACAAAGACTTGCGCGACATTCAGAACCCTGGTGAAATGCTGCGTGCCCAAGGGGCCATTGCGATGGGAGAAGCGATGCTCGCGGCTGCGGCGGCCAAATCCCAATAGCATTTGTCTTGTCCGGACAAAGCCGCTGGTGCCGGCCTCCGACGGGTCACCTAGCCCGCCTTGACGCACGGCAATAGCTTTTGACGGCCTGAAGCGACGCTGTGGTCACCGTTGTGATACTTTCCCACGCGCCTGGTCAGGCGGCAGGATTGCTCCGTAGTGGCCGACGGGTTCGTTTCAGTCGCCTGCGCCCCGTTGTATGTCGGCGACCACCCGCTACCGGTCTTGAATGAGGCGCAATCGCACGCGTTTCGAAGCCACGTACCTTGGGCGGCAAGCTCGACCATGCACTCGACGCAGCTCCCAAGTGGCCGCCGTCAACGATCTCCTTGAACCTGCGGAACTTGCCTGAAAGCACTTCTCTTACGGGAGATGATTGGCTATGTCGCCGAACCGATGATGGAGATGGTGGCGGGCGCCGCCCTAGCGATCAGACCCGCCTTGCAGCGCAATGGCTACCCGGGCCCGACCGGGAGATGCGGGCGGGACTGTGAACTGCGGAGACGGAGCGGATCGGCATGGAGCCGTGACCGCTTGCGGTCTGGCTCTGGAACGAGTTAACGAAGCGCGGACTTCCGATCGTGTCAAGCGCCGCCCTCTCGATGATGCCGAACAAATCGGGCCCCGACGAGCGGCGGGCCTTGCCAGATCGGACGGACCGGATGGTTTAAGCAGGTTCGCACCAAGAGCCACGGCACCTGTGTCGTGCGGGTGCTGCTGTCGGCACGCGACCTTCTCGTCAGCCTAGTAGGCAAAATCGAGAACAGATGCCTGGGCTTCTTGAGGCCTTCGGCGTCATATTCGGCAAGAAGATCGATGCCCAGGTGATCCTACACATGCTCAGGATCCAGGCGACGCAGGTCTACCATGATCCGCTGCGAGCCGGCATCAACGACGTGCAGGAACTGTCGAAGACACATGAAGCGATCGCCAGGGCCAAGACCGAGATCCAGCACCGCATCCTGACAACTACCTGCCGCTGTATTTTCCCGAGATCGATCGCTTCCGGGGGAACAGCCGCAGCGATTGGTTCTTTGCCTTCCTCGATGCCTTTTCGACCCCAGCAAGCATCACGGCGCTGACGAAGGAGGAGTTTGTGGCAGCAGCTTGGGATGTCGTCCGCCGCAAGGTCAGCAAGACACAGATTCTGATGGATATTTTCGAGACGGCGCGCCCAGCGATCGGACTGCCACTGCCATTTGATGCGCCTGCCATTCGCATGTTCCGGATGGTCATTGACGAAGCACGCAGCCTGATCCGGCACCGCAATGAGATCGAAGCACAGGCCGACGATCTGCTGCGGCACAGCCAGGATTACCAGCTCCTGCGACAAATCCCGGGCATCGGACCGATCAAGGCATTGACCGTCATTGCCGAAGCCGGCGATCTTCGCCGCTTAGGTCATCATCGCCAGTTTCTAAAGTTCTGCGGGCTGGACCTCTCGACACAGAAGTCCGGTGAGGCCAGACCCGCCTTTCCAACCCAGGCACACGACCCATTCAAAGCATTCCTAAGCATACTGACCAGGGCGACCTCGACCCCCCCAAATCACAGCGGTGAGCTCGCAGGCGGGGTCGATGAACACTATTGATTGGCCGAGCTTGAGCGGCATCTCTATCACATTGATAGCCTATTAGGCTGGTCCGGCGTTTTATCGGACCCATGATCCATCCGAGCAGCTTGTGAGGGATGCAGCCGAACCAGGCGCTGCTCCCACAGTCTTCGCAGGTCCTCCAGCAGAGCTTCATGCTCAGCCTGATCCGGCGCAATTATATTGAGGTGATCGCTTAACACGGCTTCGCCCTCAATCCGCATCAGCAGATTAAACAGGTCGTTTGAAATTCGCACACTGTCAATGCTGGAGTGGTTCGGAATAATCTCGCAGACAGTCTCCTGATGATCTCGCGCTGTGTAAGCACGGGTTTGATGGAGGGAGACTGAGGGAGGCAATGAAATCGCAAGCGCAGTCCAATCCTGCAGCGTTGCAGCCCGTTTTTTTACCAGGAAGGGCCCGACCACAAGTCCATCCAGCTCTGTCGTCAAAAATGTGGCAATCGCGTCTGCAACCGTATCCACGATCGGTTCAGCATTGTTGTTAAAGGACGTATTGAGCAGAATTGGAGTGCCTGTCCGCTTCTTGAACGCATTGATGACCTCCCAGTAAGCGGGGTTGGCATCGCGCGATACTGTTTGCAGCCGAGCCGTACCGTCGACGTGCGTAATGGCACCCAACAAGGCGCGCTTTGAGTCACGCACGCGAACGACGAAATTCATGAATGGAAATTCGTGCTTACCGTCTGGGAGGTCGAAAAATTCGCTCGCATCCTCTTCCAGCACAGATGGTGCGAAAGGCCTATAGCCTTCGCGCTTCTTGACCATGGCATTGATCCGGTCCTTGTTTGCAGCGGGCCGAGGGTCGGCAAGAATGCTGCGGTTGCCCAGCGCACGTGGCCCAAACTCCGAACGACCCTGCACCCAGCCGATCACGGCGCCGTTGGTGATCCAGTGGGCTGCACTGCTCGCTATGTCATAAGAGCGTTCAACCTCGAGATGTCCGGACCATGCATTCAGTTCCTGTTCCACGGCGCGGTCGCTCCCGAGATCAGGACCCCAATAGACCTCCTGCAGTCGCTCACGCGGCGCGGGGCGGCCCATCTCGTTAGAGACTATCAGCGCAGCTCCCAATGCGCAGCCAGCGTCGTGAGACGCGGGTTGCACGAAGATGTCTTCGAAAAGCCCTGAATACAGCAGCTTGCCGTTCATCGTGCAGTTGTGGGCTACCCCTCCCGCCAGACACAACCGCTTCATGCCGGTGGCCTCACGGTGGTGCCGGAGAATGTGGAACACGATCCGCTCAAGCGCTTCCTGCAGTGACGCACTCACATCTCGATGCTGCTGGGTGAAAGGCATTCCCTTTCGCCTGATCTCGATGTTGCGGAGCAACGCCGGACCGATGCGGTCGAGGTGAACACGGTAGCCACCGTTGGCGGAGAGCTCGTAGAACTGATCGAAGAGCTCGCGATAGGGAGCGGGGTCGCCATAGGGCGCGAGTCCCATTACCTTATACTCGTCGAACATGCCGTAGCCGAGACAGCGGATCGTCTCGAGATAAAACAGCCCAAGAGAATTGTCCTCCGGGAAAGCCTCGATTTGCGTAATTTCTGTGCCAGACCCTACCGCCACAAGGCCCGACAGGAAATCACCACAGCCATCAATCGCTAGAATGAGACTTTGTTCGAAGCCCGACATTGCAAAGGCGCTCACGGCGTGCGCCTGATGATGACCTACGAATGAAATACGCGAACTGTCCAACTTAGTGCCGAACTCACGCGCTAACAGGTTCTGCACCAACATTTTAGCATCCAACGGAGTGGAGAGAATGTCCGGTTGGGAAGCGGACATACCTTCAAGCATGGCGTTGGCATAGGGCTCGCTGGCGTAGACCGCGACACGATCAATGTCGCTGAGCTGAACCCCGGCCGTCGAGAGACAGTATTGAATCGAACCACTTGGCAGCTTGTTCGAGTGCTTGATTCGATTGAGGCGTTCCTCTTCTACGGCGGCTATCACCTTTCCGTCTCGGACGAGCACCGCGGCGCCATCGTGCATAAAGGCGTTCTGACGCTCGAATCGGTTTTCATGGACTTGGTCAAGTCCGCCGCTGATTCCTAGGCACAGCATTTCTTTCTCCAGATAGTAACGGGAAGCCAAATTGGCTTACCTCGACTGTTTCCAACTAAATAGGCCGTGTTGTCGCCTGCAGCTGCGACCGCCCGTCAGGCATCAGCGGCATCGAAGAAAGCCCCATAAACGATCAATGAGATGCTTCGACTGTGACGCCTACAGTGCCATCACGCCGAGAGCTTGGCTGGATCATCCAATCCTGAGCGGCTGCTGACATGTATCCGGCGATGTTGTTTTCATCGGCAGAACCAACTTGCGATGCCGCCTGTCTTGGGAAGGGCGGCCGTCGACGAATAACAGTACCGCCCCCGTGAACTGGCCCGATTTCATTCTCCGAAGCGACCATGGTCGCACCGCCCGACATTGTCGGCCAGTTGCAACTCACTTTCTCGGCACGACCTCCACTGCACGTCAGGGCGCATCGAAGATTTTCTCCTTTGGATTATTCCTAAGGCAGCTTTCGTCACGCGATAGAGCAGCGTGTGATTGGTGCGTGAGGCTCTTTTTTGTCCATGCACGATTCCGGAAGAGTGATGAAATCGATTGTTTTGATCAAAGTCATCCACGCTATGAATAACAGCCGCAGCACATGCGTTTTCAAAGCGCTTCAGGCTTCCCGGATGGCTACTCCGATGTGAAGCGCATGACATTCCAAGCGCTCTGTCAACCAAACGATGAGTATCGGCGTCGACCCTCATTGCCTTCGTCTTCGCGACTCCGTGACAGCGGCTGGCATTGTGTTTGTAGGGCATCGGGCGAAGATCATGTCGATCGGCCATCTCGCCTGCCTATTGACAAACCCTTGAACAATGATCCACGCACCAGCGCGATTGTGATCACGAGCGCCTCTGAGCTCGGGAGGTTCGGTTTTCTGAGGGTTCCTGGGTCTCCGAAGCGATGGAGGTAGCTAGCCTTCCTGGTGCTATACGGTTGTGCTCTTCATGGAGTGGACGCGTTTGCGTCTCGAAAGCGGTTCTTCAGTGGAACCGGCGCCAAGGCCCGTCTGTGGTCGTTCAAAACACGGGGTGCCGTCTCCAAACCGGATATTGGAGCGGGCAGCCGCCGGAATTTGACCAATGGAAATGAGCGCCTGTCAGGAGGCGTTCGAAAACGGCGCGATCTTCATCGCGGCTGTTTCATGGTGTCATTCCTGACATGTTCTTTATAATCGGCAGCTTGCGGATAGTCTTGCCCGTCGCCGCCCGTAGCGCGTTGGCGACGGCCGGGCCGATCGGCGGCACACCTGGCTCACCAACTCCCGTGGGCGGCTCCTCGGACGGCACAATGTGCACCTCGACTCGCGGCATCTGCTCGATCCTGAGCGGTGTATAGGTATCGTAGTTCTCTTGGTCTACGACACCGCCCTTCAGGGTCAGCTCCTCCTGGAGGATCGCACCTAGCCCGAATCCGATACCGCCCTCCATCTGAGCGCGAATCTGGTCAGGATTTATCGCGGTGCCGCAATCTACCGCGCAGACGACGCGGTCGACCTTGAAACCATTTTCATCGTTGAGGGTGATCTCCACCACATCGGCGACATAGGTCGAGAGGCTTTCATGCAGGGCCACGCCGCGGAAACGGCCTTCCGGCAGAGGCTTGTCCCAGCCTGCCTTCTCAGCAGCCACTTTAAGCACGGCGGCATGCCGTGGATGGTGACCGAGCATTGACAAGCGGAAGTCGACCGGATCACGGTTCGCAGCGGCGGCGAGCTCATCGATCAGGGTTTCCACCGCGTAAGCGGTGTGGGTGGAGCCTACCGAACGCCACCACAGCACCGGGATGTTCACGTCCGTGGTGGTCAGCTCGACCTTCAGGTTCGGGATCGCATAGGGCAGGTTGGTGGCGCCCTCTACGGAGGTTGGATCGATGCCGTTCTTGATCATCGCCGCAGAGGTCGAACCGCCCAAGACCGATTGGCCCACGATGTGGTCATGGAGAGCGACGACATTGCCTTTCTTGTCGAGCCCCGCCTTGACTGCGTGCACATAGGCCGGCCGGTACCGCCCACCCCGCATGTCATTCTCGCGGGTCCACTGCACCTTCACTGGCTTGCCGCGTCCCAGTGCACGCGCTGTGGAAACAGCTTCGATAATGACATCTGCATCCAAGACCGCGCGGCGGCCGAAACTGCCGCCGGTCTTCATCACGTGCAGCCTCACCTTGTCCGGCGTGGTGCCGCCTACCTGAGCGGCAGCCGCCTGATAAAGGTCGGGCATCTGGTGTCCGCCCCAGACGTCGATGGTGCCGTCTTCGTTGATTCGGGCGGCCGCGTTAAGTGGCTCGATCGAAGCATGGACAAGATAGGGGAATTCGTAGTGCCCCTCGATGATTTTCTCAGCACTGGCGAACGCTGCGGGAGTGTTACCGTCGTCGCGCGCGGTGGCCGCGCCCAGATCGTCTGCTGCCTTGTTGTATTCGGCCATGATCTCGGCCGTGCCGCGCTCTTCGGCCTTCTCCTCGTTCCAGGTCACCTCCACGAGGGCGCGGCCCTTCAGCGCCGTCCAGGTGTCCCTGCCAACCACGGCAATGCCTCGCGGCGTCTGGACGACATCGACAATGCCGTCGAGTGCCTTGGCCTTGGTTGCGTCGAAGCTCTCGATCTCGGCGCCGAACTTCGGCGGATGGATCATAACGGCCGTCTGGAGTCCCTCGATCATGAGGTCGATCGTGTAGGTCTGCGCGCCGTTGGTCTTGCCGGCGGAATCGTAGCGCTTGAGGCTGTCCGATCCGATCTGGGCCCACTTGTCGCGCGGCTTTAGCGGCACGTCGTCGGGAACCGGCATTCCCGCTGCGGCTTCAGCCAGGTCACCGTAGCGCGCCTGCATCCCTGAGGCGTGCGACACGACCCCGGAAGCGACTTTGATCTCGCCGGCTGGCACGTCCCACCGCTGCGCCGCGGCCGCCACCAGCAAGGCCCGTGCGGCAGCACCCGCCTTGCGGTAGCGTTCCCACGACGAGCCCATCGACGTGGAGCCACCAGTTGCCTGTGCGGCCCCGCCCCAGGCGAGATTGCCGTAGAACGCGGTATTGCCATATCCGCCGACCACGTCCACCTGCGCCCAGTCGCCGTCGAGCTCTTCCATAACCAGGGTGGCGATGCCGAAATAGGAGCCTTGTCCCATCTCGAACTGCGAGGAGTGGATGATGATTCGGTTCTCCTTTGTGATCTCGACATAGGTCTGGAAGGGGTTCGCCTGAACCTTTGCAGGGGTCGTTTGTGCGATGTCGGGCGCGGCCAGCACTGGCCGGTAGCCCACTGCGAGGCCGCCGGTGGTGACGCCCGCGCCGACGAGGAACCAGCGGCGCGTGGGCCGCACGGAGTTATGCTTCGAGAGAAACTGCGACATGCCTCAAGTCTCCAGCCGGTTGGCGGTCTCGTGGATGGCCGCGCGGATGCGATGATAGGTGGCGCAGCGGCAGAGATTGCCGCTCATCGCCGAATCAATATCATCGTCCGACGGCTTAGGCGTCTCTGTAAGGAGGGCCACGGCCGACATGATCTGGCCAGACTGGCAATAGCCGCATTGAGGTACGTCGAACTCGGCCCACACGGTCTGGACCGTTTCGCCTATCTTGCCCGACACACCCTCAATGGTGGTGATCGAGGCTCCTTCGATGTCGCCGACTGCGGTCTGGCACGAGCGCGTCGGCATGCCGTTAACGTGAACCGTGCAAGCGCCGCACTGGGCAAGCCCGCAACCGAATTTCGTTCCCGTGAGTCCGATGACGTCACGGACCGCCCAGAGCAGCGGCATCTCTGGATCGACGTCGAGTGTTCGCGCCTCGCCATTGAGGGTAAAAGCGACCATTGCTTGCTCTCCTTGTCCTGAGCTGGCTATCTCGTTGAGCCTCCGCCCGCCTGGCAACCGAGCTCTTGTTGCTGAGGCCTAGCGACCACACCCTAGGAACGCGCAGCTCAAGCAACAAGCCGCTAGGTTGGCGAGTTACGAGATCGTGAAGTGGGTCGTGTCGAAAGGCTGGAGGCAACTGAATGTCATTTTTTGGGGCGGACAGGCCGCTTTAGGCTGGGTTACACGAGACTGGACATTCGGGTCGTCGCGAACATCGACCGCTGGTCGGCCGCGTCCGGCAGGGCCCTGATTGGCTACACGAAATGAAATGGGACGACTATCGATGGGGGCCTACCTCGACAACCTCCACGACTGGACCCTCAGCTTTCCGACTATCGTCCCGGGCGGTGGCCGAGCTCGGCGCCTCGGACGCGATAATAGACGGTGAGGCGTTCGTCGTTGACCAGAAGGCTTGTCGCGCATTCCCAGTCTTCAGCGGGCTCTTGGCCGCGGCAGGAGACGTCAGGACCATGCTTGCCGGCTTCGACCTGCTCAAGATCGACGGCGAGGGTCTTCGCGATCGGCCACTCGTCGATCGGCGCAAAGCGCTAGTTAACCTGCTGAGACGCCGCCCAAACGGCATCGTTCTGAGCGACGAGATCAGCGGCGGCAGCGACATTCTCGCGCAAGTCTGCCAGTTCGGCCTCGACGGCATCGTCTCCAAGCTGCGTGTCAGTCCATATCGATCCGGCCGGCGCCAAGAATGGGTGAGACAAAATGCGTGCTGAGTGATGAGTTCATCGTCATCGGCTGCGAACCCGGCAACAGTTACGGCGGTCGGGAAGCGTGCTCTGGCGAATGTCGAGGACGGAAATCTGGTGTTCGCCGGCGGCATTGGCACCGGCTTCAATGCGCGCACCGGGCCGGAAGTAAAGCGCCGGCTCGATGCCATTCAAATGGGTAAACACCGATTCCTAGTTTGAAGGCGAACGGTGCGGCATGGGCGGAGTGCCCTGCGCAGTCTGTACCTCCGCAGTCGATTGTCGAGTTCGAAGGGGTGTGATTGGCGTCGAGACCGCTCCAGCCATGGCTATCAGCACGCCGAGTGCGTTGTTTTCGATCAGTTCTCGAAATGAGCGGGTAAATACATGCACTTCCTTTCACTTGCCGAACGGGGTTTGCTGTTCACCGGCTGGCATCCGATGGCAAACCTTTCAACGCGGCGGCGATCTGGCGCTTCGCTGCTGGGGGCAGAGGCAGGATGGGACGCGGGGGTTCGGCACTGCAAATGTCGAGCAATTCAGCGAGTGCATAGACGACGCGAAGGCTCGAGAACTCCTTGAAGAGGCTCCAGATCGGGACCAGCGCGGCATTGATCCGTCGCGCTTCGGCCGCATCGCCCTGTTGCGCCGCTGTGACGATCGTCATGCAGACCTCGGGCAGGATGCCCGCGAGGACGCTGTACCATGTGTCGGCGCCGGCGATCATGGCCTCGGCGGCGTTCCAGTCGCCGCTGTAGCCAATCGAGAACCCTTCCGGCAGTGTGCGCCTCTGGGCGGTCAGATGGTTCTTGATCGCATCGCTTTTGTCTGTCGGATTCTTGATGGCGACAATCCCAGCCACCTTTGCCAGGCGGCTGACAAGGGGTGGACTGAAATGGAAATGCGTCGTTCCTGGATTGTCGTAGACGACGATCGGCAGGCCACTTTCGCGCGCCACAGTGGAGAAATGTTCGAACACCTCGTCATCAGTAAGCGGGGTGTAGGAGGCGGCGGCAAGCAAACCCGCAGCTGCTCCAAGGGCCTTGGCGTCTTGCGCGAGCCCCACGGCTTCATCGGTGCGCAGCGCGCCCACACCCACCACGACCGGCATTTGCCCCGCCGTTTGGTCCAAGGTCTCGGAGAGCGCCCGCCGCCGTTGCTCGCGCGACAGATAGATGTATGTGCCGGTGCTGCCGAGAAGACCGATGGAATCGACCTGAGCAATGCCAAGCCGAGCAATCAGCCTGCGCAGGGCAACGCTATCGACGCGGCCGTCACGATTGGTCGGGGTGATGGGGAACGCGGAAAGACCGCTCAGGAATGCCATGGCAAGGCTCCAGATCTATGTGTGAGCGCAGAGATGGCCGCACGCCAGGTCATTACAAGACGTCCAAAGCCCGCCGCAGATCGGCGATCAGGTCATCAGCGTCTTCAAGCCCCACCGAGAGACGCATGAGATCCTCGCCGACTCCATCGGCCAAATGGGCATCCTTGCGGATCGGCTGCCGAGCACGGGTGAGGCTTGCTGGATGATAGATGAGGCTGTCGGCATCGCCGAGGCTGACGGCGCGAATGATCAGGTTGAGCCGGTCCATCATCCGGCGCGCTCCTTCGTATCCAGCGTGGAGGCCAAAGGCCAACATGCCCGATCCGTTGGACATCTGTTTTCGCGCCGTCACCTGATCAGGGTGCGAGTCGAGGAACGGATAACTCACAAATGCCACCGCCGGGTGCGCTTCCAGCGCCCGAGCCACCGCAAGGGCCGTGGCGCTGTGCCGTTCCATACGCAGCGTCAGCGTCTTGAGACCGCGCAGGATTAGGAAAGCTGACATGGGCGAGAGCGCTGCGCCGGTGATGTAGCGCAGGCCCGTTTCATGCAGCGTACGGAGCGTTTGGGCGTCGCCGAGAAGCGCCCCGCCAAGGGCATCGCCATGACCATTGATGTACTTGGTCAGCGAATGGAGCACGATGTCCGCCCCGTGCTCAAGCGGTCGCTGGAGCGCGGGCGAGGCGAAGGTGCTGTCGACTGCAACCCTTACACCGCGCGCGTGAGCGCGCTCGGCAATTGCCGCTATGTCGAGGATGCGGCTCAGCGGATTCACCGGCGTCTCGAAGAAAACCAGCCGCGTCCGCTCGGTGATCGCAGCATCGAGATTGTGGGGATTTGACAGATCGACCGCGACGACCTTGATGCCGAAGCGGGGGACCGCCTGTTCGACCATGGCAAGCGTGTTCGCATAAAGCGTCTTGTGGACGATGAGTTCATCGCCCTGGGACAGGAGCGACAGGATCAGAGTGCCGAAGGCCGCCATCCCCGAGGCAACAACCAGCCCCGCCTCGGCTCCTTCCAGATTCGCGAGCCGCTGCTCGAGGATCTCGGTCGTGGGATTGTATTCGCGCGCATAGAGCCGTCCACCAAGGGCGGCGGCGGCATCGTTTGCTGCCACGCTTTCGAACCCATAGGTTGACGTCAGGAACACTGGCGGCTGGACGGCATTGGAAAAGCCGGCCGGATCGTAGCCATGATGGATCGCCCGGGTGGCAAATCCGGGGCTGGTGCGGTTGAGCGACCCCGTGGGAGCATCGGTTTCGGATTGATGGGAGCTGGTCATTCGGCCTCTGCGATCTCTCTTGGGGTTCCGAAAGATTGACGGCAACCTGGCCAATGTGAAATATCCAGTTGGCGATGAAAGAGATGGTCCAGTCTTCAAGTGCCGGGTCTGCAGCGCGCTCGCACGCGATGGGTGCACGCCAGATATACGAAGCCCTTCGCGAGCAAATCCTCGGCGGCGTCTACGAAACCGGCAGTCAGTTGCCATCCTCCCGGGCCCTGGCAAATGACCTCGGCGTTTCGCGAACCACGGTGACGGTCGCCTATGAGCAACTGGCTGCGGAGGGTTTCATCGAAGTCCGTCAAGGCGCACGACCTCGCGTTGCGTCTTCGTTGATGGGTCATGGGACGGGGCGCACTCACGCGCAACGGGTCGGCCCGATCCACCTGTCCGCATATGGCGAGCGGCTGCGCGCGACGTCACCCTGGCAAGATTATCTGCCGACTGGGCTGAAGGTCGAGTTCCGCTATGGCGACCTCGCGCCGTCGGATTTCCCTTCATTGGTCTGGAAACGCGCGATGAACGAGGCGATGGGGCAGCGCCCGCTGCGTCTTGCCTATGACGATCCTCGCGGCTCGCGCCGGCTTCGCCAGGCGCTTCAGGGCTATCTCTGGCGCGCCCGGACCCTGAGCTGCGACCTCGACCAGATCATAGTTGTGAACGGTTCGCAGCAGGGCCTTGATCTGTGCGCGCGCCTGCTTCTCGATCCCGCCGACCGTTTCGTCATCGAGGATCCGTGCTACAGGATGGCGCGTCAGGTCTTTGCCAGTACGGGTGCCTCACCCATCCCGGTCATCGTCGACGAAGACGGGATGAGGACCGAGTTGCTGGCGGGGATCGGAGCACGACTGGCTTATGTGACGCCATCGCATCAGTTTCCGCTGGGCGGCGTCATGCCGATCGCGCGCCGCCATCAGCTTCTGAAATGGGCGCGGCACAACAATGCCTATGTGATCGAGGACGACTACGACAGCGAATATCGCTACGACATCAATCCGGTCCCTCCGCTGCACAGTCTCGAGGACCACGGGGCTGTCATCTACCTCGGCACGATCTCCAAAACGCTCTCGCCGATGCTGCGCATCGGCTACCTCGTCGTCCCGCCCGAATTGCAGGAGGTCTTCGCAACCGCCAAACAATTCGCAGACCGGCATTCGCCGGTCGCTGAACAGGAAGCGCTGGCATCGTTGATCGAGAGCGGCGGCTACGAAAGCCATGTGCGCCGTGTGCGCAGGCTGAACGGCGAGCGTCGGGAAACGTTGTTGGGTGCCTTGCAGCACAGCTTCGGGGATCGCATCACTGTCCAGGGAGCAGATGCGGGACTGCACGTCGCGGTTTGGTTCAATGACCTGCCACGATCGCGGGAAACGGCCTTGGTCGAATCCGCCCGTGACGCTGGCCTGGGGCTACACCTGATCTCGCCGCTCTACGAACGGCCATCGGACGAAGGCCGCACCGATCGCGTGGGACTTGTCATGGGCTATGCCGCCTTGAGCATTCGGCAGATCGGGAAGGGCGTTGAGGTCCTGCGAGAGGTTGTCAAGCAGGTGCAAGACGCGATGCCGGCGCGGAACAACTGAGCCGGGGCGACGCCGAAAGCTGGCGCTGAAAACGGTCCGAGGGCCCCCCGTATTTCTTTCCAAACAGCCAACTGGACCGGGAAAATGCCATGCAACTGGCGCTGTTGATCAGGCCAGTTTTGCAGCAGGTTTCCACGAGACGAATTTCCGAGAGCGATGATGACCTGGCGAGGAAAGCTGCTTCACGTCCATATCGCGCCCGCTGCCTCCTATGAAATGGAGGAGCTGGCGCAGGCGCAGCTTATTGCCGGCCAAGGCATTGTCGGAGACCGCTACTACCTGGGGACGGGGACCTATTCCGCGCGTCCTGACGTTCGCGAAGTGACGCTGATCGAAGCTGAAGTCTTGGACGCCATCGCGCAGGGCGAACCCAGAATTCCGGGCTTCAAGGCCAAGCTCGCACCCGAAGATCACCGGCGCAATCTGACGACACGAGGCGTTCCGCTTAGCCATCTTGTCGGCAAACGCTTCCGGGTCGGGGAAACGATTCTCAGGGCCGCCCGGATGAATGTGCCGTGCAAGTATATCGAGGAGTTGCTCGGGCTTCCGGGTCTCTACGAGGGGCTTCTGAACCGCTCCGGCCTGAACTGCACAATCGAGGTCGGGGGCGTGATCCGCCCCGGTGATCTGATCTTGCCCATCGACGAGTGAAACGCCATGGCGTCGCCGCGCATCATCATGAAGCTGACCGTGACCGCCGCCCGCAAGGAGCCGGGCGACGTGCTGGTCATCGACCTGAAACACCCACGCAAACCTGTGCTGCCGGCGTTCGAAGCGGGTTCTCACGTCGACGTCCATCTGCCTGAAGGGAAGGTGCGTCAGTATTCACTTTGCGGCGACCCGACCGAGCTTGGCCGCTACACCATCGCGGTGAAGCGCGAGAATGACGGCCGTGGCGGCTCGGCGTGGATCCACGAAACCATTGCCGTCGGCTCCACACTGCCTGTCTCCGCGCCACGCAACCATTTTGCGCTCAAGCCAGGCGAGGGGCCGACTTTGCTGCTGGCAGGGGGAATCGGGATCACCCCGATTCTGGCCATGGCGCGCGCGCTGACCCGGCAGGCCAAGCCCTTCGAGTTGCACTATTTCACCCGCAGCCGGGCGCTCACGCCACTCTTGGCGGCGATCGGGAGCGATCTTCCTGGCGGCAATGTGCGGATCCATTTCGACGACGAGCCTCAGACCCGGCAGAACATCCCCGCGCTGCTGGCGAACCGTTCGGACGACGCGCAGACATACTACTGCGGACCGCCTGGCTTCATGGCGGTTGTGGGGCGCGCGGCTCAACACTGGCCCGAGGGTACTGTTCATTTCGAAACTTTCCAGCCTCCCGAGTTTGATGGCGCGCCACCGGAACCATTCGTCATAGAACTGGCTGAGGGCAGGGTGGTTGAGGTTTCGGCTGAGACCACGGCACTGGCCGCCTTGCGTGCGGCCGGTGTGCCGTTGATGGCCTCGTGTGAGAACGGGGTGTGCGGGACCTGCGAATGCGCAATGCTGGCGGGACAGCCGATCCATCGGGATGCCGTCCTGTCCAAGGAGGCACGCGGCCACCGCTTCATCCCCTGCGTATCGCGCGCGACAGGTGTGTTGAAACTCGATCTTTGACCATTTGGGCGGGGGTCCTGTGAGACCGGCAGCTGATTTGCGGGAAACTGAATGACGAGGAAACTGGAATATCTGAACGAGATCGAGCGCTGCGTCTCCTGGCTCGCAGCCTGGACGATCCACCACGCCAACCACGTCCGCGAGGGCGATGAGATCAAGGTCGGGGGGCATCAGGCCTCGTCCGCGTCGCTGAGCACCATCATGACCGCGCTCTACGGTTCGGTCCTGCGCCCGCAGGATCGGGTGGCGGTCAAACCCCATGCGGCGCCGATCTTCCATGCACTTCAGTATCTGGCGGGCAACCAGACCCACGAAAAGCTCATGAACTTCCGCGGCTACAAGGGCGCGCAGAGCTACCCTTCGCGGACGAAGGATGTCGACGATGTCGACTTCTCGACCGGGTCGGTGGGTCTCGGCGTTGCTCAGACGCTGTTCTCGTCGCTGGTGCAGGACTACGTCTCGGGTCACGGCTGGATGAAGGAGCGTGCCGAGGGCCGAATGGTCAGCCTGATCGGCGACGCCGAGATGGATGAGGGCAACATCTACGAGGCCCTGATCGAAGGCTGGAAGCACGGGCTCAGGAACTGCTGGTGGGTGGTCGACTACAATCGCCAGTCGCTCGACGCCGTGATCCGGGAGGGCCTCTGGCAGCGTTTCGAGCAGATTTTTCGCAACTTCGGCTGGGACGTGATGGTCCTGCGCCACGGCGCTCTGCAAGAGGCTGCCTTTGCCGAGCCGGGGGGCGAGAAGCTGCTCGAGTGGATAGAGCGCTGTCCGAACCAGCTCTATTCGGCGCTGACCTTCCAAGGGGGTGCTGCCTGGCGCAAGCGGCTGCTCGACGAGATCGGAGACCAAGGGCCGGTCACCACTCTGATCGAACGCCGCTCCGACGACGAGTTGCAGGCGTTGATGACGAACCTTGGCGGGCATGACATGCCGAGCCTCCTCGAAGCCTTCGAGGCGGCGTCCAGGCATGACCGTCCCGTCTGCTTCATCTGTTACACCATCAAGGGCTACGGTCTGCCGCTTGCCGGACACAAGGACAACCACGCGGGGCAGATGACGCCCACGCAGATGGAAGACTACCGCCTGCAAATGGGCGTAAAGCGGGGTGAGGAGTGGGACAAATGGGCGGCCGCCACCTTGCCGGAAGCGGAACTTGACGCCTTCTTCGCAAAGGCGCCGTTCTTCAGTGAGGGGCGTAGGAGGCTGTCTGCGCCGTCGGTGCCGGTGCCTGAAACCCTTCCGTCACCGGGGCAGCCCGGCAAGCCGCTCTCGACCCAGATGGGGTTCGGCCAGATCCTGAACGACATCGCACGCGAGCGCAGTCTGCTTGCCGACCGCATTGTCACCACCTCGCCCGATGTGACGGTCTCGACCAATCTCGGTGGCTGGGTCAACCGGCGCGGCCTTTTCGCCCGGGAGACCATGGCGGACACCTTCAAGGCCGAACGCATTCCGTCGACCTTTACCTGGGAATTTGGGCCGAAGGGGCAGCACCTCGAGCTCGGGATCGCCGAGTCGAACCTGATGATCATGCTCGGGGCACTCGGTCTCTCGCACTCGATCAATGGCGTGCGCCTGCTGCCGATCGGGACAGTCTATGATCCCTTCATCTACCGATCGGCCGACCAGCTAAACTATGCCTGCTATCAGGATGCGCGCTTCATGCTGGTCGCAACGCCCTCGGGCGTGACGCTAGCGCCCGAGGGCGGAGCACACCAGTCGATCGGCACCCCATTGATCGGCATGGCGCAGGATGGGCTTTGCGCCTTCGAACCGGCCTTCGTCGACGAACTGTCCGTGATCATGCGCTTTGCCTTCGATTACATGCAACGTAATGGCGAGGGGGATCCGGATGAGACGACGTGGCTGCGTGATCAGACCGGAGGATCGGTCTATCTTCGCCTGTCAACCCGGCCGCTCGAGCAGCCGCCGCGCGACAGGAACCCGGCGCTCGCGCGGGACATCGTCAATGGCGCCTATTGGCTGCGTCCGCCTGGGCCCAACGCGAGTGTCGTCATTGCTTATCAAGGCGTCGTCGCGCCGGAGGCGATTGCCGCGACGGGTCTTCTGGCGGAGGACCGGCGCGATGTCGGGCTGCTCGCGATCACCTCCGCGGACCGGCTTAATGCGGGCTGGCAGGCGGCGGAACGTGCCCGGCAGCGTGGCGCGATTGGCGCCCTGAGTCATATCGAGCGGCTGCTCGCGCCGCTATCGCGTGACTGCGGCATCGTCACCGTGATCGACGGCCACCCGGCGACGCTCGCGTGGCTCGGTGGGGTTAACGGGCATCGCGTGAAGGCGCTCGGGGTCGAGCAGTTCGGCCAGACGGGGACTATTGCGGACCTATACCGTCACCACGGCCTGGACACCAACGCCATCGTACATGCGGCGCAGGCGGTCAGTGCGGGACCGGCTGTTCGCTACCGGAAGGCGCTGCCTTGACCATGAGCGACCGGATGCTCCGTGGCTGGGTAAGCGCTGTCCCGTTGGCACCTTTCGCGCGTTGTCGTGAGCGACGATGCTCGGAGCCTTTGAGGGCTTCGACACATGACGATTTCAGAGCTTACGCTTAAGTCCAGGGACGAGGAGCCGGTTCGACGGCTTGAGATATTCACGGGTTCTGGACGGCGGCGCGAATGGTTGCCGGAGGAGAAAGCGCGGATCGTGGCGGAAAGCTACGATGCTGGCGAGACGGTGAGCGCGGTGGCTCGGCGACATGCATTGTCCCCGCAGCAGCTGTTCGCCTGGCGCCGGTCCGCGCGGGTGCCGTTGGCGAATGCGCCGGCACCGGAGCCGTTGTTTGTTCCAGCGGTGGTTGCGGCACAGGAGCCCGAACCGGCGGGGAAGCGCACGAGATCGACACGGCAGCGGAAGGCCGCGCGAGAAACCGGCGTGATAGAGCTGGAGATTGACGGCGTCGCCATGCGGGTCGGTCGTGGCGCCGACGCCAGGACGGTGGCGGCGGTGATCCGTGCGCTGAAGGCGCCGTCGTGATCGGGCCGACGGGTGTGGTCAAGGTGATGGTCGCGACGAAGCCGGTGGACTTCCGCAAGGGGGCCGAAGGCCTGGCGGCGCTGGTGCGCGAGACGATGGGCGCCGATCCGTTCTCTGGCGCGGTCTACGTCTTCAGGGCCAAGCGCGCCGACCGGGTCAAGCTGGTGTACTTCGACGGCACCGGCGTGTGCCTGCTGGCGAAGCGTCTGGAGGACGGGAAGTTCTGCTGGCCTGCCATCACCGATGGCGTGGTGAGGTTGTCGGCGGCGCAATTGCAGGCGCTCCTGGAAGGGTTGGATTGGCGGCGCGTGCATGACGCCCGCGAGACGCGCGCGCCGGTCGCGGCAAGTTGATTCCATGGGAGGCTAGAGGCGCTGGCAAAGCATTGGAATGCATGATTGAATCGGCCTTGTGAGCAACCCGGCCGAGCCTCAGACCAACGATCCGATCGCGCTTCAAGCGATGCTCGCGGCGGAGCGCGCCGAGAACGAGCGGTTGCGCCAGATCATCAAGGAACTGCAGCGCCACCGCTTCGGCCGCAGGGCAGAGAGCCTGCCGGTCGACCAGCTGCTGCTGGGCCTGGAAGAGGCCGAGCAGATCGAGGCGGAGGGCTTCGCCGCGGAGGACACCGCTGATCCCGCCAAGCGCGAGGCTCGCGCCAGCAAGCGCCGCGCCAACCGCGGTGCACTGCCCGCGCACCTGGCGCGTATCGAGCAGGTCATCGACATCCCCGACAAGGTCTGCCCGTGCTGCAAGGGAATGCTGCACGTCATGGGCGAGGATCGCTCCGAGCGCCTCGACATCGTGCCGGCCCAGTTCCGCGTGATCGTCACGCGCCGGCCGAAGTATGCCTGCCGGAGCTGCGAGGAGGTCGTTGTGCAAGCGGCGGCTCCGCCACGGCTTGTCGAGGGGGGCATCCCGACCGAGGCGACCGTCGCCCATGTTCTGGTCGGCAAGTACGCTGACCACCTTCCGTTGTATCGCCAGGCGCAGATCTATGCCCGCCAAGGCGTGAACCTGGATCGATCGACGCTCGCCGACTGGGTCGGCAAGGCAGCCTTCCTGCTCCGGCCGATCCACGAGCGGCTGTTCGAGCGGCTGAAGGCGTCCGGCAAGCTCTTCGCCGACGAGACCACGGCGCCGGTGCTCGATCCCGGGCGCGGCCGCACCAAGACGGGCCAGCTGTTCGCTTACGCCCGCGACGATCGCCCCTGGGGCGGGATCGCTCCACCCGGCGTCGCCTATCTCTATGCGCCCGACCGCAAGGCTGAACAGCCGTTGCGCCACCTTCAGGGCTTCGTTGGAATCCTGCAAGTCGACGGCTACGCCGGATACCGGGCGCTGGCCGAGCGCAATGCCGTGAGCCTGGCGTTCTGCTGGGCGCATGTCCGTCGACGCTTCTACGAACTGGCCCAGTCCGGACCCGCGCCGATTGCCACGGAGGCGCTCCAGCGCATCGCCGAGCTCTACAGGATCGAGAGCGAGATACGGGGACGCTCGCCCGAAGAGCGGCGCACCGCCCGCCAGGAGAGAAGCCGCCCCGTCATCGATACCCTCCAGCCATGGCTGCGCGAGAAGCTCGCCCTGGTCAGCCAGAAGAGCAAGCTCGCCGAAGCAATCCGCTACCCGCTCTCGCGCTGGGCCGGACTTGGTCGCTTCCTCGACGACGGCCGCGTCGAGATCGACTCCAACGTGGTCGAACGCTCGATCAGGCCAATCGCCCTCAATCGGAAGAATGCGCTCTTCGCCGGTTCCGACGGCGGTGGCGAGCACTGGGCGACCATCGCCTCGCTCGTAGAAACCGCAAAACTCAACGGCGTCGACCCGTACGCCTACCTCACCGACGTCATCACCCGCATCGTCGCCGGCCATCCGCAAAGCCAACTCGACGACCTGCTGCCCTGGGCCTACGCCCCCGCACCACTCAAGGCCGTGGCCTGAGAACAGCGGTTACGTGGCTGGTACGGATCGGCTGTTTCCACGGGCGTTCCGGTTCGCTTCAAAGCGGACAGGGCCGGGACACTGTGGACGTTCTGATCGCGCTTGAGTAGCTTGTGCGACCCCCAGGGTCACCTGGGAATACGCAGGGAGGCGGCTTTTATTTAGCCTTGCGTCCAATTACGAATTCGATCCAATCCAGTCCGGAGCAAAAGCTCCGCGTCCTCCCGATTTTCGGCTTCGACGTAGCACCGCATTTCCGGGGCATTTCCGGATGGACGCAAATGCAAGACACGCTTATCCGCGAGAGTGATACGAAGTCCGTCAACATCGCTAACCTTGCTTACCACTCCAATCGACCCGACGAAGGCGGCGATGTTAGTTTCCGCTGAACGAAGGTATGTCATGAGGCGAGTGCTGCTTTCGACGGAAAAATTTTCCAAGCGATCCGCCGCCGCTGCCGGCAATTGAAAGGAACTGCCAATCTCCGACAGTGGCTGCCCACTTGTACTAACAAGGGAAAGTGCCGCGAGGATGGGGAGAAAACTGTCGCGTGTAGGTAGCGCTGGCAGTTTAGTTCCGTTCGGGTCAAAGTCCGTGCCGGTCAACAAACCACCGTTTGCTTCGAAACCAACCACGCGCTCGTGACCCGACGCAACCAAATCGAGCATGGCAGCAATAACAAATGGCGATCCAACCTTGGTACGCACGACTTTAAAAGAACCTGCGGTCTCGATACCAGAGTTTGATGTGACCGGCGTGACGACTGCCTTCGCTTGCAGGAAGTTCGCCGTAATCAGGCCTAACAAATCACCGCGAAGGGGGTCTCCGTGGTCGTCAGCTACCAGTGGGCGGTCACCATCGCCATCTGCCGAGACGACCGCATCAAGCCGATGCTCTTTGGCCCAGAGCTTGAACTGTTGAGCAGTCTCGTCAGAGACCGCTTCAGTGTCGACAGGAATGAAAACTTCCGAACGTCCCAGGGTTACGACCGTCGCACAGTGATATGAGAGAATGTCAACCAAGAGATCGCGCGCGACTGTGCTGTGCTGATATACGCCCACCGTTAAGCCCTTTAGAGCATTAATCTCCATAAGCTTTCGATTGCGCGCCATGAACAAGGCCTTGCATTCGGCCTCCCGGTGCTGCCGACGTGCAACAGCACCTTCAAGGACGTATCCGCGCTTCTCCAACTGCAAGGCGATGCGCGTTATCTCCCGCTCATCACCTTTGTCGATCTCACCGTCGGGTCGATAGAATTTTATTCCATTACGGTCGGCCGGAATGTGCGAGCCTGTGATCATCAAACAACCACTCTTACGCGCCTGAGCATACAGTGCCAGGGCAGGGGTGGGGACTGCGCCGCAATCGACCACGATGAAGCCGAGCGCGGACAGCGCCGCCGCACAGACGGCGGCGATGGCCGGACTCGAGGCGCGAAAGTCGCGCCCTATGAGTATCTCGTCGCCAATTCTGGCCAGGCCGGATTCCAGCAGGAATGTCGCGAATGCCGTTGCATATAGGGCAGAGGCGGCTCCTGCCAATTCTGTCGCCAGGCCCCGTAATCCACTTGTTCCGAAATTCATACCTAGTCCGACGTTGCTGACCGTGTTTTTACTCAAACCTTGGCCTGTTCGGAATGCCTACCGACAAATGCCTGCGATAAAAACAGAAGTACATTTCGTTACCATTGACGGGTTCGGTTCTCGACGGCTACGCTTTTGTGAGGATTGATGCGGTCGGCGTCAGCGAGGGCAGCGCACCGTGACATTCACGGCGACGATTCGGGCGGATGGCGCTGAGGTCCGGCAGGGCCTCCTCGCCGCTGCCTCACATGAATGCTCGCCAATCGAGTTGTCTCCGTCCCAATTCATGCTCTGGGTCGCAAAAGCGCCACAGGCCTGAGATGCAGCAAATCCTCATTGTCTATCGCCGTTCGGTGTAGCTCCCGTTCAGAAATGCATGATAGACACTCTCGATGCCTTCCATGAGAGTGATCTTTGCTGCCCATCCCAAAGTGCGCAGCTTGTCGACGCTCATCAGCTTTCGCGGTGTACCGTCAGGTCTAGAGTGATCATGCGCGATCTCCCCAGTAAATCCGACTACACGGCAGATCATTCTGGTCAGCTCTAGGATTGTGATGTCCTGTCCGCAGCCGAGATTGACGTGATCATGGTCAGAGTAGTTCTTCAGAAGGAAGACTAATGCGTCGGCGCAGTCGTCGACGTGCATGAATTCCCGGCGTGGTGTGCCCGTGCCCCAGATGGTGATTTGCTTATCACTTATGAGCTTAGCTTCATGCGCTTTCCGGATCAGCGCTGGGATGACGTGGCTTGACTGCAAGTCATAATTGTCGCCTGGCCCGTAGAGATTCGTCGGCATAGCGGAGATGTAGTCGCGGCCATATTGCTGGCGATAGGCTTGAGCCATTTTGATGCCGGTGATCTTGGCGACGGCGTAGCATTCGTTGGTGCGCTCTAGTGGCCCGGTCAAAAGCGCGCTTTCAGGAATGGGCTGTGGTGCCATCTTCGGATAGATGCAAGACGAGCCGAGGAAGAGGACGCGGTCGACATTGTTTTCGTGGGCTGCCGCGAAGATATTGGCCTCGATCATCAGATTGTCGTAAAGAAAGTCGACCGGATAGGTGGCGTTCGCGAGAATACCACCTACCTTTGCCGCCGCCATAATGATAGCGTCCGGTTTCACCACTGCCACGAAGTTTTCAACCTCGGTCTGTCGCTTGAGGTCTAGCTCTCCCCGAGGGGCGGCCACAACTTTGCAGTCTTCAGACGCGAGTCGGCGTACAACCGCGCTGCCCACCATACCTTTGTGGCCAGCGACCCACACGGTTTTTCCGTTCAGATCATACATTACGCTTCCTTCATGACTACAGATGTCTGCATGACCTTCAGGTCTTCGCGTACCATTTCCGCAGCAAGCTCGCGCACGGATGTCTCATGCACCCAGCCGAGCTTCTCCTTCGCCTTGGTAGCGTCACCCAGGAGAAGATCGACTTCCGTGGGGCGGAAGTAGCGTGGGTCCACTTGGACTAGGCATCTGCCGCTCGCTACATCATAGCCCTTTTCGCCGACACCCTTGCCACGCCATTCGATCTCGACGCCGATATCTTCGAAAGCCCACTCGACGAATTGGCGGACAGGAGTCGTTTTGCCCGTCGCCAGCACGTAATCATCCGGTTGATCCTGCTGTATCATCATCCACATACCTCGCACGTACTCACGCGCATGGCCCCAATCGCGTTGAGCATCGAGATTGCCGAGATAAAGCTTGTCCTGCTTGCCCAGGTAGATAGCAGCGGCAGCGCGGCTGATCTTGCGCGTCACAAAAGTTTCGCCACGAAGGGGGCTTTCGTGATTAAAAAGAATGCCGTTGGAAGCGTGCATACCATAGCCCTCGCGATAATTGACGACCATCCAGTAGGCGTAGAGCTTGGCGGCGGCGTAAGGGCTGCGCGGATAAAAGGGCGTCGTTTCGTTCTGCGGTACGGACTGCACGAGGCCGTATAGCTCCGAAGTCGAGGCTTGATAGAAGCGGGTCTTGTCCGTCAGACCGAGGAGGCGAATCGCCTCAAGAAGTCGCAATGTACCGATACCGTCCGCGTTTGCTGTGTACTCAGGTGTTTCGAACGACACCTGCACATGGCTCTGAGCAGCCAAGTTGTAAATTTCGTCTGGCTGAGATTCCTGAACCACGCGGATGAGGTTAGTCGAATCAGTGAGGTCACCGTAATGCAAGATCAGGCGCGGATCGGATTCGTGCGGGTCTTGGTAGAGGTCTTCGATACGACCCGTGTTGAAGGAAGAGGAACGTCGCTTAATCCCATGAACGATGTAGCCTTTTTTGAGAAGAAGACGGGCAAGATAGGCACCATCCTGTCCAGTTATGCCCGTAATAAGAGCAACTTTTCTGCTATCGCCCATTCTATTCCTGCTCTATTAAAGTTTAAAGTTTCGGCTCCGGCTCGCCACGCCGACACAATGTGCGGCCAGCCCCGTGCGCTATGGAGCACTTCGACAGATGCGGCGCGAAGCTCGTCATTGACAGTCCGCCAGCCGAGCACACCTCTTGCTTGGAGTCACAGCAAAATAGAGTTGCGCCGCTAACCTGTCGGCTTCGTACATGCGGTCTGAGTGCCGCTCAGCTCACGCCGTGAGCGCATGTACTCCCAGCACCTTGCAGCTGATTTGCTCATCCATCAGTGAGTGAGGACGCCTTTCTTTCTTGCTTCAGCGTCTTCTAATGGGAATTGTTTGGATCAGTGAAATCGATTGTTTGGATAAAGTGCATCCACAGAATGGATGGTCTGGCCGAGCAGCGAGAGCGCATCGCCGGCCCGGAGTCGGAGGCGCGAGCTTCCGTTCGGGGCGAGGACAAAGTTCGTGGCCCCGAGCCCTCACCACAGCATCCGGCACAGGTCGTGCAGAACTTTGGGAGCCGACTGCAGATTCTGTCGATCAGCTGGCTCCAGGCGCGTCGAGCCGTCGACCTCATCTCGCCCGGTACCGGTTGCTGTATGCAGCCTTGCACCTTGGCGTACGGCGTCCCGGAATGATTTGCTTCGGCAGGCAGTGTCGCAGCGTTTCCCGGCTGTTTCGGCTCTATTGGCCGGGCCCGCGTCAGCCGAGCCCTTCATCATGGCATCCAACACATGGATGGCCGGCATCCACTCAATAGATTTTACATATGCCGCGGAGGCCCAGTAGAGAAGGCTGGACCGGAAGCGAGGGCATCGGCTTCAAGCTGTGCGAGCGTCACGGGATTAGTGGGCAGTGCTGAGTGAGCTCTTCTGCCCTATGGCCCGGCCTCTGCCAAGCGCCCGGCGTCAGGGTCTACGTGTCGACTAAGGATACCAAACCGGGCAACCTCCTCTCTGAACGAGATTTCCGAAAATGCATGTTAGTGGATTGGAAAAGCGCCGGTTCGTCGTCTCTCGGAGGCGTACGGGGTTCGGTGATTGTCTGTGGTCATTGGCGGCCGCTTGGCGCTACGCGCAGCGGTCGGGACGAACTCTAGTCATCGACTGGCGGGGGGCCTGCTACCTCGACCAACCCTTCACAAATGCGTTTCCGGTGTTCTTCCAGCCGATCAATGACATCGCTGGCGTGCCGGCTATTTCCGACGACCGGATCAACGACGTTTCCTTCCCTGGTCCATTCTTCCCGGAGTGGTGGAACAGGCCGGCGATCGGGTGCCTTTACCGGCCAGATGAGCAGATTTTCCAAGAGCGCGATGAGTTGGGCGAGCTCTTTCAGGCCGAACACGATGTCGAAGCGAACACAGTAGTGTGTGACGCTTGTCTGATGTGGCGGTGCGATGAGGATGCAGAGCGGCAGGTGTTCCAGAGTGTCCAGCCTCGGCCAGAAATTCAAGCCCGCATAGATGCCATTTATCAGGAATGTTTTGAGGGGCACAGCATCATCGGGATTCATGTTCGGCACGGTAACGGTGAAGACATCATGGAGCATGCGCCCTACTGGGCCGATCCGGAGCTCGCCGTTCGGCAAGTGTGCGCTGCAATTGACAAGGCTAAGGCGTTACCGCACCCCAGGCCTGTGCGGCTGTTCTTATGCACGGACAGCGCGCGGATACTGGATCTTCTGTCGGCCAGGTTTCCCGATCTGCTCACTGTCCCGAAGCACTTCGGATCCAATCAAGGTGGCCCCTTACACACTGCAGCACTCGGGATTGACGGCGGAATTTCCGCCCTCGTTGAGATGTATCTTCTCGGGCGCTGCGATACCGTAATTCGGTTTCCCCCGACGAGCGCCTTTACACGATATGCACGCCTTTTCGCACCACGGGTAATTGAATTCGATCTGAAAGAGCCAAGTCGTTTGACTTTGATAGAAGGCAGCCAAGTCTCTGATCTCAGTTAAGACCCGCCACCTGCGCAATTCGGCAGACGCAACCAACAGGCATAATTGAATGCGCATTTCTCACCGACGCCAGTGGAGGCGTCGTACATTACCGATAGCGTCATCATCTGACGCCGCCTGCAACGCGCCAGAACTTCGCTGTTACGCGGGGGCCGCAGACAAGCCAGAGCGACGGCGATCGTGACGCTGACGCTCGAAAGAACGCGGGCGATCACTCCAGAGACGAAATTGAGGTTGGTTATGAAAGTGATTCCCGTGATCATCAGCGGCGGAGCCGGATCGCGGCTATGGCCCGCCTCAAGGCAATCGCACCCCAAACCTTTCCTCAAAGTAGCGGATGGATATTCTCTCATTCAGCACACTGTGCTGCGCGCCGCTTCGATAGAAGGTGTCGTGGAACTCGTCGCTGTGACATCCGGGGAACACCTCTTCCTGACCAAGGACGAATTTGACGAGCTGGATTCCGTGGTCCTGCCACGCACCTTTCTGCTCGAGCCCGAAGGCCGGGATACGGCCGCCGCCGTGGCTGCAGCCGCGATCCATGCGAGGGCAACGCAAGGCCCTGACGCGATCCTGTGCGTCTTCCCGGCCGATCACCTGATTAGCAACCTGCCTGCGTTTCTAGACGCCATGGGCCTGGCCATGGAACATGCGAAGCTCGGGCGGATCGCCACATTGGGCATCACCCCAACCAGACCGGACACAGCATTCGGCTACATCGAAGCAGATGGTGAGAACGTCGTCCGTTTCGTTGAAAAACCGGATCTGGATACAGCCAAAGCCTATGTCGCGTCTCAACGCTTCTTCTGGAACGCCGGCATCTTCTGCTTCAGTGCGCAAACGATGCTCGACGAGATGGTTTTGCATTGTCCCGAGGTGCTCCAGGCCGTCGCCGACAGCTACGAGAACGGCCGCGCCAGTCAATGCCAAGGCTTTGCCAAAATCGAACTCGCGCCTGAGCATTTCGGTTCCGCGCCGCGAATCTCGCTCGACCACGCTGTCATGGAGAAGACTAACAAACTTGCCGTGATTCCCTGCGACATGGATTGGAACGACATCGGATCTTGGAACGCAATGGCCGATTTGATCGCCCCCGACGAAAGCGGGAACAGGATACGCGGCGATGTGCACATGGTCGACACGACCGGCTCCTATGTGAGCTCCGACAAGCGCGTCATCGGCACGGTGGGCGTAAGCGATCTGGTGATCGTGGATTCCCCGGACGCTTTGCTTGTCACATCCCGCGACCGCGTTCAGGACGTTAAGAAGCTCTTCGAGGGCCTCAAGGCTTCGGGACATGAAGCTCATCTGGTCCATAGCACGGTACACCGGCCCTGGGGTTCCTATACGGTTCTGGAGGAAGGCGAGCGCTTCAAGATCAAACGCATCGAGGTGAAGCCCGGTCGCCAGTTGAGCCTGCAGATGCACTATCATCGCTCGGAGCACTGGGTCGTGGTCAGCGGCTCCGCCAAGATCGTCAATGGCGAGCAGGAGTTGTTCCTGAGGACAAACGAATCTACTTACATCCCCTGCGGCCATAAGCATCGGCTCGAGAACCCAGGCAGAATTGACCTGGTGATCATTGAAGTGCAGAGCGGCGATTATCTCGCCGAGGATGATATCGTTCGCTTCGACGACGAATATGGTCGAACGTAGATAACAGTACAAAAAGTTAAACGACGAGGCGTCGCTCAAGGATCTCTGTCGTGGGTTCTGGGCCTGACATTGGCAAGCAGCGGGCCGAGGGTGTCATGGTATCCGCCCCGCACTCTCATGAGGCACTCGATCGTGGTCGAAAACATCGGTGAGCGCTTGACAGCGCGCCGTCCACGGTAACGAAGACTTCAGATCTTTCTTAGGCGGACCCGTTGCTCAGCTGTTCAACGGCACAGCCGTATTTCAGCCTGTAGGCGGCAACGAAATCCTCATCGCTGGAGATGCAGCGGCCGCTGGAATCTTTGGCTTTCGGATCATGGAGGTAAGAACCAAGGGGGCGCAGTAGATTCACGCGAGTGCTGGTCGTCGGACTCATCGGAAAATCCGCACTATGCTTGACCAGGTCTGCGGCAAGCCTGATCCCGGCAATCGCTGATTGAAAGGCCATCGCAACCACGGTTCGAAGGAGACGACTTCCATCGCTAAGCTGGAACACCAGGCCGCCGCAGATAACCTGCTGATAAAAGGAACGGAGGGGCTGGCCAACAAACGCGGCGAGCGGCTCAAACGGCACAGCCATCGCCGTAGCCACCCGAGCTACGAACTCATTGGGGACTCCGGTATTGGTCTGCAGGAGCGTTTTTACCTCCTCGTGTGCTTCCGGCATTCCGAGTTCCTCCGCGACCAATTGGTGTTCGTCCTTGGATTTCCCGGTCGGCATGTACATGCAGCAAAGGCAAGCCTGGCCGTCATCGAAACCATGCCGCGAGATGCCTAGATCTTGCTCCTGAGTCCAGGCGTTCGCGATCCATCTGGGCAGAGCACCTTGGACAGCTAGACGGTCGGCGGCGGTGTCAAGCGCCACACCCACTCGGTCGAATACCCAGTCGCCCCGGCGGCAACATATTCTGCCCACTTCATAGGGTGCGCCTCGACCTCAAGGGCGGTGGACCGAAGGGCGTGGGTTGCTAGGGGCCGCCTTAGAGAGGCCCGACCTCCGCCTGACCGGCCAACACGTAGCGCTGCAGGTTTGAGAGTTCGATAGCTTCGTGATCAACTACATGCAGGCGCCCGGACAGACCGGATTGCCTCGCCAGCGCCCAGAGCGAGCTATGGCCCATCGCGCCGAGCCCAACGAGGTGCGTTTCACCGAGGTCGACAGAGAAGTCTAAGGGGCTGGAATCGCCAGCGTTGCTCTTGTTGTAGGTATATAAACAGAGGTCGATGTTCTCGTCCAGCTCCGCGCCGGTCAGCTGGGAAGCAAAGACGGTTCGAAAGACGTTGGCGGCGGCAAAGCAGCTTGCGGCGCCGGCTCCATACGCCAGGCAATTCGCGGAGGTTGAGAATGGCGCGATCGGCGAAGCTGTCGCCGATCGCGAAATTGAAGCTCAGGATCTGTCGGTCCTCGTCGAGTTCTAGTTGTTGGTAGGTCCGCCTCGGCTCGCCCCGCGATCATATAAAAGTCGCTCTGGCGAAATTGCTCGACGGCTTCCGACTCGTTCTGAAGCCATACCACCTCCTGATTGGAAATCGGCGGATAGACGGTCGGGCGCGCCGAGTGGCCGATTTCCTCGTCGCGTGCTGGAATGCGTACGCATTCGCAGACTAAGATTTCACGCACCTGTCAAAGCATCGCGGATGACATTATGTCTGCAATCGATCAAGGACGTTTCTGCGGCGCGTCCACAAAGGAAATAGGCCTGGGCTATCAGCGCGACCAGCACCAAATCTAAGCTTACCGTACGGTGTCACTGTGTGAAATGGCGACAAGGCGTTCCAGCGCCTCAATCACGTTGGTGATACTGACCGTGCCGCCTTCAGTCAATTTGTCCCTCCTGAAAATCCGGCGGGCGCAACGCAAACAAGTCGATCACCACACTCCTCGCGGGTCCGACAGGAGTGGCGCTGGCTGTCTCAATTCCGAGACACACACGCCCAGCATGGCGCTTGAGGTCGTGGCCGCCTGCGCGCGCGATGGATCGACCATATGTTCCCCACGCAGCCCTGATTGGCATTGGCATGGCGATCGTTCCTCGGAGGCTGCTCGCTGCATCCTCCCAGCATAACGCGCGCAGAAACTCCTCGTGGGTCAAGCTGCTAGGGCAAACTCTCACCGTTGAGAAAGGGGCCGCACGAACGCCGGGAGGTCCTTCGCCCGCCGGATAGAGAATGCCGCCACCCCAATTAAGGATGACGCACGCCTTCGCGCGCTTCCACTTCTCGACGAACTGCGATGCGCCGGCGATAGAAGGTGCCCCGAGCCCGCCACATTTTCGGTGGTCGATGCCACTAGCTTATGAGAACCTATTTTTATCATAAGCTTGTGGGAGCCGCCAATGGGGGTGCTTTTTTCTCGTCGAACCGTCCTTGCGGCGATCGACGTTCTGGAATCGGTTTCGAGCCAGGCCGAAACCAGCGCACTGTTCATCGAATTCGGACCGGACATATATCGGCATCTTCGTAGCGACGGCTTCAGCGTCAAAAAACGCATGAATGACCTCAAGGCGTTTGTGGATGCGAACCCCGAGCAGCCGGTTGACGGTGGTCTGCTGGAAAATGTTTTGGTTGAACTGGCTGTCCAGCACATGCCGTCCGAGGAGCCGGAATACCCTTGGTCTGAGCCTGTCACTCTTCACCCGGTGTATGTGCCGCTCAAGCATGCCTTAGCGCAGGACGACTACGCAGTTGTGGCAGGCAAGCTGCGCCGCACGTTGCCAGAGGATATAGGCATGCCACAGGTTCAGTCCGAGATGACGGTGCTCCTCGACCGACATGGTTTCACTACCGCGCAGGGACATCTAGACCAGGCGCTCGACGCTCACGCGCGAGGCCAATGGGCCAGCGCCAATGGGCAGCTTCGCAATTTTCTCGATTCGGTGCTCGACGAGATGTCGGAGAAGATCGATCCATCCGCAGCGGGACTCGCTAGCGGCCAGCCACGACGGACCAAGCTCGCAGCCGCAGGTTTTCTGAGCATACCGCTTAACGAATGGGACAATGACGGCCGAGGGTTCCTCAATGGCCTTTTCAAGAGGCTGGCTCCGGCGGGGTCGCATCCGGGGCTTTCGGAACCCGACGACAGCACATTTCGGCTACACGTCGTGCTCTTGACCGCCGCCCTCCTGCTTCGACGATTTGACGCGTGGGGTAAGCCATGAACCAGCTCGTCGGGTTTTCTGCTCCATCAGTTCCCGTGGTCGACGCCGCCGGCGAGCGCGCCCGCTGGCGGTTTCTGTAATTCTTCACCGCGCATATCCGCAATCCGAACACCCGCCGCGCTTACAGCAGGGATGTCGGCCAGTTCCTCGAGTGGTGCCAGGCGCAGGGCGTGCGCGACATTCCTGACGGACCGCAAAGCGCCTAATCTCGGACGTAGATCGAGTTTTTTCTGCAGCTTCTAAGCGGACGTGCGAATTCAATGCTCGACTGGCGTTGGCGTCCAAGCGCGGTACTAGCTTCTCCGGCCTCTCATATTTTGTTCACCGTCGCCTTTGCACTCATAATGTCACAGGGTGCGCTGATCCCTTCTCGGCAATATGACAGCCATGACGAGGGAGGCTTGAGAATCACCGCCAAACCGAACATAAAAGGAACAAACTGGTGCAGTGGTGTGAGGAAGCTGGTGTTTTAATGCGCTTTATCTGGAAGATGGGTGCCATCATACGTTGGCAGAAAATAGCGTGCGGCCCGGCTCTGGATATGCGATGTTTCTTAGGCACGGGCTGGTGAGATTGCTTGCCCCGCCGCGTTCGCGAACGATCCGTTCTCGTGAACTACAGCGTCCGCTTGCTCCGAGTCCGTTTGAAGTTAGGCGAGCAGAATGACTATCTTCTCCGAAAAATTGCGCCGGTTGCCTGAGACAATCGAGTTGGCGAGCGCGCACGGAGTTGGCGACATTGCTTTCGCTCTCTCACAAGGGAAAGGACGGCTCGCCGTCGCTATTGCCTCGGGGGGATCCGTAGTTACGGCAGAATTCTTCTCGCGCTGCCGGACAACATTGCAATTGGGTCCGACGATGGTGATGACACCCATGCAGTTCGTCCTATCTATGGAAAATTGGGATGGATGCGATATCTGGTTGTTCAGCGCCGGAGCGAACAATCCTGACATCGCGGCAGCCTTCCGTGTCGCAAATGCATCCAGCTGCAAATCGATCCAGTTGATGACAGTTCAGTCGGAAGGCGCGACAACCATTGTGGCCTCAGATAGTCTTCGCGCCAAAGTGATTGTTACGCCAGTTGCTGATCCCAAGGATGGGTTTCTGGCGACGCATTCAATGATTTCGATGGTGACCGCCTTGTTGATGGCGTCAGATCTCACCACTGAACAGCCGCAACGCGGGAGATTGGCCGAAGAACTCCGAAAGCGCGCGGAAGAGGTGCTAAGTGCACCTCAAAGCCCAGACTTCGGTTTCCAGGTTGGGGATACTCTGTTCGTTCTGCACGATCCGCAAAACGCAGCAGCTGCAACGTTGATTGAAACTTCTCTTTGGGAGACCGGAATAGCGCCAGTACAGAGGACTGATTTCAGAAACTTCGCTCACGGTCGTCATGTTTGGGCGGCGAAGCATCCAGAGACCATGTACGTGCTGGCTTTGACAACCACGGAAAGTGGCGATGTTTGGAAGCCCATCCGTGCAGCGCTTCCTTCCCAGACCCGGATTCAAGATGCTGAGTTCGATCACGGTGGCCGATTGGCCAATGCGGTCAGCATTTTGTGGGGTCTATCCTTCGTTCAGCACCTCGGAAACGCTACGAGTATCGATCCGGGACGCCCGGGGAGAGGCCCGTTTGCCGAGGCGATATATGACAATCCCGCGCTCGACACGCTTTCGCGAGATTTGACTTCATCGGTTCGACACAAGGCGTCCGCGCGGATGCACTTTGATCCTATTGATGAGCGATCAGCATCACTTTGTTCCGTTGGGCGAGAGAGGCTGCTTAGTTTGGCAGGCGCGAGCTTTGTCGGTCTCGCGCTCGATTATGATGGGACGGTCGTACCGAACGATCCGCGTGAAGCCCGGCTCGGTCCTCCTCCCAAAGCGATTATGCACGAACTGGTCAGGCTGGTTGATGACGGCATCCAGGTGGGCTTTGCGACAGGACGCGGCGGCTCCGCTGGCGAAAAATTGCGAGACGCCCTTCCGAAGCGGATATATAGAAATGTCCTCATGGGTTATTATAACGGCGCCCACATTCGAACGCTCGACGTCGACATAGCCGAGGACCCCCCGCAACGAAATCCGAACATTGCCGAGGTTACCCGGTGGCTAACGGGCTCAGGCCTGCTTCGCGACGGAGTCGAGATCAAGGCTCGTCCAATTCAGGTATCGATTGACTATGCCGATGTCATCGACATCGAGCGTTTTGCGGAGAGCCTGGCTGCTTGCCCTCAGATAGTCGAAGGCAGCGTGAAGGTGCTGAGATCTCACCATAGCGTCGATATCGTCTTGGCATCTACGTCAAAGCTGCGCGTTGTAGAGGAGCTCGCCCGTCGATCCGGCGATGCGAGCAAGGCCGTTCTCGGCATCGGAGATAGTGGCTCGCCATTGGGAAATGATCGGGAGCTATTATCTGGACCGCATTGTCTAAGCGTTGGCAGTGTTTGCGGCGCTTCAGGCGGCGCTTGGACGCTGTTTGGATCAAAGTTGCGCGGTCCGGATGCTCTCCTGCGCATTTTGCAGGCCGCTCGTGCGAAGGGATGCGAAATGATGATTGATCTTTCTGCTCTGAAGCTCGATCAGCACTCTTGAAATGGTGACCGAGAAAAAACAGAGTGAGCCAGCTTGTGACCGGGAGAGTCCGATGAGTGCAGTCGACGTGGTCGGCACAGGATTTACCGTTCTCGACCGCATCTACGCGGACTCGTTGGCGGTGTCGTCCGAGGATCTTGGTGGCTCTTGCGGGAATGTGTTGATTTCGCTCGCCATGCTTCAGCGGAATGTGGCGCCGGTGTTGAGCCTCGGTGAAGATGAGGTTGGCATCCGTCTTGTGGTCGCATTCCGGCACGCGGGAGCCGAGACGCGATACATCCGACAAACAGAACACATCCGCTCGCCGATCCTTGCTCAGCGTCTGCATGGGCCTGGGGTACATACATTCGAATTTAGGTGTCCAGAAACTTCCATCGATCTTCCGCGATATCAGCCGATAGACTGGGACGATGTGAGCCGGGCTCTGCCGGCGATCAAGAATTGCAATGTCTTCTATACGGATCGATTATCCGGAGCGATCGTCGATGCGATGGAAGCTGCGGCCGACGCAGGGTCCATCGTTTATTTCGAGCCATCTACGATTGGCGATAAAGAGCTTTTCAGACGCGCAGTCGCTGCAGCGTCCGTTCTGAAGTTCTCAGCAGAGCGTCTGGCAACACTGGCGGGGCAGGTCGCCCCCCACGACGCCCTTTTCCTAATCGTGACGCACGGAGAAGCTGGTCTGGAGGTACGACGGGGAGCTGAGAAGGCGTGGTGCAAATCCTACCCGGCACCCGAATTGCGCGACACCTGTGGTTCTGGCGATATGGTAAGCGTTGGCGTGATTGATTGGCTGCTGACCCGCCGCGAACGCGCGACCCGGAAGATATCAATTGACGAATTCGTTGTCGGAATCGAAGCCGGACAACGGCTGGCTGCCGAGAACTGCGCCTATCTCGGTGCTCGCGGTATCTTCCGCGAGCGTGGTGCAGAATACGCGCGGTCTGTCTTGCGGGGGTAAACCCGATGTCGGCAGTTTCAGATTTGCATTGGCTCTTCTTACGCCGCCTTCGAGACGCCGTCGTTCTGAAGCTTTGCACGGAGTTCCATCAGTAGCTCTCCAAGCATATTGCGACCCTGACCATTCACTTCTCCCCAGAGCCGATTCACCTCATTGTCGACGGTCGCAGTTTCAATTAGTCGAGCTGAGCCCGTCGATACCAGCAATTCGCGAAGATCTTCATGCTGAGTGAACTTGGCTCGGAGCACGCACCTCATCCTGTCAAACTTTGTCCGTGACCAGCCTGGGCTGACATCCCAGTAATATAGCCCGTGCGCCGCCATCGCCAGAAGGGCGGGAGACGGTGCCGCCATAAGCCATGCTTTCACTTCCGGCTTACGCGCCTTGCCGGCCTGATAGGCGTGCTCGCTCGTCGCAAAGCGCTCGCCTTCGAATTCAATCTCGCGCCGGAATAGATTGCTGAAGGCCCCGTAAGGCTTCTCGCTGGCACGATAGAACCGGATTTCCTGGCCAACATCCGTCACGAAAAACTCCATTGTAAATTCGCATCGTTTAGTGCATGCAAATTTACATGAAGCCGAAGCAAATTGAAAGGGCGGAGTTGGTCCGCCATATCAATGAAAAGCGCTTGGAAGCAGGCCTTTCCTACGCGGAACTGGCCGATATTGCTGATGTCGACGCTAGCCAAGTTTCGCGTATTTGTCGGGGGCAATTCATTACGTTCGGAGCAAGCGTCGTGCGAATTTGCACGACCCTCGGGCTGCAAAATACGCAGGGTGAAGGAACGACATGGAAACGCAGTCGGCGCGCATTCGATCCGAACTGGGCAAAGCTGGAGCGCTCAATTCGGCGTGCTTGGGACAATACACCGGTCGGTGCGGAGCGGCTTGCAAAAGTCATAGCTGCGGTTGGCGAAATCACCCGCAAGTGAATCCCGTGAATTAAGGTAAGGACAGGTTGATTTCGCTGGACGAACGCACTCCTCCCTGCGGTATATCGCTGCGGTCGGGTAGAGGTGTCATGGGGAGTTCTGATGAGGAAGGATTTGGCGGAAAGCCTGCTGGCAAAAATCATGGAATGGTCTGACGAGGAAAAGGCAGCGGAACGCGCTTATCTCGAAAGCTTTGCCAGTTACAAATACGACGAATATCAGCAGTTCTCGCCAGGCAAACGGTTCATCGAGAGTCTGGCGCTCTGGCTTGGGCAGTTCACCGGGGGTGAAGAGCGTCGCGCGGCTTACAACTTCGTGCGAAAGAGGCTGCTTTTCATATCCACAGATGAAATGAATCATCTGGTGGAGCTTACCTTCCCGACGATCATTCGCCCAATCCTAATCGCTGACACTGCGACCGAACTTGGGGTCGATCCACATAAAGTGAAGGCAATCGTCGACACGGTGGTGTATCGAACTCGACTTCGCCAGACACTGGTTCTAGGCCTGAGCGACGGTGCGCGAACAGACTGGTTTCGTCGCGCGAATCCGCAAGAGATGTCCAATGAGCAAGTCTTTCATGCCTATGACGTTTCGGACCCGAAAAGCGAGGGCATGGTCCAAGACCTTCGGAAGCACCTAACGAAGATCTTGGGTCGAGAACCCCATGATCATGAGGCCCGGTTCCGGTACATCGTACTGCTCGATGATTTCACTGGCAGCGGTACGAGTTTCATTCGAGAGGATGGGCAAGGTGGTTGGACCGGGAAGATAGCAAAGATCGTTAGCGGCTTAATGAAAGCAGGAAACCTTGGAGACGCGATAGCGAATTCCGGCGTCAAGATAATCATCATTCTCTATGTCGCCGGCGATCAGGCAATCGAGCACATTGAAAGCCGTTTGCCCAAGTTGACCTTCGGAAAGGGCACAATCGAGTTCGAGGTGGTTCACAAACTGGGCGAAACGACGCCGCTCGATGATGCAAGCGACAGCCCAATCCTGGGGCTCGTCGCAGATGATCGATATTTTGACGACGATGCCGACGATGAGCATTCTAAAGTAGGCGGTACAAGCAAGCGCTACGGTTTCGCCAATTGCAGGCTACCGCTCGTGCTAGCTCACAACACTCCCAACAACTCGATCTATCTGCTCTGGGCAGAGGACGACCAATCGGTTCGTGGCCTATTTCCGAGAGTTAGCCGCCACAGAAAGCTACAGTAGGTGAGAAATCCATTCCGAATGCGCGCATCCCAGCGCTCGACGAGTGACGATGAGTTTGTTCGTCTTTTCGGCGTGGGTGCTTTGGAGGTTATCAAGTCCTTCGATGACCCTTGGAACGGTCTCGTCTTTCTTCGAAGTGCACCTGGTGGCGGAAAGACTACGTTTCTGCGTATTCTTACGCCGCGTCCGCTGAAGCTCACTGACAACCTCGCAGATCAGCATCAGCAGGTGAAGGCGACGCGCGACGCGCTGAGAGAGGTTGGCGCCATCGGTCGCGACGGACCGCAATTGCTTGGTGCGATGGTCGTCTTCACCAGTGAGTACAAGGAACTGAGTGCCTTTGACCGCGGCAACATACTCTTTCGAGAGCTATTGAATTCACGAATTGTGGTCGCGACACTCAGGTCGGTGCTGGAACGAGCGGAACGTCAATTTCCCGACGATCTTGACCAATTCAGCTTTGAATGGGAGCCGGAATCAGACGCGACTATTCCGGGCCGCGCTACAGGAAAGGAGCTTTTTACCTGGGCCTCGCGCATCGAACGAGATTTCTATGATCGAATGGACGATCTGGGTTCGCCTGCGTCGATAAAAGGTGGGCACGCGCGCTTGGACGGGCTCAAGTGGTTTGCGCATGTTCGCATAAGCGACGCGCAGGGTGATATGGAGGTCAAGCGCGTCCTTCTCATGGACGAACTCCAGACGCTGGCTTCTCCACAGCGTGCAAGCCTGATTGAATTCATAACCAATGCGCGGGAGCAGTGCGGAGTATGGATCGCTGAAAGGCTAGAGGCTCTTACGCATAAGGATCTGCTTTCCGAGGGCGCGCTCCGCAAACGAGATTACGAGAACGTCGTTCAACTGGAAGAACGTTGGTCTGGAACAAGAACCAAGTCCTATACCAAATTTGTGGAAACGATCGCCAATCTTCGGGCGGCCAAGGCTGATGGTTTCGAAGGGCGCGAACTGTTTCCGCTCATTGGTGAAACCGACGACATACCGAGCTTGGAGACCGCTCTCACTGGCCGTATGGCGGAGATCGAGGCCGAAGTTGTTAAGATGGCCGGCGTTGGCCCTCGTTATTCGAATTGGCTTGCCAATGCTCGCGGGCTAAGCGGCAACCTTCTCGAACGCGCCTTCAAATGGCAGTTGCTCAAAATTCTGGTCATAAGAGATACGAGACGAACGCAGACAAGCTTCGATTTCGATTCATTGACATTGGATGAGTTCGGAGCACGATCAGGCAGCGGCACGGACCGAGCAGCAGAACACTTTCTGCGAACAGATGTGGGAGCGCCAATCTATTTCGGCCGTGAGTCTTTGAGCGCCGTATCATCCTCCAATGTGGACCAGTATCTGGAGGTGGCAGGCGCATTGTTTGAAGAAATCTCTGCGAAAATCCGGTTTCACCGAGATCAGCCGGTGCCACTCACGGCAGCGCGACAGGACGCACTGATCCGGGGCGTTGCGAAGGATCGGTGGGATGGGCTTCCGCGCCGCCTTCCGCGTGGTGTCGAGGCGCGCCGCCTGCTCGAAGCAATCGGCGAATACTGTCGCCAACAGACTTTCAGAAGCAGCGCCCCCTACGCACCCGGTGTGACCGGAATTGCGATCACCATGGACGATCGAAAACTGATAATTGACAGCGAGGACGCTGAAATCTCGCATTTTATTCGACTTCGAGACGTCATGACGTCTCTCGTGTCGCATAACCTGCTGATGCCACGTCTCGACCATAGAAATAATGGTCGGGAATATGTCGTGTTCTATCTGAACCGACTTCTCTGCGTACATTTTGGCCTGCCACTTGGTTACGGCGGCTGGAGACATCAAACACTGAAGAGCTTGCTTCACTGGCAAGAAGCAGGAGCGAAGGCAATCGCGGTGGCCGAGGAGGCAACTCTTGTCTAGTCCTAGCCCGGCAATGCGATGGGATCCCTACTCCCTCACACTCGACTCCGATTTCACCACGTTCTGGCGACGGCGCTTGTCGGCCAAGAAGCGTAAGGTCCTTCTCGTGATTGGTCGCGGTTTCGATATCAGAACTCTTGAAACTGCTCGACGCTTGCATGCCCTGGACGCCGATATATCGGTCTGGCAGTTGGTGTTCGACAACGGATTGGGCGACAGCCCGAAGCGATCGGAACTCACGGCGACCAACCACGAAGGACTCTTGAAACTCGTTCCCGCGGAAAAGATCGTTGCTGTGCCGATCGAGATTGGAGGCCCCGTAGGCGCTGCTGTAACTCCACGAAATACCAAAGCTTCATTGGACAGAGCGGGAGATTGTCACGACTTTGACGATGTCATTGTCGACATCAGCGCTATGCCGCGCATGGTGGCACTTACCGCTGTCAGCGTCCTTCTCTTCAAACTTGATAAGCTGGCCGAAGCAAACGGCCCAAGCGTAAATCTTCACGTGACCACATCCGAGAGTGTTTCTGCGGATCTCGGCGCGGCGAAAGGCAGTCTCAGGGACAGCGTAACCTTCGTTCTTGGCTTCTCCGGACATCTTGAAGAGCAGACTACTCAGAATTGGCCGCGGGTGTGGTTTCCTGTTTTGGGTGAGGGTCAGCGTGACCGACTGCATCTCATACAAGACCATGTGAACCCGGATGAGATTTGCCCGGTTATCCCTTTTCCTACGAGAAAGCCACGGCGAGGGGACGAGGTGGTCGGTGAGCACCGTGACACTCTGTTCGACGACTTCAAGGTGGAGCCGGCAAACATCTTGCTTGCAAGCGAATACAATCCGTTCGAGGCATACCGCCAAATATTCACGGCCATGGAACGATACAAAAAAGCCCTCAAACCTATGGGTGGCTGTAAGCTGTTTGTGTCGCCTCTCTCATCAAAGCTGCTTTCGATTGGCGTGTTGCTCGCGTGTTATGATCATAAGTTTGGAAAGGGCTCTAGCGACGGCTTTGACGTAGGCATCCCCTATGTCGAGACAGCTGTATACGGAGATCCGGAGCAGAATGCTGAAACTGCCGATTTTGAACTTCACTCGTTGTGGATACGCGGGGAATGGGAGGAGCCGATTCCAGCCACCGCGTCGGCAGCAGTGACGGCGGCAACATAACACCGAATGAAGATCATTGCCGGCCCGTTGGAGGCTGAACCACCGGAATGGCTGGTTACTCGTTTTCGCCTTTCGAAAGTCGCCGTTCCGGTCTCGGCTCCTATCTGCCGGGATAATCCTTCTCATCTGGAGGTCCAGTGGATTCCCGTTGGTTGGTTTAGGTCGAAGCGGAATGGCGGCTTGTAAGCTGCAGTCAGCCAAATTAGACATTCTGCAACTCGGTTCGAGCAAAAAGTGACACTCTTAGACGGTTCGGTGATCACCGATCGTTGGGCTCGCGGGATCTGTGACCAGAATGTTTGTTGTCGACTCCGGAGAAGAATTTGAACGTTTGCCCTGATTGCTTTTTCGCAAGCGGATTGAAGAGGCGGATCCAAGAAGAGAGACGATCTTTTCCTAACGGGGTCTCTTGCGATTTCCACTCTACGAAAAAGGGAATTCCGATCACGGCAGTTGCCGCCATTGTTGACCCGGTGTTTAGAGAGAATTTCGTGGGCGGGCCGTATGACGCCTATTACGATAGATATGTCGAGACTGCGGGAGCTGACCTTGAAGATACGCTACTCGACTTAACGGGTGCGGACGACACAAGGGCTATTGATGGGTTAATCGCTGAACTCATTGACGCAGACAATTATTGGCCGCCCGACGGTGAAGAAGCATTCTACGATAATGACTATCGGTACTCGAGAGAGCAGACGGGGCTAAGCGAGCACAACCAGCTTTGGTCGGCATTTAAGACCAGTCTGATGCACCAGCGCCGGTTCTTCAATGCGGAGGCGGAGGATCTTCTACGGCGCATTTTTGAGGATGTGCACCAGCAGCGAGACATCAACCGTTCAGGGCCTGTCTACATGATAGACCCTGGAGGGCAAGGGGCCAACTTCGTACGCGCGAGGGTTGCCAATGAGCCTGCCAAGCGCCAAGAGATTCAGGCCGATCTCGCTGGGAAACTGGGGCCACCGCCAGAGCGACTGCGAAAGCCAGGCCGCCTGAACCCGTCGGGTATTTCGGCCTTCTATGGTGCATATGATTCCGACACCTGCATCGCAGAGCTTAGACCTAGTGTCGGTGAGTTTGTGGCCGTCGCCGAATTCCGCATCACGGAGCCCATCTGCGTGTTAGACACCACGTTGTTTGGTACTAGGCCGAAGGCGTATGACCCATTCGCAACCAAGGCCCGGAAACGAGCTGCGCAATGGTTGTTTATGACAGGCTTCATGAACGAGATTGCTCGTCCGATCCTCCCCGACGATGTCCACTTGGACTACGTACCAACGCAGGCTGTTGCAGAGTACCTTTCAAATCGCGAATTCGAGTTCGCTCGTAGGAAGCGCACAATAGATGCGATAATCTATGGATCTGCGCAACATCCCGGTGGGCGGAACATAGCGCTCCTGGGATCAGCCTCTGTGGTTGGGCCTTTAGCCGAACCGGCGAGTGAGACGCCACCATCGAGCGACTCTGGCCTATGGTCGGATTGGCTCTCGCCGGAACCTCCGCCTAGGACGCGGATCGTGCCTATTCCCGAGAGCTTTCGCGTGCATCGCGTAGACGGGGTGACTTTCAGCGCTCCGGCTCCCGAGCCCGTTAACGGCCAAGAGGAAGATCCCGACTAACCTTTGCCAATGAGATTATCCTGATTGTCTCGACTGCGACGTGCCACCAGAGGATCAAGGCCTAACTCCACCAGTCTGCTTCGAGGACGTTTTAGGAGTAGATCAAACGACCGAAATGGGGGCAGAAGCTAACCAGGCAAACTTTGCCTTGGCAGGACACGGAATGGCAGCTTTCCGCCGACGTCTCCTATTACCAGACCGTCCGCAACCGGCCCCCATACAAGTCATTCGCTCGTCGCCCTTCGCGATGACACTTCTTGGCGCCCCAGTCTTCCAAGCCTGCAACGTTCACTGCATCGCACGGGCGCGTATATTGGGTATCTTCGATATTCTGAAACGTCACGTCATGCTGCTTCCATCTACTACCAAACAGTGGAGGCTGTGCCCGTGACACCGACGAAGCTCCTTGTCGGCCAGATCGTAGTTGTGATCGCCATCGTCATCGTTGGCGTATGGGCGGCAACGCAATGGTGCGCCCACATGCTGGACTATCAGCCGCAGCTTGGCGCGCCATGGTTTGCCGCGGCGGCCCGGCCGATCTACAAGCCGTGGCAACTGTTCGAATGGTGGTTTCACTTCGACGCCTATGCGCCTGAGGTCTTCGACAAGGCCGGCATGCTTGCCGGAGCCAGCGGATTCTTGGGGTGTGCGGCCGCAATAGCTGGCTCCCTCTGGCGCGCGCGGCAGAGGGGGTTGGTCACCACCTACGGTTCCTCACGATGGGCCGCGGCTCGGGAAATCGAGAAGGCAGGCCTGTTTGAGCCGGCCGGCGTTTTCCTTGGCAAACTGAAGGATCACTATCTGCGACATGACGGGCCGGAACATGTCATGGCCTTTGCGCCGACACGTTCGGGCAAGGGCGTGGGATTGGTCGTTCCAACGCTTCTTTCCTGGACCGGCTCGGCCGTCATTCACGACATCAAAGGCGAGAACTGGCAGCTGACTTCCGGCTGGCGGTCGAAGTTCTCTTTCTGCCTCCTATTCAATCCGACCGACTCGAGATCGGCGCGCTATAACCCGCTGCTGGAAGTGCGCAGGGGTTCAGATGAGGTCCGCGACGTTCAGAACATCGCGGACATTCTCGTCGATCCGGAAGGCGCGCTGGAGCGGCGGAATCATTGGGAGAAGACTAGTCATTCACTCTTGGTCGGGGCCATCTTGCACGTGCTCTACGCGGAAGAAGAAAAGACGCTCGCGCGCGTCGCCACTTTCCTGTCGGATCCGCAACGCTCGTTTGCCGCGACACTGCTGCGGATGATGACCACCAACCACCTCGGCACGGCGGACACACCTCGGGTCCATCCCGTCGTGGCCTCGGCGGCTCGCGAGGTGCTGAACAAGTCAGAGAACGAGCGTTCTGGCGTTCTCTCGACCGCAATGTCGTTTCTCGGGCTCTATCGTGATCCGACGGTTGCCTCGGCAACATCGGCCTGCGACTGGCGCATTGCCGACCTCATGGATGCGGAACGACCGATGTCGCTCTATCTAGTGGTGCCGCCATCGGATATTTCGCGCACCAAGCCACTGGTGCGACTGGTGCTCAATCAGATCGGCAGGCGACTGACGGAGCGGCTGGAAGGTGACCCGAAGAAAAGCCGCAAGTACCAACTGCTCATGATGCTGGACGAATTTCCGGCTCTTGGTCGCCTCGACTTCTTCGAGACCGCGCTCGCCTTCATGGCGGGTTACGGCATCCGCGCCTATCTGATCGCGCAATCCTTGAACCAGATCTCCAAAGCCTATGGCGAGAACAACGCCATTCTCGACAATTGCCATGTGCGCATTGCCTTTTCCTCCAACGACGAGCGCACGGCCAAACGCATATCGGATGCGCTCGGTACGGCGACGGAACTCAGGTCCATGCGCAACTACGCCGGCCACCGGCTGGCGCCCTGGCTTTCGCACGTCATGGTCAGTCGCCAGGAGACCGCTCGCCCGCTGCTGACGCCTGGCGAAGTGATGCAGTTGCCGCAAGCTGACGAATTAATCCTTGTTTCCGGGTTGCCGCCGATCCGCGCCCAGAAGTTGCGCTATTACCAGGATCCGAATTTCACCGAACGGGTGCTGCCGGCGCCGGTGTTGCGCGACGGTCTGTACGCGGACTGTCCTGCGTCGCGCCCCGACGATTGGAGCGGACAAGTCCGCAGTGTTGACCGCCGTCTCGCTGCCGATGACGAACACGCCGTCGCGGCAATCGAAGAAGGGAGCGGCGTGCAACAGCAGCGTCATCCCGGCCTGCCTGAAGACCACGTCGTCGTCTCTCGGGAGCCTGATCAGGATGACCTCTTCAATCTGTCGGACGATGACGCCGAGGCACTCGCAGACAAGCGCGTCATGGACCGGGTTTCTACCGCGGCGAGCGCCTACGGCCTCAACGAGGGAAGGGGCGACGACAAGGACATCATCCCCGGCTTCTGAACGCTTTCCGCAACTGAGGCGTATCTCGGCGTAGATAACGCCCATAAGCGATTTTGCGGATCTCGGCGATGTTCGTTCGCACCGGCGCATCAGCGCCGGCCAGTCGGAACGAGACGTATGAAGCCCCATCGCATTCGCCACCAGTTTCTGCTCGAACCCGAATTGAGCGAGAAGCTGGAAACCCTCAGCCGCAACCCGTCGACCACGAAATCGGCAATCGTCGCGAAAGCGGTCGAGGCCTTCATCGAACGGCGTGGTGAAAACGAGCTCGACCAGCGCTACGGCAAGCGGCTGGACCGTCTTTCCCGCGATCTCGACCATGTCAGGCGCGACGCCGAAATAACTCTGGAGAGCCTGGCGCTCTTAATCCGCTTTTCAATCACGCTTCATGCGCACACGCCAATTCCGGATCGGGCGACACAGGCGATCGCCCAAGAGCGCTTTGACAAATTCGTCGAGCAGGTCGGTCGCCAGATAGCCTCCGGGAAGCGCTCGCTTGGTTACGGCAATGGCAACGGAGGCGAAGGATGAACTCTCATCCCGCAGCGGACCACCGCCGCCGAGCCATGCTGCGCACAGCCATGGGCGCCGCGATCACCGAGGCCCTTGCCGATCCGACCGTCATCGAGGTGATGGTCAACCCCGACGGCGCGCTGAGGCTCGACCGGTTGGGAGAAGGCCGGGTCGATACAGGCGTGCATATGCATCCTGCCGAGGCGGAACGCATCATCCGGCTCGTCGCCTCCCATGTACGCGCCGAGGCGCATGCAGATAGTCCGATTGTCAGTGCCGAATTGCCATCAGGCGAGCGCTTCGAGGGTCTGCTACCGCCGGTCGTGCTGGCGCCATGCTTCGCCATCCGCAAACCGGCGGCAAAACTCTACACGCTGGCCAACTACGTCGCCGATCGCGTCATGCTCCCGCTGCAGGCTGATGCCCTGAGGAAGGCAGTGCGCGAGCGGCGCAACATCCTGGTCGCCGGCGGCACATCGTCGGGCAAAACGACACTTACCAATGCTCTACTGGCAGAAGTCGCCGAATGCGATGAGCGGGTGATCCTGATTGAGGACACCCGCGAGCTGCAATGCGCGGCCAAGGACTGCGTTGCCATGAGGACGAGGCGGGGCTCCATCACACTCGCCGATCTCGTACGCTCGACCTTACGGCTGAGGCCCGACCGCATCATCGTCGGCGAAGTCAGAGGCGCGGAAGCGCTCGATATGCTGAAGGCATGGAACACCGGACATCCCGGCGGCATTGCCACGGTTCACGCCAATTCGGCACGCTCCGCACTCTATCGTATTGAGCAGCTCGCCCAGGAAGCCGTTGTCACCGTTCCCCGCCGGCTGATCGCCGATGCCGTCGACTTGGTCATCTTTATTGCCGGAAGAGGGCCCGCGCGCCGCGTTGACGCGATCGCCGAGGTCACGGGTCTCGACGGCAGCGGCGATTACGCCGTCACCCCGCTCACACTTCCGCAACTCCAGCAGCTCTGAAAGGTCACCTCATGCGCAAGAAGCTTCGCTTTCTTTCGTTCGCCGCCGTCGCGCTTCTTCTCACGGCCCAGGCCCACGCTGCCGGCTCCGGCATGCCGTGGGAACAGCCGCTGCAGCAGATTCTGGAATCGGTGCAGGGGCCGGTCGCCAAGATCCTCGCGGTGATCATCATCATCACCACCGGTCTGACCCTTGCCTTCGGCGACACGGCGGGCGGTTTCCGCCGGCTGATCCAGATCGTCTTTGGCCTGTCGATCGCCTTCGCGGCCTCGAGCTTCTTTCTTTCCTTCTTCTCCTTTGGCGGCGGGGCAGTCGTCTGATGAGCACCGGAGAGCAGCATATCGAAGGCTTCGACGTTCTGGTCCATCGGGCGCTCACCGAGCCGATCCTGCTCGGCGGCGCGCCGCGGGCGGTGGCGATCCTCAATGGCACGGTGGCCGCGGCCATCGGCCTAGGCCTGCAGCAGTGGATTGCCGGTCTGATCCTCTGGATCGCCGGCCACACGCTCGCGGTCTTTGCCGCACGGCGTGATCCGGATTTTGCCAGCGTGCTTGTCCGTCATCTTCGTCAAAAGGGCTGGCTTGCATGCTGAAGCTTTCCGAATACCGCGGCAAAGCCGACCGGCTTGCCGACCATCTGCCCTGGGCAGCACTCGTCGCGCCCGGCATCGTGCTCAACAAGGATGGCAGCTTCCAACGGACATTGCGGTTTCGTGGCCCCGACCTTGAAAGCGCGACGGAGGCCGAACTCATCGGCATATGCGCGCGGGCAAACAATGCGCTGAGAAGGCTCGGCTCTGGCTGGGCATTATTCTTCGAGGCCGAGCGCATCGAAGCGCTGGGCTATGCGAGCTCGGCCCTTCCCGATGCTGCCTCATGGCTGATCGATGAGGAACGGCGCGCGGCCTTCGAGGGCAAGGTCGCGCATTTCGAGAGCATCTATCATCTGACCTTGGTCTTCATGCCTGGGCCCGATGGCCAAGCGCGCGCGGAAAGTGCTCTCGTCGACTCGCATGACTTGGGAGGGGAAAGAGACTGGCGCCAGGAGCTTGCCCGGTTCCGAGACGAGACTGACCGCGTTCTCGATCTTCTTTCGGGCTTCGTGCCCGAGGTGCGCGCGCTCGACGATGCCGAGACCCTGACGTACCTGCACGGCACGATCTCGACACGCCGTCATCCGGTCGCCGTGCCGGAAACGCCAATGTATCTCGACGGCGTCCTGGTTGACGCGCCGCTGACCGGCGGCCTAGAGCCGATGCTGGGCGAGCAGCATCTGCGCACGCTCACAGTTCTCGGCTTTCCGAACGTCACCCGGCCAGGAATCCTTGATGCGCTCAATAACCAGGATTTCGCCTATCGCTGGGTGACGCGCTTCATTCCACTCGACAAGGCGGAAGCCACGAAGACGCTGACTCGGCTCCGGCGGCAGTGGTTTGCCAAGCGCAAATCGATCGCGGCTATTCTGCGCGAGGTGGTGACCAACGAACCGGTGCCTCTCGTCGACAGCGACGCCGACAACAAGGCGCTCGATGCCGATGCAGCACTGCAGGCATTGGGCGGCGATCATGTCGGCTTCGGCTATCTCACCACAACGGTGACGGTGTCGGATCAGAACCGTAAAGCCGCCGCGGAAAAGCTTCGCGCCGTCGAGCGGATCGTCAACGGGCTCGGCTTCACCACCATTCGCGAAAGCATCAATGCCGTCGAAGCGTGGCTTGGTTCATTGCCGGGTCATGTCTACGCCAACGTTCGCCAGCCGCTCGTTCACACGCTTAACCTTGCCCATCTCGTGCCGCTGTCGTCCGTGTGGGCAGGTCCAGCGGAGAACGAGCACCTTGCCGAGGTCACCGGCGATCACGCTCCGCCGCTTCTTTTCGCCGAAACCAGCGGCTCGACGCCGTTTCGGCTTTCGACCCATATCGGCGATGTCGGCCACATGCTGATTGTCGGGCCGACCGGTGCCGGCAAGTCGGTTCTGCTTGCCCTGATCGCTTTGCAGTTCCGGCGCTACGCTGGCGCGCAAATCTATGTCTTCGACAAAGGCAATTCGGCCCGCGCCGCCGCGCTTGCCATGGGCGGCGACCACCATGCGTTGGGTGCGAATGGTGCGCTTGGTTTCCAGCCGCTGCGCCACATCGACGACCCGGCCACACAGAGCTGGGCGGCCGAATGGATCGCCGGCCTCATTGCCCACGAGAATGTCACCGTCACCCCGGAGGTGAAGGAGGCAATCTGGTCGGCGCTCACCAGCCTCGCCACCGCGCCGGCGCAGGAACGCACGCTGACTGGCCTGTCGGTCCTGCTTCAGTCCAATGCGCTCAAATCGGCATTGATGCCCTACACGCTCGACGGACCATTCGGCCGACTGCTCGATGCCGATGACGACCGGCTGGCCATCTCGGATGTGCAGTGTTTCGAAACCCAGGAGCTGATGCACAGCCAAGGCGCTGTGCTGCCTGTGCTCACCTATCTGTTCCATCGTCTTGAGGACCGGTTTGACGGGCGGCCGACGCTGCTCATGCTCGACGAGGCCTGGGTCTATCTCGACAACCCGCTCTTTGCCGCCCGCATCCGCGAATGGCTTAAGGTGCTGCGTAAGAAAAACGTCTCCGTCATCTTCGCGACGCAGTCGCTTGCCGACATCGCCGGCTCTTCTATCGCACCCGCAATCATCGAGAGCTGCCCGCAGCGCATTTTTCTCCCCAATGATCGTGCGGTGGAGCCGCAGGCACGGGCAGCCTATGAGCGCTTCGGTCTTAATGAGCGACAGATCGAATTGGTCGCCCGCGCCACGCCGAAGCGCCACTACTATCTGCAGTCGCGCCGCGGCAATCGCCTCTTCGAGCTCGGGCTAGGCCCGATCGCTCTTGCGCTTTGCGGCGCCTCCGACCCGGCCGCGCAGACCCTGATCGACAATATTCTTTCCGAAGAAGGGCAGGGCAGCTTTGCCGCCCGTTTCTTCAGTGCGCGCGGCCTGGATTGGGCTGCCGAGCTTCTCCAGCAATTTCCTCAACCTAACAAGGAGCAATCGTCATGATCGGACGCCGCCTTTTTACTAGCCTGGTCACCGTTTCCCTGATTGCCAAACCGATGGCTGACTACGTCCAGCCGGCCTATGCGCTCATCGTGTTTGACCCGTCCAACTATACGCAGAATGTGCTGTCGGCAGCACGCGCATTGGAGCAGATCAACAACCAAATCCAGTCGCTTCAGAACCAGGCGACCATGCTGCAGAACATGGCGCGCAACCTTCAGCGCCTGGATTTCTCTTCCGTGGGCCAGCTTACCGGCTCGCTCCAACGGATTGACGGTCTGATGACCCAGGCGAGCGGCCTGAGCTTCGATCTCGACAAGCTGCAGGACCAGTGGCGCCAGCAATATCCGGAAAGCTACGACGCCACCATCAAGGTCAGCGATGTGGCGAGCGCCGCGCGCGAGCGCTGGCAGAGCGCCATGCAGGCGTTCCGCCAGACCATGAGCGCGCAGTCGCAGATCGTCGAGAACGTGCAGGCCGATGGCGACTTGCTTACCGATCTCGTCAATCGCAGTCAGGGCGCGGCAGGTGCCCTCGAGGCAAGCCAGGCTACCAATCAGCTGATCGCGCTTTCGACCAAGCAGCAGATGCAGATCCAGACGCTGCTTGCGACCCAGTTCCGGGCCGAAGCCGAGGATGCGGCGCGCAAGGCGCAGTCTGAGGAAGCCGCTCGCGAGACGACGAAGCGTTTCCTGGGCACCGGCACGGCTTATCCCGGCAACTGAGCGGCAGTTCTTCAAGACAACGAGGAAGGCGGCGACATGAACGACCTCGGAGTCATCGATCGCTTCATGGAGACCTTTACCCGCTACATTGACAGTGGGTTCGGTCTGCTTTCGGGCGACGTCGCCTTTCTCACCACCATTCTGATCGGCATTGACATCACGCTCGCGGGCTTGGTCTGGGCGTTCGGCGGCGAGCCCAACATTCTCGGCCGGCTTGTTCGCAAAGTGCTCTATGTCGGCGCCTTCGCCTTCGTCCTGAACAATTTCAAGAACCTCGCCGACATAATTTACCGCTCCTTTGCCGGTCTCGGCATCAACGCATCGGCCGGCAACCTGTCCGCCGACAGTCTCCTGCGGCCAGGCCGCATTGCCGCGGCCGGCTTCGAGGGCGCCTGGCCGCTCCTCAATCAAGCGAGCCAGCTAGTAGGCTTCCCCGAGATCTTCGGTAACGCGCTCACCATCTTCGTGCTGCTTCTGGCCTGGTTCCTGGTCCTCATCGCCTTCTTCATTCTTTCCATCCAGCTCTTCATCACCATCCTCGAGTTCAAGCTCACCACGCTGGCCGGCTTCGTCCTGGTGCCCTTCGCGCTCTGGAACCGTTCGGCGTTTCTGGCCGAGCGCGTGCTCGGCAATGTGATTTCGTCGGGCATCAAGGTGATGGTGCTTGCCGTCATCGTCGGCATCGGCTCCACGCTCTTTGGCGAGTTCGCTTCCGCCCTGCAGGGCCAGGAGCCGGACCTGGCGGCGGCCATGTCTCAGGTGCTGGGTGCGCTGGCGCTGCTTGGGCTCGGCATTTTCGGCCCCGGGATTGCCTCGGGTCTCGTTTCCGGCGCGCCGCAGCTTGGCGCCGGCGCGGCACTTGGAACAACGGCGGCCGCAGCTGGATCAACGCTCGTTGCCGGAGGCGCTGCGTTTGCCGGCGCGCGCATGGCAACAGGCGGCGGCCTCGCCGCAGTCCGTGCCGGCACCGCCATGGGGTCCGCTGCCACCGTCGCCTGGCAAACGGGGCGCGCGACATCGCCCGAGTCCGGGCTGTCCGGGGTAGCTGCTGGGCTGCAGGGGGTTGCGAGTGCCGCTAGCGGCGCCGCGATGCGGGGAATGCGATCCGCAGCAGAACCATTCCGCCGTAGTGCCGACGCCGGTCGCGATGCCGGCTGGATGACCGGCGGCATGCCGACCAGCTCGATGAGCGGAAGCTCTCCAGTTGTAGCTCCCGCGGCCGCGCCTGCCTGGGCAAGGCGTCTGCGTTCCGAACAGACCGCACGCGCCCATCGCAATGCTGCCACGCAGGCGGTGCGCGATGGAGATCGGGGCGGAAGCGGCGCCAATCCCTCCCTCAATGACAAGGAAGACTAGATGCTCTTCAAGCGACCCGTTCAGCGTTATGGAAAGACGCCCGAACCCGTAACACCCTACCAGAAGGCCAGCCAACTCTGGGATGAGCGCATCGGCGCGGCGCGCGTCCAGGCCAAGAACTGGCGCTTCATGGCCTTTGGCTGCCTGGCTCTGACGACGGGGCTTTCCGGTGGGCTTCTGTGGCAGTCGATGCAGGGCCGCGTCGTGCCTTATGTCGTCGAGGTCGACCGCTTTGGCGAGGCGCACGCGGTCGGGCCGGCAGTCCAAAACTACCAGCCCGACGATGCCCAGATCGCCTGGCATCTCAGCCGCTTCATCCAGAATGTTCGTTCGGTTTCCACCGATGCGGTTCTGGTGCGGCAGAATTGGCTGTCGGCCTACGACTTTGCCACCGACCGAGCGGCGCTCTTCCTCAACGAATATGCCAAGGCGAACGACCCTTTCGGCCAAATCGGCACGCGCAGCGTGTCAGTACAGGTGACCAGCGTGGTCAGGGCTTCCGACAGCTCGTTCCAGGTCAAATGGACCGAGCAGGTGTTCGAGCGCGGCAGCCTCGCCAGCACGACGCGCTGGATCGGGATCCTCACCATCCTCATCCGCCCGCCTAGGACAACCGAGCAGCTGCGCAAGAACCCGCTCGGCGTCTTCATCAACGCCATCGACTGGTCGCGCGAGCTCGACAGCGCCGCGCCAACCCCCGTTTCCCCTAAGGAGCCCGCCAATGACAAATAGAGCCCCATTGCTTCGTGCTGCCTTGATCCTGTCGGCGTCTGTTGCGGTTCTTTCGGCCTGTGCCTCGAAGCCAGTGCCGCCGCCTCAGATTTCCTATGACCACGAGGACTTCAAACCAGCCGCGATCGAGAAGGCGCCGGAGAAGCCGGTCAAGGTCGTGGAAGTGCCGAAACCGTTACCGTTGCCTGGTCAGTTGATGCCCGCACCCGGCAAGCCCGCCCCAGATAAGCGCTCGCCGGAAGAACAGGTCGCCGATGCCAACAAGGCGGCGACGCAACAACCCACCAAGTTTGGCTATGTCAATGCGGTGCAGGTTTACCCCTTTGCCGACGGCGCGCTCTACCAGCTCTACGCCGCGCCGGAGCGCGTCACCGATATCTCATTGCAGCGGGGCGAGAAGCTGACCTCGGTCTCAGCCGGCGATACGGTCCGTTGGGTGATCGGTGACACCGTTAGTGGCTCAGGCGATGACCAGCGCACTCATGTGCTGGTGAAGCCATTCGCGCCGGGGCTTGCCACCAATCTGGTCATCACGACGGACAGGCGATCCTATCACCTGCAGCTTCAAAGCACTGAGAAAACTGCCATGGCGGCGCTCTCCTGGATTTACAGCGAAGACCAACTCGTGGCGCTTCGGCGGCGCAACGCTCAGGCAGAGGCTGAAATGCCCGCGGCCTCGAACGTAGCACTCGAAAACATCCGCTTCCGCTATTCGATCACCGGCGACACGCCGCCGTGGAGACCGACGCGCGCCTTCGATGATGGCAGCAAGGTCTACATAGAGTTCCCGAAGCGCATTGATCAGGGCGAGGCGCCACCGCTCTTCATCGTCGGTGCTGACGGGGACAACCAGCTCGTCAACTATCGGATGCACGGCAACTACTACATCGTCGAGCGCCTCTTTGCCGCGGCTGAACTCCGTCTCGGCGCCAAGCAGCAGCAGGTGGTGCGCATCACCAGGACCGACGGACGGCAACTGCCGCGGCGGATATCGCTCTTTTCGCGTTTTGGCAGGTGAGGGGAGGCTCATGACCGACACGTCCCGCCCCAATGTTCCGCCCAAACTCGATCCCGAACAGCTGCAGCTGCGGGCCTCACCGCGCCGGGCCGTGCGCTTCAAGCGCGGCATAATCGTCGCGATCGCAGCTGTTGGCTCCGCCACCATCTTTGGCGTCACGATGATGGCGCTGCAGGGGCCGGCACTGCGCCTGAAGCAGCAGGCTGAAGAGCTTTACAGCACCGACCGCAACCCGACCGCCGAGGGACTTGAATCGCTGCCCAAGGACTATTCCGGGAGCAAGCCGAAGGCTCCGGTGCTTGGACCGCCGCTGCCCGGGGATCTCGGCCGTCCTATTCTCGAGCACCAGCGCCAGCTTGGCATCGCACCTGGGCAAGACGTTTCCGCCGAGGCGCAGCGGCTTGCACAACAAGCGATTGAGGCGCGCGAGTCGCAAGTCCTCTTCCGCATCGAAAACCGGCCCCAGCAGACGGAAGCTTTTGGCAATGGGCAGGGCGGACGTTCGCCTTTCGAGACGGCGTCTCCGCAGCCAGATACCGAAGGCCAGCGAGCTTCCGTCGCGCCGGCCGAGGGCGACCAGAACAATCAACAGCGCAAGCTCGATTTCATCGATCAACGGAACACCGGCGGGATCTACAACCCGCATGCACTGCAGACGCCGGCTTCGCCCTATCAGATCATGGCCGGTAGCGTGATCGCTGCAAGCCTGATCACCGGCATCAATTCCGATCTGCCCGGCCTTGTCGTCGCCCAGATCACCGAGAATGTGCACGACAGCGTCACCGGCAGCATCCTGCTCATCCCGCAGGGCTCACGGCTGATCGGCACCTACGACAGCGTTGTAGCCTTTGGGCAAAGGCGCGCTCTGTTGGTGTGGCAACGCATCGTGATGCCGGACGGCTCCTCTACCGAAATCGACAATCTGCCCGTGACCGACGCGGCCGGCTATGCCGGGCTCGAGGACAAGGTGGATTTCCATACTTGGCAGTTGATCAAGGGCGTCGCGGTAGCCACATTGCTGGGGGTTGGTACCGAGTTGAGCTTTGGGGAAAATGAAAGCGACTTGGTCAAGGCAATTCGTGAATCCACCCAGCAGAACGTCAGTCAAGCGGGCCAACGGATCACTGAAAAGAACCTGAACGTCCAACCCACGATCACCGTGCGCCCTGGTTGGCCGTTGCGCGTCATCGTGCACAAGGACCTCGTGTTGCGGCCATACACGGGGTGAACAGGAGGACTTCATGGCTAACCTGAAACTCGGAAAACTTCCGGACCGGACACCTTCGAAGATCACCATCACCGTTGGCGCCGACTTGAGCCAAGCACTCAACGACTATGCCGCACTTTACCGTGAGACCTATGGCGAGTCCGAAACGGTGGCGGAACTGATCCCCTTTATGCTGGTCGGGTTCCTGGAAGGCGACCGGGCGTTTGCCAAGGCCAGAAAGGAAGGTCTGCCGGGCGCCGGCGCGTCGGAGAAACCACGAAGGCAATCATCTTCCACACTGGACAACGGTTAGCGCTTGGTGTCGTTTTGGAGCACGCTAGGTTCTTGATCCTGACCGCGTTGCCGCCGGTCCGTACTCCACCAGTTCGAGTGCCTCCTCCTTTGTGCAGGAATTCGCCTGAGCGAGTTCGAGCGCCTCTTCAAGGAAGCGATGATTGCGCTCCTGTACATCGAGGTGAGCCGGCGTCGGAAAGCACGCGACAATCCATTGCCACACGCGGTGTTGAAACGAGCCTGAAGGCATGTCTAATTCCCAGCGGCTACCTTGAGAAGACACTGAGTCTGAGGGAGATTCAAGTTTCAGGGGAACAACTAAGCCTGCTAGACAATAAGTGCATAAAAGCCGTGGCTTTTTCTTGCGGCCGGCCTCGTTCTCTTCGGACAAAAATCGATCTTGTCACGATGCCGCCAGACCGGATGCTGAATGACAGCTTCTCGCCAACAGTAATTGAATAGCGGACCAGACCGCTCCCGGCCCCGACAAGTTGTTGAGTTCTCGACCAGCGGTCATTCTCGATGGTACCGTGGCGAAAGGTCGATCGCACATTGTTGCGTGGCGCAATGATTTTATATAGGTTGGTATATGAAGGTTGCCGATATGTGAACCTATATAGCGTTAAATTGATATAGTAACGTATATTGACACCCGTCATATATGAGCCTATATCAGGCTAGCTCATACAGAAATCGTATACGCCATGAAGATCAGAACAGCTCGCGACATTGGAATCCTGATCAAGGAGGCCCGCACCCGGCGCGGCCTGTCACAGGCTGCCTTGGCCAAAATGATCACCACGACGCAGACGTGGGTGTCGTGGATCGAGAACGGCAAGCCCAGCGCCGAGATCGGCAACGTGCTGCTGGCGCTGACCACGCTTGGTGTGGAGATGGACTTTCAGATCCCGCCGGCGCCGACGTCGGCTGATCATCATCATAATGCCGATGAACGGCATGTCGACGATGACGACGACGAGATTCCCTACAAGCTCTAGATGACGATGATCATGATGAACCCGATCGACACCCTCGACGTCTATATCGCTGGCAGACCGGTTGGGGGGCTCCACCACCTGCAGGGCGGCAAGCTTTCGTTCTCCTATCACGAGGCATGGATGGAAGGCCCGGTGGCGATCCCGCTCTCCCTGTCCATGCCGACGATCACCAGGACCTACGAGGGCAAGGTCGTCGAGGCATTCCTCTGGGGCCTACTGCCGGATAATGAGCAGACCCTCGCCAGATGGGCGCAGAGGTTCCAGGTCTCCGCCCGAAACCCGTTTGCCCTGCTCAAGAATGTCGGCCGCGACTGCGCCGGCGCCGTCCAGTTCCTTTCGCGTGGCGACCAGATTTCCCGCGGCGAGAACGTGGAGTTGCTCACCGAGGCGCAGATCGGCGACCGCCTGCGCGATCTGCGCAAAGATGGTGCAGCGACCCGGCGAATCGGCGATCCTGGTCAGTTCAGTCTCGCTGGTGCGCAGGCAAAGACGGCGTTCCATTTCGATAAGGGCAGCAATCGCTGGGGGATCCCTCTAGGCGACACGCCCACGACACACATCTTCAAGCCGCCTTTGCCGCACTTGCACGGGCATACCGAGAACGAGCATTTCTGCCTGCAGCTTGCATCCAAGCTCGGCATGGACGCTGCACATAGCCAGGTTCTCGACTTCGCAGGCGAAAAGGCAATCGTTATCGAGCGCTACGACCGCCGCAACAACGAGGGCAAGACCATCCGCATCCATCAGGAGGACATGTGCCAGGCCCTGTCGGTGATGCCGACGCTCAAGTACGAGAACCAGGGTGGGCCAGGTATCACGACGATCTCCAGAAAGGTGCTGTCGGCCTCCCTCGACCCCGTCCAAGACCGTCAGATCTTCATGGCCGCGAACGTCTTCAACTGGATCATCGCCGGCACGGACGCGCATGCAAAGAACTACTCGATGCTGCTCGGAGCCCAGGGCGAGGCCCGCCTAGCTCCGCTCTACGACATCTCCTCCATTCTGCCGCACCTCGGGGGAGAGATCCAATCTGAGATGCGCGACCTTAAACTGGCGATGAAGATCGACAGAGTCTATCCCATCGAGGAGATCATGCCGCGCCACTGGGGGCGCTGTGCGTCCTCAGCAAAGGTTGGCGGCGAGTACACGGTGCGGACGATCCGCCATCAGCTCGCGGTGATGCCCGATATGGCATCGGAGTGCGCCCAAGAGCTTCGCCAGGAGGGGATCATCCATGAGATCGTTGGTCGCCTCGTCGACGCGATCGCGACGCGCATCAAGGGCTTGTCCCGGATCTATGGAGAGGAAGGTTGTGGAGGTTAAAGTCGGGCGGGGATAGCGGATCCACGGACTAATGCCGGCGAAACGGACGGACCGCACACTGCCCACGGGATTCTCGCTCTAATAGCGCGCGGCCCCGGGCCGGGTAGATGGCCGGTTTCGGAACCGGCCATCGGCAGCTTGAATGACGGAAATGGGGTCGGCTGCAGAACGGCAGCTTCCCGCCGAACGCGGTCAACTTTCTCTCCGGAAAATCTGACAATGCGGGCCTACGATTTGGCGTCGAGTTGTGGCGTTTTTCGACGGTCAGTATGATTTCCGGCGGTTGGAGATTTGTATCGGCGTTTGATGAACGGCCGCTGTTGGTTTCAAAGTGGATGGTCGCGTTGGTGTGTGGACAGCAGGCTTGCGGCGTCCCTCGATTGAGATCACCCGCAGGTTTTTGCTCTTGAGTTCATCCAGATAATCGGCCCACCACTGCATCATCTCGACGCGCTCGTCCCAGTGCTCTGCCCGGGCGTAGGCGCGCCGAACGTCGTTGTTCTCAATGTGGGCCAGCTGCCGCTCTATCGCGTCCGGATGCCACTTGCCGCATTCGTTCAGCAGAGTTGATGCCGTTGCTCGAAAACCATGCGCGGTAGCTTCTTCCTTGCTGTAACCCATACGACGCAGTGCGGCGTTAAGGGTATTGTCGGAAATCGGACGCGAAGCCGATCGAACACTAGGAAACAGCAGCGATCCATCACCAGAGATTTCTCTCAGTGAAGTCAGGACGCTGATCGCTTGCTTTGATAGGGGTATGCGGTGCGGCCGTCGCATTTTCATGCGTGCTTCAGGGATCGTCCACACCGAGCTTTCAAAATCGAACTCTTCCCATTCAGCGGCGCGAAGCTCGCCTGGGCGGGGAAACAGCAGCGCTATCAGCTTCAGACCGGCTCGCGTTGTAGGCTGTCCGTCAAATGCATGGATCGCCCTCAGCAAACCGCCCAAGGCCTTCGGATCGGTAATCGCGGCGCGAGACGTTACCTTCGGACTGATGAGTGCGCCTCTGAGGGCGAAGGTCGGATCTGTCTCGGCGCGTGAGGTCGCGATCGCGTATCGAAACACGCTGCCGATGGTGGAGCGCAGTCGCCTGGCCGACTCATATCGACCGCGAACCTCCACGCGACGGAGGGCGGTAAGGATGCTGGCCGGCTCGATCTCCCGAATGCACTTGTCGCCGATTATCGGATAGGCAAAGTCGAGCAGCCATTTGACCTTGCTGATCGTCCGGTCGGCACGTCCCTCCTTCTTCAGCTTGTCAACATATTCGTCCGCGATTGAGCGAAAGGAGTCCTTTGCCGAATCGGCCTTCCGCAAGCTGCGTTCCTTTCCAGGGTCGACGCCAGCTAGCAGGAGCCTTTTAGCATCATCGCGCGCCTCCCGTGCCTCGGCGAGAGAGATAAGGGGATAGCTGCCCAGCGCGAGCAGTTTCTGCTTGCCGTCAAAGCGGTAGGCGAGCCGCCAGAGGCGAGAGCCCGTGGGCTGTACCCATAGCTGCAGCCCGCCCCCGTCAGACAATTTCGCGAGTTTGGAAGCAGGGCGGGCGTTTCGACATTTCACGTCGGAGAGGGGCATTCGTCAGGTCTCCCTTGGCTGTTTGGATACCATCAGGATGTCGAATACCAACGGAAATACCATCCCCCCGCCTCGTTGGACCAAATGCTCCTGAAGCGCTCCCTGTCCCGCTTAACTGCGCAATGCGACTGAAAAAGATCAACAATTTCAGGCGCTTGCAGAAGCTGCAGCGTAGAAGGTTCGGTGAAAGGGAGTGTCGGGAGAAGGGGGGATGGTGCCCAGAGGCGGATTCGAACCACCGACACGCGGATTTTCAGTCCGCTGCTCTACCAACTGAGCTATCTGGGCCTGTGCCGGCAAACGAAAACTCGTTGACCGGAATTCATCGAGGCGCCGTGGGCGCCCCTTGAAAGCGCGTGGGTTATAGCACGGGAATTCGGCCTGTCCAGCGCCTAGTGGGCGATTTCAGGCAGGAAAAGCGATGCCGTGCGGTGCCCCGGTTTCCATGCCGCTTGCAGGCCGGAATCGGGCACGGCATGGCACGATGCGGCCTTCGCCATCCCTGTCCGTGCCGCCATTGACGGCTGACATGCCGTGGCACTGCCTTTGGCCGGCGATCGAGGCGCACCAATGCATTTGCGGCTCAGACCCGCCACTGGTCGCCGCCTTCTATCTGACGCCGGTCACGCCGCGTCGAAAATCGGAGGGCGACATGCCGGCGAGCTTGCGGAACGACTTGTTGAAGGCGCTGAGCGAGCCGAAGCCCGAATCCATGGCGACGCGCAGCACATTGGCGTCCTGATGCATCAAAAGCGCCTGCGCATAGCTCAGCCGCAACAGGTTCACATACTCGTTGAGCGTCATGCCGGTGGATTTCTTGAACAGGCTCATGGCATATTTGGGATGGATGTCGGCGGCCGCCGCGATGTTCACGCAATCGATGTCGTAGAGGAAGTTTTCGGCGATGAAATCGCACATGCGTCCGACATTGCGCGACGATTGCTGGTCGAAGGGGCTGCCTGTTTCCTGGTCGGTCGGAGTTGCGAATACGAGTTGGTAAGGCTCGAACCGCACCCGCTCCAGCCGCAGCAGCAATTCGTTGACGGCATGTTCGGCCTTGGCCTGGTCGCCGGACCGGGCGTAGCGGTTCCAGCGCTCGAAATTATGGTTGTCGGACTGGTCGGTGGCTGATGTCACCAGTGTCGCGCCCGTCATCAGCCGGTGCCTTATATCGGTGGGCAGGTGCAGCCGGAAGAAATGCACCAGCGGCAGATGCGCCCCGGCATAGATGGCGTCGTCGGACAAATCGTCCATCTGGTGCGGCAGGCCACCCCAGAACAGGCACATCTCGCCGGCTGACAGCGAAATCTCGTAGTCGTTCATCCGGTAATGCACGCTGCCGCGCACGATGAAATTAACCTCGACCTGGGCGTGCCAATGCGGCTTGAGCATCACCAGCGGATTGGTGTGAAACATCTGCAGGAGCAGCGGCAGGCCTTCCACGCTGCTGGCCCCAGGCTGGTAGAACGGCCGTTCAGGCATCTTACTTTCCGCCAATTTCATATTCCCTTTGACGGCGACAGGCCTTGCCCACTGCATAGTCTAGCCACGCTCACAGTGAGAGAGCAAATGAAATGGGAGGATTTCAATGCGCATCACAATGACCTGCGCCGCGCTCGCGCTTGCCCTGGGCTCAGCCCCGGCCTTCGCGCAATCCGGCGAAATCACCGTCTGGAGCTGGAATGTCGCGGCTTCATCGCTGAAGGCGACCATTGCCGGCTTCAACAAGCAATTTCCCGACGTCAAGGTCACGGTCCAGGATCTCGGCAACCAGCCAACCTACGACAAGTCGATCGCCGGCTGCGCCGCCGGCGGCGTAGGCCTGCCCGACATCGTCACCGTCGAGAACGGTGAGGCCGAGAATTACTGGAGCCAGTTCCCCGACTGCTTCGTCGACCTGCATACGCTGGGCTACACAGCCGAAGACCAGAAAAAGTTCCCCGATTTCAAGCGCACCGAGCTGGAAGTGGGCGACAAGGCCTACGCAATGCCGTGGGATTCCGGCCCGGTGGCCGCCTTTTATCGCCGCGACTTCTACGAAAAGGCCGGCGTCGATCCGACTTCGATCAAGACCTGGGATGATTTCATCGCCGCCGGCAAGAAAATCCAGGCCGCCAACCCAGGCGTCTCGATGACCAATGCCGATTTCAACGGTGACTCGGAATTCTTCCGCATGATCTCCAACGAACAGGGCTGCGCCTATTTCTCCGAGGACGGACAATCGATCACGGTCAACCAGCCCAAATGCGTCGATGCCATGACCAAGGTCAAGGAGATGAAGGACGCCGGCATCATCTCGTCGGCCGACTGGGGCACCAAGATCACCAACAACACCGCCGGCACCGTCGCCACCCAGATCTATGGCGGCTGGTATGAGGGCACCATTCGCACCGAATCTGCCGGTGAAAACGGCAAATGGGGCGTCTATCTGATGCCGAGCCTCACCGCCGACGGGCCGCGCGCCGCCAATCTCGGCGGTTCCTCACTGGCTATCACCTCGGCGTCGAAGAACAAGGAGGCCGCCTACGCCTATCTGAAATACACGCTCGGAACCAATGAAGGCCAGATCACGATGCTGAAGGAGTTCGGCCTGGTGCCGTCCCTGATCTCGGCGCTTGACGATCCCTATGTCGCGCAAGGCCTGCCTTATTGGGGCGGCCAGGCGGTGTGGAAGGACATTCTCGGCACCTTGCCGAAGGTTGTTCCGAGCCGCGGCACGCAGTTCCAGAGCGACGCCGAAATCATCGTCCGCGCCGTGCAGACCAAGTATCTGGCCGGCGGCTACCCCGACGCCAAGACGGCACTCGACGATGCCGCAAGCCAGATCGCGGCGGCAACCGGACTGCCCGTCAAGTCATAACCTCCCAAGCCGGGTCCGGGACAGGCGTTTGCGCCGCCCGGACCTGGTCGCGGCCTGTGGGGTTCTCCCACGGGACCTGTATTTGCTGGCAAACCGGCTCCGCTGCTGCGAGGGCCATGGCCGAAGCGGCAACGAAATGAAGGAGGAGGAAGATGCGCAATCGCAACGCCACGGCCTATCGCTTCCTCACGCCCTATCTGCTGATCTTCGCGATCTTCTGGGTATGGCCGATCATCAGCTCCTTCATGATTTCCTTCCAGGCGACGCGTACCGTGCCGTGGCGGTTCGCGCCCGGCTTCAACTGGGGCCGGTTGATCGGCGATCCGGCCTTCTTCAACGCCCTGAAGAACACGCTGCTCATCCTTGTCATCCAGGTGCCGGTGATGATCTCGCTGGCGCTCGTCATGGCGGTGCTTTTGAACTCGCCGCTCTTGAAGGCGCGCGGCCTCTACCGCTTTGCCTTCTTCGCCCCGGTGGTGGTCGGCGAGGTTGCCTATTCGGCGGTGTTCCGGCTGATGTTCAACCTCGATTTCGGCATCATCAACAAGCTCCTGAACAGCATCGGCCTGCCCAAGATCGACTGGTTTTCCAACGTCACGCCGGCGATGGCGCTGATCATGATCGCGGTGACCTGGCGCTGGGCCGGTTACAACGCCATCATCCTGCTCGCCGGCATGCAGTCCATTCCCGAAGATGTCTACGAGGCGGCGACGCTCGACCGCGTCAGCAAGCTCAAGCAGTTCTTCTACATCACCCTGCCGCTGCTGAAGCCGGTCATCGTGTTCTGCCTCGTGCTGTCGATCATCGGCACCATGCAGCTGTTCACCGAACCGTTCCTGATCACCGAGCGCGGCGGGCCTGGCGGCGGCACGGAGACGCTTGGCCTGCTGCTTTACCGCCAGGGTTTTCGGTCGCTCAATTTCGGCTACGCGTCGGCCGTTGCCTACACCATGGCCGGCCTGGCGATCGCCATCACGCTGGCGCAGCTGTGGCTGACGAGGGAACCGAAATGAGTTCGCGCTCCGCAGCCAGACTGGGACGCAGCATCGCTCTGCATTTGTTCCTGACGCCGCTGGCGCTGATCTGGCTGTTTCCGTTGTGGATGATGGTCGTGTTCTCGACCATGCCGGACAACGGCATCTTCAGCCCCGGCATCGAGCTGTTGCCGCACGGCAATTTCATCGACAATTTCAACAATCTGCAGCGTGACACCAACTTCGTCGGCGCCATCGGCATCTCGGTATCGGTGGCGGTGACTTACACATTCCTGTCGGTGCTGCTGACGTCGATGGCCGGTTGGGCTCTGGCCCGCTACCAGTTTTTCGGCAAGGGCGCGGTTGTCGCCATCATCCTCGGCACCATAACGCTGCCCTATGCGGTCGTGCTGATCCCGCAATTCATCATGGTGGCGCGCGACTTCAAGCTCGCCAATACCTGGGTGGCGCTGATCGTCCCGCCGCTGTTCAATTCGCTCGGCGTGCTGTTCATGCGGCAGAGTTTTTCGATGATGCCGGACGATCTCTTCGATGCGGCGCGCGTCGAGGGCGTCAAGGAATGGCGCATCTTCCTCTTCGTCGCGCTGCCTTTGGCGCGGCCGATGCTGGCCGCACTCGCCATCATCCTGTTCCTCGCCTCCTGGAACAATTATCTGTGGCCGCTTTTGATCAACAGCCAGCCGGGTTCGATGACAGCACCCGTAGCGCTCGGCACGCTGATCGGCCTCACCAAGGTGTCATGGGGCGGCATCATGGCGGGTGCGGTGATGCTGACGGTGCCGATGCTCGTCGTCTTCGTGCTGCTGCAGCGCCATTTCATCGCCGGCATCGCCGCCGGCGCGGTCAAGTAAGGGGCAGCATGGCAACGGTCACGCTTAACAGTGTCGTCAAGCGCTTCGGCGTCTTCGAGGTCGTCCATGGCGCGAGCATCGACATCAAGGACGGCGAGTTCGTCGTCTTCGTCGGCCCCTCCGGCTGCGGAAAATCGACGCTGCTCAGGATGATCGCCGGGCTCGAGGACGTCAGCGGCGGCGAGATCGCCATCGGCGGCAAGGTGGTCAACGATGTCGAGCCGGCCGACCGCGGCATCGCCATGGTCTTCCAGTCCTACGCGCTCTATCCGCATATGAGCGTCGAACAGAACCTCTCTTTCGGCTTGCGCATGACCGGCAATCCAAAGGCCGACACCGAACGGCGGGTGACGCGGGCGGCCGAGATCCTGCGCATCAGCGAATTGATGGACAGGCGCCCGAAAAAACTCTCCGGCGGACAGCGCCAGCGCGTCGCCATCGGCCGCGCCATCGTGCGCGAACCGCAGGTGTTCCTGTTCGACGAGCCGCTCTCCAACCTCGACGCCGAATTGCGCGTCCAGATGCGCGTCGAGATCTCCCGGCTGCACAAGGAACTCGGCACGACAATGATCTATGTCACGCACGACCAGACCGAGGCGATGACGCTCGCCGACAGGATCGTCGTGATGCGCGCCGGCCATATCGAGCAGATCGGCCGGCCGCTCGATCTCTATGACAACCCCGACAATCAGTTCGTTGCGGGCTTTGTCGGGTCGCCGAAGATGAACTTCATCAAGGGCCGGGTTGTCGGGCACGATGCGGGTGGCGTCGTGGTCGATCTGGCGGGTCAGGAGAAGACCCGCATCACGCAACCGCTGACCGGCGCTGCACCCGAAATGGGCAGCCCAAAAATCGGCAGCAAGGTCATTGTCGGCGTGCGGCCCGAACATTTCGGCAATGCCGGAGAGGGCGACGCCGACCTTGTGGTTGCCATCGACGTGGTCGAGCACCTGGGCGGCACAAGTTTCCTCTACGCAAGAACGGCCAATGGTGACGACGTGGTGATCCAGCGCGACGCGACAAAGGTCCCCGACACATCAGAGATCACCGTTTCAATCCGCAAATCCTACCTGTTCGACGAAAAAGGACTGCGGCTGCGCTGACCGGCCGCCGTTTCCAGCCTTCAAGGAGAATGACAATGACCGCAACCACGCCCATTCGCTGGGGCATCCTCGGACCGGGCAGCATCGCCCAGTCCTTTGCCGGTGGCGTGGCCGATTCGCGCACCGGAAAGCTGGTCGCCATCGGTGCCCGCAATCCCGCCAAGCCTGGCCTCGCCGAGAGTTTCCCCCGCGCCCGCATCCTCGATGGCTACGATGCGCTGCTTGCTGATCCCGAAATCGATGCCGTCTACATTTCGATACCGCATCCCGGCCATGCGCAATGGGCGATCAAGGCGGCCGAGGCAGGAAAGCATGTGCTGTGCGAAAAGCCGCTGGCGCTGACCGCCTTCGAGGCCGACGCCATGATGCATGCCGCGCGCAAGGCCGGCACGTTTCTCGGCGAAGCCTTCATGTACCGGCTGCATCCGCAGACGCTGAAGCTGGTGGAACTGATCAGATCGGGCGTCATCGGCGAGATCAGAATGATCAAGTCGAGCTTTGGTTTTGCGATGCCGCGCTTCATGCCGGAGCACCGGCTCTACGCCAACGATCTCGCCGGCGGCGGCATTCTTGACGTCGGCGGCTATCCCGTCTCGATGGTGCGGTTGATTGCCGGCGCCGCGGCCGGAAAACCCTTCGCCGAGCCTGACAAGGTGGTCGGTACTGCCCATCTTGGCCAGTCCGGCGTCGACGAATGGGCCTCGGCGCTGCTGCAGTTCCCGGGTGGCATTGTCGCCGAAGCCTCCTGCAGCATCTCGCTCAACCAGGACAATGTTCTGCGCATCCTCGGCACCAAAGGCCGCATCGAAGTGCCGGACTTCTGGTTCGCCGGCGGCAACCGCGACGTTGGTCTCGGCCAGATCGACGTCATTGCATCCGATGGCACGCGCGAGACCATCAGCGTCAACGAGAAGCGCCATGTCTATTCCTTCGAGGTCGACGCAGCCGGTGAGGCCATCCGCGCCGGCGGCCAAGAATTCGCCTGGCCGGGCATGGCATGGGCGGAAAGCCTCGGCACGTTGCGCGTGCTGGACAAATGGCGGGCGGCCGCCGGCCTCGAATACGGGATCGAGAAGGCCCAGCAGCGTACCAACACCATCTCCGGCCGGCCTTTGCGATCGGGCGGCACGGCGATCGCCAAGCGCACGATCCCTGGCCTGTCGAAGCCGGCGTCGGTGCTGGCGCTCGGCTTTGAGGATTTCCGCACGTTTTCCTCAGGCTCGATCCTGCTCGATGCCTTTTTCGAGGCCGGCGGCAATCTCTTCGACACCGGTTACGTCTACGGTGGTGGTTATACCGAGAAGCTGCTTGGCGAGTGGTTGAAAAACCGTGGCGTGCGCGCGCAATCGGTGGTCATCGCCAAGGGCGCGCATTCACCGCTCTGCTATCCCGATGTGATCGGCAAGCAGCTCGACCAGTCGCTCGAACGCCTGCAGACCGACCATGTCGATGTCTACTTCATGCACCGCGACAATCCGGATGTGCCGGTCGGCGAATTCGTCGATGCGATGGATCGTGAGGTCAAGGCCGGCCGCATCCGCGGCCCGTTCGGCGGCTCGAACTGGACGATGGAACGCATGGATGAGGCGATCGCCTATGCCGAACGCACCGGCAAGCAAAAGCCCGGCGCGCTGTCCAACAATTTCTCGCTGGCTGAAATGCTGGAGCCGATCTGGGCAGGCTGCGTCACGTCCTCCACGGATGCATGGAAGGCCTGGCTGACATCCAGGCAGATGCCGAATTTCGCCTGGTCGAGCCAGGGGCGCGGCTTCTTCACCGATCGCGCAGGTCGGGACAAGCAAGACAATGAGGAACTGGTGCGGGTCTGGTACTCCGAGCGGAATTTCGGTCGCCGCGACCGGGCGATCGAACTTGCCGCGAGACTGGGCAAGAGCCCGATCCAAATTGCGCTGGCCTATGTGCTCGCTCAGCCCTTCCCATCCATCCCGCTGATCGGGCCACGCACGCTGGATGAGTTGGACGACAGCCTGCGCGCTCTCGACATCACGCTTTCGCAAGCCGATCTCGAATGGCTGGATGGCGGCAGTCTGCGCGCTGCCTAGCTGGCTGCCGGCTTAACGGTCGCGGCGTCAGGTCTCGTCATCAGGCGCCCTGACGCCACGCCTGGCCGGAGTCCGCAAATTGGCGTACATGCCTGTGGTGCGGAATTGGCTCGGCGTGATGCCGTAGCAGCGGCGGAAGACCTTTGAAAAGTAGTTCGCGTCCTCGAAGCCGCACAGGATAGCGACCTCCTTCACCGGCAGAAAATCCGCCTTGGTCAGCAGCTTCGCCGCGCGTTGCAGACGCTGCTGCAGCACGAACTCGGCAGGCGGCAAGCCTTCGCTTTCAGCAAAACAGCGTGAGAAATGGGCCCGGCTGAGGCCGCTGATCTGCACCAGATCCGCCACCGGCAGCGGCTTGTCGAGATTTGCGTTGATGTGATCGATGACCGGCTGCATAACGCTCTGTTTTTCGGCAAAGGCATGGGAGCCGAAGACATCGTCATAGAGCGCCATCGCAGCCTCGTAGGCTATCGCCGAAGCAGCGCCCGGCGAAGCGGCGCCTTTGATCAGGCGCAGGCTGCAATCGGCAAGATGATCGATCGTCGCCGGCTGCAGCCGAAATACAGGACCCGAGACGCTGAGGATCGACTTGTGAATGCGCAACGCCTCCTCGCCGTTCATCGAAATCCAGAAATACTCCCAGCGCTCGTCCTCAGCCAGCCAGTAGCGGTGGTTGTGCGGCACCAGCACCAGCAATGTGTCGTTCTTCTGCAGGCGGTAATTGCGGTTCTCGTAGCGCAGCCGGCCAGTCCCGCTGATCGTGTGCTGGAGCACGGTGAACGGCGTCTGGCCGCGCTTTCGCCCATCCCAGTCGTAGATCTCGTCCTCGCGCACTTCATAGCCCGTGCTCGTCGGCATGGCATGCAGGCGCTGGCGGCCGCGCGGCAGCGAGATCGTGCGCATGGACTGTCCGTTTTGTATCAAATCCTGCAGCACAAAATTACCCCCGAAAGCATAATCCTTCTCTGGTCGCGCTCGCGAATAAGCGCATAATCCCCGTCGAAAAGCGAGAGAGATCCGCAGTCGAGGAGCGGACGGGGAGGTTGGCGAGCCCGATTCCGGCTTGTCCTGCATACATGTCGGCATGTGGCTACAGCTTCCCATTGTCATTCCTTGCCTGCAATTCGAAGTGGAATGAGGTGCGGCTGATGAGTTTCAAAATCGCTATCATCGGCGCGGGCAGCGTCGGCTTCACCAAGAAATTGTTCACCGACATCCTGTGCGTGCCCGAATTCGAGGACATCGAATTCGCGCTGACCGATGTCAGCGAGCACAACCTTCAGATGATCAAGGCGATCCTCGACAAGATCGTCGAGGCAAACAGATTGCCGACCAGGGTGACGGCGACGACCGACCGCCGCCAGGCTCTCGAAGGCGCTCGCTACGTCATCAGCTGCGTGCGGGTCGGCGGTCTCGAAGCCTATGCCGACGATATCCGCATTCCCCTGAAATATGGCATCGACCAATGCGTCGGCGACACGATCTGTGCCGGCGGCATTCTCTATGGCCAGCGCAACATCCCGGTGATCCTGGATTTCTGCAAGGACATGCGCGAGGTCGCCGAGACGAACGTCAAGTTCCTGAACTACGCCAACCCGATGGCGATGAACACCTGGGCGGCGATCGAATACGGCAAGGTCGACACTGTTGGGCTCTGCCACGGCGTCCAGCACGGCGCCGAGCAGATCGCCGAGGTGCTTGGCGCCAAGTCCACGCAGGAGCTCGACTATGTCTGTTCCGGCATCAACCACCAGACCTGGTTCATCGGCCTGCGCCTGAACGGCCGCTCCATCGGCAAGGACGAACTGGTGGCTGCCTTCGAGGCGCATCCCGTCTATTCCAGGCAGGAGAAACTGCGCATCGATGTCCTGAAGCGCTTCGGCGTCTATTCGACCGAAAGCAACGGCCATCTTTCCGAATATCTGCCCTGGTACCGCAAACGTCCCGACGAGATCACGCGCTGGATCGATATGTCCGACTGGATCCATGGCGAGACTGGCGGCTATCTCCGTTACTCCACCGAAACCCGCAACTGGTTCGAGACGGAATATCCGCAGTTCCTCGAAGCGGCGTCCAAGCCGATCGACCGGGAGAAGCGCTCCAACGAGCATGCCAGCCACATATTGGAGGCGCTGGAGACCAACCGGGTCTATCGCGGCCACTTCAACGTCAAGAACAATGGCGTGATTACCAACCTGCCGCAGGACGCCATCATCGAGTCGCCGGGCTTCGTCGACCGTTTTGGCATCAACATGGCCGCCGGCATCACGTTGCCGGAAGCCTGCGCCGCCACCTGCATCGCTTCGATCAACGTCCAGCGCATGTCGGTGCATGCCGCGATATCAGGCGACATCGATCTTCTGAAGCTCGCCGTGCTGCATGACCCATTGGTCGGCGCGGTTTCGACGCCGGAGGAGGTCTGGCAGATGGTCGACGAAATGGTCGTCGCCCAGGCGGCTTGGCTGCCGCAATATGCCCATGCGGTTCCGGCCGCAAGGGAGCGGCTGTCGACATCTCAGGTGAAGACCCGCGAGTGGGCGGGCGCCGCACGGCGCAGCGTTCGCTCGATCGAGGAATTGCGCGCCGAAAAAGCCGCGCTGAAGCAAGCCGGCTGAGACGGGCCGGCTGAAAATTCATGCGGTGATGGTGGATCCATGGGAGGCGGATCCACTGCCACGAAGCCGTTTGAATTCGAGAAGAGGCGGAGCGGGTGCAAACGCTCCGGACAAACAAGAGGGAGAGAGACCGTGAGGAATTTACGCAATATCGGCCTTGCTGCCGGACTGACGCTGAGCGTCTCGGCACTCAGTGCTTACGCTTCCGAGCCGACGGTTCCGCCGGCGCCGACACCGTTTCCCGCCGAAGGCAAGATCAACTATGTCGCGCGAGACTCGATCCTGGAGTTCAAGCCGCTCCCCGAATATCACGAGCCCGACTGGGTCACCGAGAAATACGTCAAGACCGGCAAGCTGCCGCCGGTGAAAGACAGGCTGCCGAAAGATCCGCTGGTCTTCAAGACAGGCAACATGCAGGACGGCATCGGCGTCTATGGCGATACGATGCGCCACGTCATCGGCGGGCGGCCGGAAGGCTGGAACTACGGCGCCGGTCAGACGCAAGGCTGGGGCGGCATCGACATCGGCCTCTCCGAATGCCTGACGCGCACCGCCCCGCTGTTCCAGGTCGAGGCCAAGGACACCGAGCCGCTGCCGAACCTGGCCAGGAGCTGGGATTGGTCGAGCGATGGCCACAGGCTGACCATGCACCTCATCGAAGGAGCGAAGTGGTCGGACGGCGTGCCCTTCAATGCCGACGACGTCATGTTCTACTGGGACGACGAGGTGGTCGATCCTAACGTCTCGCCGCTGAACGGTGCGACGCCGGAAACCTTCGGCGTCGGCACGACGCTGAAGAAGATCGACGACTACACCGTCGAATGGACCTTCAAGGATGCCTTCCCGAAGCAGTACCTGTACGCCATGGCCTACGGCACCTTCTGTCCGGGCCCCGCGCACATCCTGAAGCCGCAGCATCCGAAATACTCGAAGAATACCTATGATCAGTTCAAAAATGCCTTCCCGCCGGAATTCATGAACATGCCGGTGATGGGTGGCTGGGTGCCGGTCGAATACCGGCCGGACGACATCATCGTCATGCGCCGCAATCCCTATTACTGGAAGGTCGACGAAAAGGGCAATCAACTGCCCTATCTCAACGAACTGCACTACAAGCTGTCGACCTGGGCCGACCGCGATGTCCAGGCGGTGGCCGGCGCGGCCGATTTTTCCAATTTGGAGCAGCCGGAAAACTTCGTCGCCTCGCTGAAGCGTGCGGCAGAGGCGAACGCGCCGGCCCGTCTTGCTTTCGGCCCGCGGCTCATCGGCTACAATCTGCGCTTTAATTTTTCCGCCAATGGCTGGGGCAATCCGGACGAACGCGGCCAGGCGATCCGCGAGTTGAACCGCAACGAGGATTTCCGCAAGGCCGTCACCATGGCGCTCGACCGCAAGGCGCTCGGCGACTCGCTGGTCAAGGGACCGTTCACCGCCATCTATCCCGGCGGCCTGTCGTCAGGAACCAGCTTCTACGACCGCGCTTCGACGGTCTACTACCCCTTCGACCTCGAGGGCGCCAAGGCCGAACTCGCCAAGGCCGGCCTCACGGATACGGACGGCGACGGCTTCGTGAATTTCCCTTCCGGCACCGCCGGCGGCAAGAATGTCGAGATCGTGATGCTGGTCAACAACGACTACACGACCGACAAGAGCCTTGCCGAAGGCGTCGTCGCCCAGATGGAAAAGCTCGGGCTTCGGGTCGTGCTCAACGGCCTCAACGGGACCCAACGCGACGCTTCGCAATATTCCGGCCGCTTCGATTGGCTGGTCCGTCGCAACGAACAGGAACTGACGTCGGTGGTGCAGAACACCGTGCAGCTTGCCCCGGTCGGTCCGCGCACCAGCTGGGACCATCGTGCGCCGGAGAACGGCGAGGTCGATGTGATGCCGTTCGAAAAGGACCTCGTCGACATCGTCAACAAGTTCGTCTCCACCCAGGACAATGACCAGCGCGCCAGCCTGATGAAACAATTCCAGAAGATCTCGACGGAGCACGTCTACAATGTCGGCCTGACGGAGTATCCCGGCGCGCTGATCGTCAACAAGCGTTTCTCGAACATCCCACAGGGCACGCCGATCTTCATGTTCAACTGGGCCGAGGATTCGATCATCCGCGAACGGGTCTTTGTCGCGGCCGACAAGCAGGCGAAATACGAATTGTTCCCGCAAGAACTGCCCGGCAAACCCGGAGAGAAGGGGCCGATGAATTAGGTTTACCTCCCTGACTGAGAGACCTCCGGCCGCGCCGCGGGGGGGGCCGGACAAACCAACCTCCGGACGCAACCAAGGGCGCGATCGGCGAGACGAGGAAACGAACCGTCCATGCTGCGATTCCTGCTCACGCGAATAGCGTCGGCAATCCCGGTCCTCGCCATTTTGAGCCTGGCCACATTTGCCATCATCCAGGCGCCGCCGGGCGATTATGCCGACTACATCCGCTCGCAGGCGATCAACCAGGGTGGAGCCTCCTTCGCCGAGGCCGACGCGCAGGCAAAGGCCTACCGCATCGAGCATGGTCTCGATAAGCCGCTTCCCCTCCAGTATCTCAACTGGATCGGCGGCATCGTCACCCGAGGCGATTTCGGCTACAGCCTCTATTACAACAAACCGGTCGCCGACGTGGTCGGCGAGCGCCTGCCGCGCACGCTTCTCCTGGCGCTGGTCTGCCATCTGCTGGCTTCGGTGCTGGGCATAACATTCGGCATATGGGCGGCGACCCGGCAATACACCTGGATCGACTCGGCGCTGTCGGCCATCTCCTTCCTCGGCATGACGGTGCCGCGCTTCCTGATGGCGTTGATCATCGTCTATCTCCTGGTCTTCCAATTCAACGTGTCGGAGATCGGCTCATTCTTCTCGCCGCAATATGGGGGCGCGCCGTGGTCGTGGGCCAAATTCGTCGATCTGGTCAAGCATGTCTGGCCGGTGGTGGCGATCGCGACTTTCGGCGGGCTCGCCTACAATATGCGCGTCATGCGCGGCAATCTGCTCGATACGCTGAACGCGCAATATGTCGAGACGGCAAGGGCCAAGGGGCTGACCGGCGCCGCCGTCGTCATGCGCCACGCCGTGCCTAACGCACTGCACCCGCTCATCATGTATCAGGGTGTGGTGCTGCCTTACATGTTGACCGGCGAAATCGAGACGGCGATCATCTTCGCGCTGCCGACTGTCGGCCCGGCGATCGTCGGCTCCATGGCTGTCGGCGATGTCTATGTCACCGCCACCTTCATGATGGTGCTGTCGGCGACGCTGATCGTCGGCAACATCATCGCCGACATGCTGCTCGTGCTGCTCGATCCGCGCGTGCGCCAGTTCGGGGAGCGCTGAGATGCTGGCGCGCGATCCATCCCCTCCACCGCTGCCGGCCGAAGGTCGCATCGTAGCCAAACCGGCGCGCGGTAACGAAAGCTACCTCGCCCTTGTCTGGCGCCGGCTGAAGCGCTCCTGGACCGGCATGGCCGGGCTCTGGCTCGTCGTGCTGCTGCTGGTGATGGCCGTGTTCGCCGAGTTCATCGCGCCAATGGACCCGAAGGTGACGGATGTCGGCTTCGCGCCTCCGCAGGTGCCTGTTTTCCATGACAGAGATGGCGGTTTCGTCGCGCGGCCGAGGGTCTATGCGCTGGCCGATTCGGCGGACCTCGATCCGGTCACTTTCCAGCCCGTCGTCGGTCCCGACTACGATCATCCAAGGCTGCTTGGTTTCTTCGTGCATGGCGCGCCTTACAAGCTCTTCGGGCTGTTGCCGGCGGACCGGCATCTGTTCGGCTCGCTGGACGGCCAGCCGGTGCATTTCCTGGGCACCGACAAGTTCGGCCGCGACGTGCTGTCGCGTGCCATCCATGGCTCGCGCGTCTCGCTAATGATCGCGCTGACGGTCGTCTTCATCATCACCGTCATCGGCACCACCGTCGGCATGGTCTCCGGCTATTTTGGCGGCAGGTTCGATGTCTGGATGCAGCGCTTCGTCGAACTGGTGCTCGCCTTCCCGCAGCTGCCGCTCTATCTGGCGCTGACGACGCTGATCCCGGTCACCGCTCCCACCAACGTCTTCCTCGCTTTCGTCATCATCGTCATGTCGGCCTTGGGTTGGGCGCAGATGTCTCGCGAGGTGCGCGGCAAGACTTTGGCGCTGGCGCGGATCGAGTATGTGCGCGCCGCCATGGCGGTCGGCGCCACCGACCGTCGCATCATCATGCAGCACATCTTTCCCAATGTGATGAGCCATGTGATTGTCGCCGTGACGCTGGCGATCCCGACGGTGGTGCTGCTCGAATCCTTCCTCGGTTTCCTCGGCTTCGCCGTCAAGCCGCCGCTGATCTCGTGGGGTCTGATGCTGCAGGACACCGCGACCTATTCCGTCATCGGCACCTATCCCTGGATCCTGTCGCCGGTCGGTTTCGTGCTCGTCACCGTCTTTGCCTTCAACGCGCTGGGCGATGGCCTGCGCGACGCCGTCGACCCTTATTGAGGTGCCTGAGATGTCCGTCGCGCTCGCCGAATCCTTCGCACCAACCGTCCGTCACGACCATGACGGACGCCGGGGCCAGCCGATCATCGACGCCCGCAACGTCGCCGTGGCCTTCAAGGTCGAGCATGGCGTCGTCGACGCGGTCAAGGACATCTCGTTTCAGCTCTATCGCGGCGAGACGATCGCCATCGTTGGCGAATCCGGTTCGGGCAAGTCGGTGACGGCGCGCACCGTCATGGGCCTTCTGTCGCGGCGCGCCACCGTGTCCCCCGGATCGAGCGTCTGCTATGACGGGCAAAACATCCTGAAATTTCCCGAGAGCGCCCGGCGCAAGCTGCGCGGCAACCGCATCTCGATGATCTTCCAGGAGCCGATGAGCTCGCTCAACCCGATCTATACGGTCGGCAGCCAGATCGTCGAGGCGATCCGGGTGCATCGCAAAGTCAGCCGCAAGCAGGCCTGGGCGCGCGCACTGGAACTTCTGCAGCATGTGCAGATTCCCGATCCCGCCGCGCGGCTCAAGCAATACCCGCACCAGCTATCGGGCGGGCAACGCCAGCGGGTGATGATCGCCATGGCGCTGGCCAACAATCCCGATGTGCTGATCGCCGATGAGCCGACCACAGCGCTCGATGTCACCGTCCAGGCGCAGATCCTGAACCTGATCCGCAGCCTGCAAAAAGAGCTGCGCATGGCGGTGATCCTGATCACCCACGACCTGACCGTGGTGCGCCAGTTCTCCGACTACGTTTATGTCATGCAGCATGGCGAAATGTGCGAGCACAACGTCACCGAACGGCTGTTCGCCAATCCACAGCACCCCTATACGAGACGGCTGCTGGCTTCCGAGCCGCATGGGCAGCCGAAGCCGCTGCCGGAGGGCTGCGGCATCATTCTCGAAGCCAGCGGCGTGCGCGTCTCATTCATGCTGCGCCACGGCACCTTCCTGAAACCGGACTGGCGAGAGCTGGTCGCCGTCGACGATCTCGGCCTGAAACTCTGTCGCCATGAGACGCTGGGGCTGGTCGGCGAATCCGGCTCCGGCAAGACCACCTTCGGCCAGGCCTTGCTCCGGTTGATCGACGCCAAGCGCGGCGAGATCCATTTCGACGGCAAGCCGATCCATGGCCTATCGCGTGCCGAGATGCGGCCGCTGCGCTCGCGCATGCAGATCGTCTTCCAGGATCCGTTCTCCTCGCTCAACCCGCGCATGACGATCGGCCAGATCATCGAGGAAGGGCTGATCGTCAACAGCATAGGGGCGACGCGGCGCGAGCGGGTCGAACGGGTGCGCGACGCGCTGGTCAGCGCCGGCATGCCGGGCGATATACTGTCGCGGTTTCCGCATGAATTCTCCGGCGGCCAGCGGCAGCGCATCGCCATCGCTCGCGCCATAGCGCTCGAACCCGAATTCATCCTGCTCGACGAGCCGACATCGGCGCTCGACCTCTCCGTCCAGGCGCAGATTGTCGACCTCCTGCGCAAGCTGCAGGACGAGCGCGGCCTCAGCTACCTCTTCATCTCGCACGACCTCAAGGTGGTGCGCGCACTGTGCCACCGCGTCATCGTCATGCAGAACGGCAAGATCGTCGAGCAGGGCCCCGTCGACGACGTCCTGTCCAATCCCAAGACCGCCTACACCGAACGGCTCGTCAGGGCCGCTTTCGACGTGGCCTGAACATATGCCGGAGGTTAGCATGGCAAGAAGTCCCAAGATCACGTTCATCGGCGCCGGCTCGACGGTGTTCATGAAGAACATTGTCGGCGACGTGCTGCAGCGCCCGTCGCTTTCCGGCGCGACGATCGCGCTGATGGACATCAATCCGCAACGGCTGGAAGAGAGCGCCATTGTCGTCAACAAGCTGATCGCGACGTTGGGCGTCAAGGCGAAGACCGAGACCCATTCGGACCAGCGCAAGGCGCTGGCCGACGCCGATTTCGTCGTCGTCGCCTTCCAGATCGGCGGCTATGAGCCCTGCACGGTCACCGACTTCGAGGTGCCGAAGAAATACGGCCTGCGCCAGACGATCGCCGACACGCTGGGCGTCGGCGGCATCATGCGCGGTTTGAGAACCGTGCCACATCTTTGGAAGGTCTGCGAAGATATGCTCGCCGTCTGCCCGCAGGCGATCATGCTGCAATATGTCAACCCGATGGCGATCAACACCTGGGCGATAGCGGAGAAATACCCTGACATCAGGCAGGTCGGTCTCTGCCATTCGGTGCAGGGTACGGCAATGGAGCTGGCGCACGATCTCGACCTTCCGTACGAAGAGATCCGCTATCGCTCGGCCGGCATCAACCACATGGCGTTCTATCTGAAGTTCGAGCATCGCCAGCCGGACGGTTCCTACCGCGACCTTTATCCCGATCTCGTGCGCGCCTATCGCGAAGGCCGCGCGCCCAAGCCCGGCTGGAATCCGCGCTGTCCCAACAAGGTGCGCTACGAGATGCTGACCCGGCTCGGCTATTTCGTCACCGAGAGCTCGGAACATTTCGCCGAATACACGCCCTATTTCATCAAGGAAGGCCGCCCGGACCTGATCGAGAAGTACGGCATCCCGCTGGACGAATATCCCAAGCGCTGCATCGAGCAGATCGAGCGCTGGAAGGGGCAGGCGGAAGCCTATCGCTCGGCCGACCGCATCGAGGTCGAGCAGTCCCGGGAATATGCCTCCTCGATCATGAATTCTGTCTGGACCGGCGAACCTTCGGTGATCTACGGCAACGTCCGCAACAATGGCTGCATCACCTCGCTGCCCAGGGACTGTGCCGCCGAAGTGCCGTGCCTAGTCGATGCCTCCGGCATCCAGCCGACCTATATCGGCGAGCTGCCGCCGCAATTGACCGCGCTGATCCGCACCAACATCAACGTGCAGGAACTGACGGTGCGGGCGCTGATGACGGAGAACCGCGAGCACATCTACCATGCGGCGATGATGGATCCGCATACTGCGGCCGAACTCGATCTCGATCAGATCTGGTCACTGGTCGACGATCTCCTCGCCGCCCACGGCGACTGGCTGCCAGCCTGGGCGCGTGTGAGGCGCAAGATCGAAGCCGCCTGACGACCTATTTCGGATCGTCGGGGTCCGTTTCTTCCTCGTCGTCGCGGGCCTTGATGACATAGGCGCCCTTCAGCCAGCGGTTGAGGTCGATGTCCTTGCAGCGCGTCGAGCAGAACGGAAAGGTGTCGCGCGCCGAGGGCTTGCCGCATTCGGGGCAGGGGCGCTTCGGGCGCAAGGGTGTGACCTTGGAGTCGGAATTCACAGCCGGGGTCCCGCCAGCCAGCCGCCATGCACCTTGAAGCCCTCGCCGCTCAACAGCGCCACGGTCTCATAGAGCGGCAGCCCGACGATATTGGTGTAGGAACCGACCAGCTTGACGACGAAGGCACCAGCGAGGCCCTGGACGGCGTAACCACCCGCTTTGCCGCGCCATTCGCCCGACGCGACATAGGCGTCGATCTCCTCGCGCGGCAGCCGCTTGAAGCGCACCCGCGTCTCGACCAGCCGCTGACGCAGCTTGCCGCCCGGGGTGATCAGGCAGATGCCGGAATAGACCCGGTGCGAACGGCCCGACAACAGCCCGAGGCAGTTGGCGGCGTCGTCGAGGGTTTCTGCCTTGGGCAGGATGCGCCGCCCGACGGCGACGACCGTATCCGCGGCCAGCACGAAGCCCGGCGCGTAGTCGGCTTCGGTTTTCAGCGACGCGAACGCCTTCTCGGCCTTTTCCTTCGACAGCCGCTTGGCCAGCGAGCGCGGATGCTCTGCACGCAGCGGCGTTTCGTCGACATCGGCCGGCAGCACGCGGTCCGGCTCGATGCCGGCCTGCTGCAAGAGCTCGATTCGGCGCGGCGAACCCGAGGCAAGCACCAGCTTCTGCAAAATGCTCATCGCGGACCAGTCGGGCTTTGCTTACTTGAAACGATAGGTGATGCGGCCCTTGGTCAGGTCGTATGGCGTCATCTCGACCAGAACCTTGTCGCCGGTCAGCACGCGGATGCGGTTCTTGCGCATGCGGCCGGCCGTATGGGCGATGATTTCGTGTTCGTTTTCGAGCTTTACCCGGAACATCGCGTTCGGCAACAATTCCGTCACGACACCCGGAAACTCGAGGACTTCTTCCTTCGGCATTCGATACCTTTGCTTGGATGGTAGTTCCAGCGCCCTGGCCGGAATTTCGGCGGAACCTATATGATAATCGTCCGCTTGTGAACACGCTTAATCGGCGGCCTCCGGAGGTGTGAATCGACGCCCGATCCGCGCTTTCAGGCGCTCGCGCACGTCCCGGTAGGCCGCCATGATCTGTTCGCGCGTGCCGGCGGCGTCGGTCGGGTCCGGCGTCGGCCAGTATTCGACCTCGACAGCGAGCGAGCGGGTGAGTTCAAGTGCGGCGTGGTGCGCTTCCGGCGCCAGCGTGACGATGAGGTCGAAATAATCGTCCTCGAGATCGTCCATGGTCCGTGGGTGACGCTCGCCCAACGACAGGCCTTCCTCGGCAAGCACCGCATCGACGAACGGATCGCGCTCGCCGGCGCGAACGCCGGCCGAAGCGACAAAGATGGCGGCGGGCAGCATGCGGCGCGCCAGCTGCTCTGCCATTGGCGAGCGCACGGCATTCATGCCGCACAGGAACAGGATCGAACGGGGCAGGGCGCCGGGTGCCAGGGCTAGCCCCGCCAGTGCAGTACGCAGACCAGCGTGAACAGCCGGCGCGCCGTATCGAAGTCTATGTCGATCTTGCCGGATAGCCGGTCCATCAGCGTCTGCGAACCTTCATTGTGCAGGCCGCGGCGGCCCATGTCGATCGCCTCGATGTGGCTCGGCGTCGAGGAACGGATGGCGTCGTAGTAGCTTTCGCAGATCATATAGTAATCCTTGACGATGCGCCTGAGCGGCGTCAGCGACAGGATATGAGTGACGACGGCGGTGCCATCCTCGCGCGCCACGGCAAACACCAGGCGCTGCTCGGCCAGCGACAGTTTCAGCCGGTAAGGGCCGTCGCCGCTGTCATTGACGGGCTGAAAACTGTTCTCCTCGATCAGGTCGAAGATCGCCACCGCGCGTTCATGCTCGACATCGGGTGTCGACCGGCCGATCGATTCATCGAGTTCGACATCGATCAGCCTGGCGCGGGTTTGATCGGGGCCAGACATCGCCGCCTACATGTTCAACCGTATGGCGACGGAGCGTCCATGCGCCTCAAGGCCTTCCGCCTTGGCGAGCGCAATCGCCGCCGGCGCCAAGATACGCAACTGCTCCGGTCCAAGCTTGAGGATCGACGTGCGCTTGACGAAATCGAGCACGGAAAGGCCCGACGAGAAACGCGCCGATCTGGCCGTCGGCAGCACATGATTGGAACCACCGACATAGTCGCCGATGGCTTCCGGCGTGTGGCGGCCGAGAAAGACGGCACCGGCATTGCGCATCCGCGCCAGGAAACCCTCGGTATCGTCGATGGCCAGTTCGACATGTTCGGCGGCGATGCGGTCGACCAGCGGCAGCGCGGATTCAATGGTTGGAACCAGGATCACGGCGCCAAAATCGCGCCAGCTCGCCGCAGCCGTTTCGGCCCGCGGCAGGCTCTGCAACTGGCGCTCGACCGCTTGTTCGACAGCGATGCCGAAGGCCGGATCGTCGGTGACCAGGATCGACTGCGCCGATGTGTCGTGCTCGGCCTGGGCGAGCAGGTCGGCAGCGATCCAGTCCGGATCATTGCTGCCGTCGGCCACGACGAGCACTTCCGAGGGACCGGCGATCATGTCGATGCCGACGGTGCCGAATACCTGGCGCTTGGCCGCCGCGACATAGGCATTGCCCGGGCCGACGATCTTGGCGACCGGCTTTATAGTCCGGGTGCCGTAGGCAAGGGCGGCGATCGCCTGCGCGCCGCCGACTCGGTAGATTTCCGACACGCCTGATATGTCGGCCGCCACCAGCACCAGCGGATTGATGATGCCGCCCGGCGCCGGTACGACCATGACGATGCGCTCGACGCCGGCCACCTTGGCCGGCACGGCGTTCATCAGCACCGAGCTTGGATAGCTCGCCGTGCCGCCCGGCACATAGAGCCCGACCGCCTCGACCGCCGTCCAGCGCCAGCCGAGCTCGACGCCGGCGGCATCCGTATAGCGGTCATCCTTTGGTCGCTGCCGCTCATGATGCGAGCGGATGCGGTCGCGCGCGAATTCCAGCGCCTCGATCGTCTTTGGATCGGCGGCCGTGTAGGCCTGGGCGATGTCGTCCTTCGAGACGGCGATGCCCAATCCAGTCAGATCGGCGCGATCGAATTTCTGTGAATAGTCGATCAGCGCCGCGTCGCCTTCGGCGCGCACGCGCGCGATGATGTCGCGCACCGCGGCATCAACGTCGGCGGACACTTCCCGCTTGGTCAACAGGAAGGCGGCGAAACGCTGCTCGAAATCGGCGTCGGACTGACGAAGCTTGATGGCCATCGGACGCTCAGGCCTTGTGGATGGGGCGCGAGGTGGCTTCCCACGCCCCGCCAATATCGGCAAGGCGCGCCTCGATGCATTCGACGTCGAGCATGATCGTGCCGCCGCCGGCAAAGATCAGCTCGACGATGCCCGCCGGCTTGCTGATCTCGATGAAGCTGATCGCCAGCAGCGACAGGACCTCATTGGGCTTGTCGCGGGCGATGCCGTTGGTCTTGGCGCCGAGCACCCGGTCGAAATGCAGCACCGCCTGCCGCCGCTCATTGTGCTGGCGAAACAGGCCGGATTTGGCCTCCCAGACGAAACGGTTCATGGTCAGCAGGAAACGCTTGGCCGCAGGCAGGAATTCGAGGTCGCTGACCTTCATCACGGCATCCTGGACATGGGCCGAAACGATGCTCAGATCCTGATCGTCGAGCGCGATAAGCTTAAGGGCAGTCATGCGGATTTCGCACCTGAAGGTTGATAACTGAACCTTCTGTTAGGCGGTCTTTCCCGTCCGCGCAACCGCACCGCGAGGCCTTGCGATTGGCCTATGCGGAAATCCGCTCGATCACCGCGCCGCAGTTGGATAGCTTTTCTTCCAGCCGCTCAAAGCCACGGTCGAGATGATAGACCCGGTTGACCGTGGTCTCGCCTTCCGCCGCCAGGCCGGCGATGACCAGCGAGACAGAGGCGCGAAGATCGGTCGCCATGACCGGCGCGCCCTTCAGTTTCGGCACGCCGTCGACGATCGCCGTCTGGCCCGAAAGGGTGATGTGAGCGCCGAGCCGCGCCAGTTCCTGCACATGCATGAAGCGGTTCTCGAAGATCGTCTCGGTGATCCGCGACTTGCCCTTGGCCATCGTCATCAGGCCCATGAACTGCGCCTGCAAATCGGTCGGGAAGGCCGGAAACGGCGCCGTCGTCACGTCGACCGGCGCAATGCCGGCGCCGTTGCGCCTCACACGAATGCCGGAATTGGTCGGCGTGATCTCCGCACCCGTCTGGGCGATCACGTCCAGTGCGGTCTGCAGCAGATCCGGACGCGCACCTTCGAGCACGACGTCGCCGCCGGTCATGGCGACGGCCATGGCATAGGTGCCGGTCTCGATGCGGTCGGGAATGACGCGTACGCGCGCACCGGAGAGCGATTCGACGCCGTCGATGGTGATTGTCGGCGTGCCGGCGCCGGAAATCTTCGCACCCATGGCATTGAGGCACTCGGCGAGGTTGACGATCTCGGGCTCGCAAGCCGCGTTTTCCAGCACCGTCTCGCCCTTGGCGAGCGCCGCGGCCATCATCAGCACATGGGTGGCGCCGACCGAGACCTTCGGGAAGATATAGCGGTTGCCGACAAGGCGGCCATTCCTTGTCTTGGCGATGACATAGCCGGTGTCGACGTCGATGTCGGCACCCAGCGCCTGCAGGCCCTCGAGGAACAGATCGACCGGCCGCGTGCCGATGGCGCAACCGCCCGGCAGCGACACTTTTGCTTCGCCCATGCGGGCCAGCAGCGGGCCGATCACCCAGAACGAGGCGCGCATCTTCGACACCAGCTCGTAGGGCGCTGTGGTGTCGACGATGTTGCGGGCGGAGAAGTTGATGGTGCGCGAATAGCCCTCATTCTGCTTCTCGCGGCGGCCATTGACCGAATAATCGACGCCGTGGTTGCCCAGGATGCGGATCAGTTGCTCGACATCGGCCAGATGCGGCACGTTTTCCAGCGTCAGCGTGTCGTCGGTCAAAAGCGAGGCGATCATCAAAGGCAACGCCGCGTTTTTCGCGCCCGAGATCGGAATGCTTCCGGAGAGCTGGTTGCCCCCGACAATTCTGATGCGATCCATGGAAGAAAGTCCCTCTCGGCCAAACAGGGCCGGTTCAATCGTTTGAGTAGCGGCCCGTCTAGACCATTGGCCGATCTGGTTCAAGAATTACGCTGGTTCAAGAAATGGGATTTCGCCCACCCCGGGCCAAGAGTGGCCGATTTGAGTTAATCTTTTTGTATTTCCTTCGATGCAGCGAGCCCGTCCGGCCGTTGATCTGCATCTCCGGTGCGCCGCGAGCGTGACTGCGCCTTGCGCTTCTGCAGATTGGCGCGCAATTGCTCTGCCAGCCGATCCTTGCGGATTGTTGCGCTGTTATTCGGTGGACCATCCTTTTTCACTGGAATTGCCTTGTCATCCATTGTCCCGCTCTGGCCCGTGAGCAGCCAGCCCGCCATTCAGGGATAGCCAACATTGTGGCGCCCCCATGTCATTAAAAGCTATCCGGCAAAGGCTTTCACAGAAGCGTTGCGCTTGGCCTTGCGCTTGCCGGTTCGATATGGCAGAAGCCCCGCCATCAGCGGCTGCGGTAGCTCAGTGGTAGAGCACTCCCTTGGTAAGGGAGAGGTCGAGAGTTCAATCCTCTCTCGCAGCACCAGTTTCCAACATCCTTGTTGCCGCACATTCGTCCTCTGCATTTGCAAGGGCGAGGCGGCTACACGGGAACGGCGCGGCCGTCGTGCTGGCGGACCTCATCAGCGGTGCATTGCTCCAGAAAATGGCTGCCACAGGCAACTCCAGCCGAAGCGCATTCCCGGCAAGACACGATTCGTTAACCAAGATGCTGTTCATCGACATGACGTATTGTGGCATGGATGCCCGTCTGCGTCGGTCAAGTCCATGCTTGTCAGGAAGAGGGCCGAAAGGCTCCTGATCTGGGCGGAACCTAAAACCGCCCGAAACAAAAGAACGTGCAAGGCATGAACGTGAGCGAAAACGTGCAAAACGCCCCCGGTGCTTCCCGTCTTTGGACACTGCCGGCCATCATGGCAGCGTTCTTATGTCTGTTCGTTACCGGCGCGTTCGCGGAGACGCGTGCTTTGAAGATTCAACATCTCCATACGGGCGAGAAGGCTGAAATCGTGTTCAAGCGCAATGGGCGCTATGATCCGGCGGGATTGAAGAAGATCAATTTGATGCTGCGCGACTGGCGTCGCAACGAACCGACGAAGATGGATCCGCGCCTGCTCGATCTTGTCTGGCAGGCCTATCGCGCCAGCGGCTCGACAGCCTATATTCACGTGGTCAGCGCCTATCGGTCGCCAGCGACGAACGCCATGCTGCGCAGCCGCTCGAAGGGCGTGGCTCGGGAAAGCCAACACATGGTTGGCCGCGCGATGGACTTCTTCCTGCCGGATGTGCCGCTGAAGAAGCTGCGCGACATCGGCCTCAAGATGCAGGGCGGCGGCGTAGGCTATTACCCGACCTCCGGCTCGCCTTTCATACATATGGATGTCGGCAATGTGCGGCATTGGCCTGGCATCAGCCGCCAGGAACTCGCAAGGGTATTCCCGAACGGCAATACGCTGCATGTGCCGAGCGACGGCAAACCGCTGCCCGGTTATGGGCAGGCGTTTGCCGCCTACAAGTCGCGCAAGGGCACCGGCGCGCCCAACATCGACCTGGCAAGTGCCGACGGCGGCCAACGCAGGCCGCGCGGCCTGCTGGCGACGCTTTTGGGCGGGCGCGGCGCGGACGAGACCGATGATGTCGCCGAAGCGGTGCCGGCGCCACGCAAGCCGGCCAAGTCCGTTGAACCCAGGCCCGCCGGCATCGCGATCGTGCCGCCGCAGGATGCCCAGCGCGCTGACATCCAGATGGCTTCCGTCGATCGGGTCGAAGAATCGTCGATTGGGCCGGAAGGAAAGACGCCTGAAGCGATCGTCATGGCGATGGCGCCGGGCTCAGTGCCGCTGCCAGCCTTCGCCCCGCGCACCGGGCCAACGACCAGCATTCCGACCCCGCAAATCGCGCAACTTGCAACAGCCAACGCTTCCACGGCGCGGGCCGAACTGGCCAATCCAGCGGCAACCGATGCTGAAATTCCCTCGGGCAAGTCGGATGCCGGCCCCGCGAGCGGCGCGCCGGACCTTGTGGCGCTCAACATCCCGTTGCCGACATGGCGACCGGAAAGCTTGACAAGCCCGATGCGCCAGCCTGAAGCAGACAAAGCCGGCGATGCGGTCGCTGCCTTGCTGGCCTTGAACCACGCCGATGACGGCCACAATGGGTTGGCCGGCCAGCGGGTCTCGGTTGCCCAATCGAAGCCCGAAGATCGCGTCAGGACCAGCCCGAAGGCCGACCGTGTCCAGCCAAATCTCGATCCCGAAGCCACCGCGGTCATCGTGCCGGCAGCGTTGTCCGGCCGGCTGATTGAGACGGGTCGTGGCATCGCCGGCGGAGCTAGCCCTGCGGCGGCGTCCGTCATTGCCGCCAATCTCATCCGCACAGCGCCGGAGCACATCTATCTCGATGGATTCCAGCCGCGAGGACAGACCTCCGATCACCGACGCTTCACCGGTTCAGCGGTCAAGTTCCTGCCCATCGCCAGCTTCAGATAGACGCAAGCCCTCGTTCGAGCCGACGTGGATGTGTTGCACGACTGGCTTGGCTGTCATGGGATTGCAAGTCATGCCGAACTCTCGATGGTTCTGTAAGAAAAGTTCCAAATTTGACAAACATGTGCGAAATTGTAAGATAATTGTCTTTCCGTCGACGATAGGCGATGACAATGTCGATCCGCGAAGAACTGGCCAATACGACCGTGGCGTTCACCTCCGCGGAAGAGAAGATCGTCCAGGTCCTGCTCGCCGATTATCCGATGTCGGGGCTGGGCACCGCGACCCGGCTGGCACGGCGCGCCGGCGTCAGCGACCCGAGCGTGACGCGGCTGATGACCAAGCTTGGCTATGTCGGCTTTGCCGACTTCCAGGCACGCCTGCTCACCGAAGTCGAATCCAGGCTGCATTCGCCGCTTTTGATGATGGAGGCCAAGCGTCCGGGCGGCTCCAGCGAAGGCACCGCACTTACCTATTTCCATTCGGTTTCAGACAGCCTGGAGCGCACCCGCACGGCAGTGCCGGTGCAGGCCTACACGCGCGCCGTCAACATGCTGCTGGAGAGCAAGGGCCAGGTCGTGCTGCTGGGCGGCCGGTTCAGCCGGCATATCGCCTCCATGCTGGCCGGCTACCTCCTGCAGTTCCGCTCCGGCGTGCGCGACATCGGTTCGTTGAGCCCCGCCGATTTCGACCTGTTGATCGACCTTGGCAAGCGCGACCTCCTCGTCGTGTTCGACTACCGGCGTTACCAGTCGGACGTGGTGAGCTTTGCCCAGCAGGCCAAGGAGCGCGGCGTCTCCATCCTGCTGTTCACCGATGTCTGGCTGTCGCCGATATCTGACATAGCGGACCTGACCATGGTCGCCGCGATCGACGCCAACTCGCCGTTCGACACGCTGGCGACGGCCGTTGCCCAGATGGAAACCGTGTTTGCCCACGCGCTGGAGAGCCACGGCGCCGGGGTGCGCAAGCGCATCGAGGACATCGAAAGGATCCGCAGCGCCAATGCGGTCACGCTCGATACCGCCCTGTCGTCATCGGCCGACGACGCCGCCAAATCCAAAACCACAAGGAAATAGTGTCGTTGCGCCCAGTGCAGCGATTGCAAAGCGCCGCGACGCAGAGAAGGAAGCGACAATGCCCGACAACCAGACCATCATCGATGCCGTGCAGGCTGAGATCGAGACCGATCGCGACTGGTTGATCGGCCTGACCCGCGACATGGTTCGCATCCCTTCGGTCAACCCCAAATTCGAGCCCAACCCGGCGATCAACCGCGAGGCGGATGTCCAGGCGCTGCTCGAACCGATCCTCAGGCAGGACGGGTTCAAGACCGAGCAATGGGATGCCTTGCCCGGCCGGCCCAATCTGGTCGGCGAATGGGCGGGAGACGAGGACCGCAGCCTGATCCTGTGCGGCCACATCGACGTCGTGCCGGTCGGCGCGATGAAGGACTGGTCGGTGGATCCGTTCGGCGGCGAGATCACCAATGGCCGCCTTTATGGCCGCGGCGCCGTCGACATGAAGGGCGGCGTCGCCGCTTGCGTCGCCGCAGCACATGCGATCCGCAAGGCGGGCATCACGCTGCAGGGCCGGCTGGCCATCCATTCCGTCGTCGACGAGGAAGCCGGCGGCTTCGGCGCCATGGACGCGGTGAAGAAGGGCAAGCTCGCCAAGGCGGTGCTGGTCGCCGAACCGACCTGGGGCGATGTCCTGCCCGTCGAAGGCGGGCTCGAATGGGCGCGGGTGACGATCCGCGGCCGCAACGCCCATTCGGCGCTGCGCTACAACGAGATTTATCCGCAGCGCCACGACAAGGACCGGCTCGAGCCGGGCGTCAACGCCATCGAGATCGCCGCTCGCTTCATCGCCGCCGTGCGCCAGTATGAACTGGACCGGACGCGGGCGAAATCGCATCCATTGCTGCCGCTCGGTATGAACACGATCAACATCGGCGTCATGCATGGCGGCACCGGCCTTGGCGAACACGGCCTGCCGACCGTCATGACCAACCCGGCCATCATTCCCGACGTCGCGGTGCTCGATCTCGACATGAAATTCCTGCCCGATGAGAACTCGGCCGACTACCGCCGCGATTTCGAGACGTTCGTCCACCATTTCGCCCAGACCGATGCGTGGCTGCGCGACAACCCGCCTGCGATCCAATGGGAGCTCGGCGGGCTGTATTTCCCGCCGATGAACACCCCGGTCGATCATCCGCTGGTGACCTCGCTGATGAAGCGCAAGGCCATGGTCGGCAAGGCGCCGCAGGCGCGCGGCTTCGTCGCTGTGTGCGATGCCGCGCACTATGCCGGCGCCGGCGTCGACGGTGTCATCTTCGGCCCGTCGGGCGACGGTTTTCACGGTTCCGACGAATATGTCGAGGTCGAATCGGTGGTCGAGACCGCCAAGGTGATCGCTGCTTCGGTCATCGACTGGTGCGGCATCCGCTGAGGCGGAGCCGCTATTCCGAAACGGTCAGGCCGGGCGTTTCAGGCGTCCGGCGACGGCGCCCCATGAAGCCTTGATCATGCCGACCAGGCCGCTCGGGTAGGCCAGCATCACGCCGATGATCAGCACCGCCGTGATCATCGGCCGCCACGCACCGAAATCGGCCATCCATTCGGCGAAGATCGTCAGCACGAAGGAGGCGATGATGGCGCCGTAAATGGTGCTGGTGCCGCCGAGCAGCACCATCGACAGGATGATGGTCGCCAGGCTCATGCCGAAGACGTCGATCGAGGCATTGCGCTGGTAGGCGGCGTAGAAGGCGCCGGCGATGCCGGTGAAGAAGGCGCTCGCGGCAAGCGTCAGCATGCGCTGGCGGACGATCGAGACGCCGCGGCTGACGGCGTATTCCTCATTGTCGCGCAAGGCGACGATACTGGCCCCGGCGCGTGAGCGCACGAACACGCGCAGGAACAGCGTGCTCGCCACCAGCAGCGCCAGCGCGATGTAGAAATAGGCTGACTTGCCGTCACGGACCATATTGTGGTCGAACACGTAAAGTCCGGGAATGCGCACCAGCCCTTGCGTGCCACCGGTGATGGCGGACTGGCTGATGATCACCTGCATGACCAACTGCGCGAAGCCGAAAGTGACCAGGATGATGTAGATGCCCTTCAGCCGCAGGATCGGGATGGTCACCAGGATCGCCGCCAGGGTTGCGATGACACCGCTGGCAAACAGCGCGATCCACGGGTCGAATTCGGCCAGCTTGGTCAGCAGGCTGTAGGCATAGACGCCGATGCCGAACAGCGCCAGATGGCCGAAATTGAAGACGCCGCCATAGCCGAGGCTGAGGTCCCAATTCGAGGCGACGATCGCATAGATGAAGGCCATGATCAGGATGTGGCGGGCATAGGTGTCGCCGAAGATCAGCGGCAGCAGCGCCAGCAGCGCGAAGCCGAGCACGAAGCCGATGGCCTCCTGCTTCCACGGCGTGCGGCCTGGAGCGATCGGGGTTGCCGCCTCGGCGTGGCCAGGCGCGATCAGCGATGTCGTGTCGGTCATGCTAGGCCTCGGGAGCGGCTGGCAAAGATGCCCTCGGGGCGCACCATCAGGGTCAGGATCAGCACGCCGAACAGCAGCGCCGGCGTCCAGTACAGGCCGAAATAATAGCTGCAGGCGGCCTCGAAGAAGCCGATCAGATAGGCGGCGAAGATCGGGCCCGATATGCTCGATATGCCGCCGAAAACGACGACGATCAGCGCCTTGAGCAGCGGGTCGCTGCCCATCACCGGCGACATGAAGCGGTAGCCGCCCATGAAGATGCCGGCGAGCCCGGCCAGCGACGCGGCAATGGCAAAGGCCAGCCCATAGAGCGCGGTGACGTTCAGCCCGACAAGGTGGCTGGCATCTTCGTTCTGCGCCACGGCGCGCAGTGCCAGCCCCAGCCGCGTGCGGTTGAGGAACATCCAAAGTGCGGCCAGGATCAGCGGCGTGATGACGATGATGGCGATCTGGTGCAGGGAGACGCCGACGCCGCCGATGGTGGTGTTGCCGGCGATCAGCGCCGGGATCTGCTTCGAGCGCGGTCCCCAGATGGTCAAGGCGCCGTTCTCGATCAGCGACCCGGCCGCCAGCGTGGTGATGACGACGACCAGCACGATGTTGGGCCGGCCGATCAGCGGCCGCACGACGCTCGCCTGCAGGATCCAGCCGACGCCGGCCATGACGACGACGGCGATGGGAAAGGCGACCGCCGCCGGCAGGCCGAGTTCGACCAGCTGCCAGGCGATGTAGGCGCCCAGCATCATGAACACGCCATGGCTGAAATTGAACACGCCGATCGTCGTCCAGACCAGAGCGAGCCCGACCGCCATCATGGCGTAGAGCGAGCCCTGGAACAGGCCGCCGAACAGGATTTCCGCCAATGCGCTCATCTTCGGATTTTCCTAATGGCCAAAATACATCGACATGATCTCGCCGTGGTCGAGGCTTTCGCCCGGCTTGATCTCGGTCGCCACGGCGCCATGGTTGACGAGGTAGAGTTGCTGCGTCAGCTCCAGCAGGAATTCGATATCCTGCTCGACGACGATCAGCGGCACGCCGCCGCGCGAAATGTCCATGACGGAGGCGCAGAGCTCGTCCTTGATCTTGGGCGCCAGTCCAAGCGTCGGCTCGTCGAGGATCAGCAGGCGCGGATGGCTCATCAGCGCGGTGCCGATCGACACCATCTGGCGCTCGCCGCCCGACAGCGTGCGCACGCGCTGGCGCCAGCGTTCCGCCAGTTTCGGAAACAGCTTGATCACCTTCTCGCGGTTCTCCGCCTCATGCGGCCGGGCCCGCGGCGAATAGGCGCCGAGCGCCATGCAGTCGGCGATCGAGAGATCGGGAAACAGCCGGTTGCCTTGCGGCACATGGATCAGGCCGGCGCCGACGATGGCGCGTGCGCTGTGGCCGACAATGTCTTGTCCGTCGAACAGGATGCGGCCGCTCTTCGGCTGCAGCAGCCCGGAGATCGCACGCAGCAGCGTCGTCTTGCCATGGCCGTTGGGGCCGAACAGGCCGACATTGCCGAAGCGGCCGGCCTCCAGCGAGATGTCGTGCAGCACGGTGACGCGGCCATAGCCGGCGGTGACGCCTTCGACGCTGAGAATGGGGTTCACGCCGCCGATCTCCTCGTGCCGAGATAGGCTTCGATGACGCGCGGGTCCGCGATCACGCCAGCCGGGTCGCCAGCGGCCAGGACGCGGCCATTGTTGAGCACCAGCAGATGCTGCGAAAGGCTCATCAGGAAGGTCAGCACGTGCTCGATCAGAAGGATGGTGATGCCGCGCTCGGCGGTGCGGCGGATCAGGCCGATAGACGTCTCGATCTCGGGTTTGGTCAGGCTCGACGCCGGTTCGTCGAGCAAGAGCATGCGCGGCTGCATGGCAATCGCGGTGGCAAGCATCAGGCATTTGCGCTCGAACACAGACAATTCGCCGGCAAGCCGGCCGAACGACTGAGATCCCAGGCCGACGAACTCCAGCGCCTCGGCGGCGGCATTGCGGGCCGTGGCCGCTGTCTTTTCCTGCTTGCCGTAACTGGCGCCGATCAGCGCGTTCTCGAACACGGTCAGCCCGTCGAAGCTGGTCTCGCGCTGAAACGTGCGGGCGAGGCCGAGGCGCGCGATGGCGTGTCCCGATTTGCCGTTTATGGCAATGCCGTCAAAGCGGATCTGGCCCCGGTCGGGGCCGAACGGGATGCCGGTGATGATGTTGAACAGTGTGCTCTTGCCGCTGCCGTTCGGGCCGGCGATGCCGAAGATCTCGCCGGCCTCGACCTTGAACGACACGCCGTCGACGGCCTTCAGCGAACCGAAGGCCTTCGACACGTCGTCCAGTTCAAGCAGGGCCATTCCCTACTTCATCCAGGGCTGTAGCTTGAAGGCGCCGGTGGCGTATTTCTCCGGCGAGATCAGCGTGCGCTGGCCATCCCAGATCTGGAAGAAGGTGATCGGGATATAGTCGTCGCCCTGCGTGGCAAGGTGGGTGGCCGGATCGAACTTAAGCCGCCCTTCGGCGACCTGCTTGTCGGTTTCCGACAGCGCCTTCATGATCGCCGGATGGTCGGACGCGCCGCCGACTTTCTTGACGGCGTCGAAATAGACATTGGTCATTTCGTAGAGGCCGACGCCATAGGTGCCGCTCTCGACGCCGTATTTTGCCTTGAACTTGGCTGCCACCTCGTCGGCGCGCGGGTTCTTCGGCGTCGTCAACGCGCCGCCGAGCAGATTGTAGATGACACCATCCGACTTTTTGCCGGTCAGCTCGACGAATTCCGGAACGCTCGGCGCATATTGCAAAAAGACGAGGCTCTTGGTCGGCTGCTCGAGGAACTGGTTCAGGAACGACGCCGAATTGCCGGGCAGATAGTCAGTGTTGATGACGACATCGGGAACGTTCTCGCGCACCTTGGCGAGGATCGAGCGCCAGTCGGTCACTTCGCCGAAGGGCACGATCTCGTCGACGGTGATGGTCCAGCCCTTCTCCTTGAAGGTCTTCTTCATGCCTTCGGAGATGGTCTTCGAATAGGCGTTGTCGGACGAGATGATGGCGACCTTCTTGGTCGGCAGGGTGATCTTGCCATCGGCCGCGAGCTTCTCGACGAACAGGGTTACGTCGGTGTTGTAGGCGTCGAAGGAAGGCGTCAGCGACCAGCAGCACATATATTTGTCGGGGCTTGGCGCGATGATGTCCCTGGTCTGCTGCGAGGTGGCCGCCAGCATGTAGGGCATTTCCGCTTCGGCCATGTTGTCGATCTCGAAATTGGTCAGGCTGGCATAGCCGGTCAGCATGAAGTGCACGCCCGGATCGCCAAGCAGGCGCTCGACCGCGCTGGTGACGTTGCCGGCGGACTGATCCTTGACGTCGCCGACCACCAGTTCGAATGTATCCCCGGCAACGCCGCCGGCTGCGTTGGCCTCGTCGATGGCCATCTGCACGCCGCGCTGGAATTCCTGGCCGTCCGCCGCGGCAGGGCCGGTCAGCGGCGCAAGCAGGCCGATCTTGACGATTTCGGCAAAGGCGGGGGCGCCTGACACGGCAAACATGCCGATCAGCGTCGTGCTCATCAGCATATGGCGGATTCGACTTGCGGCGGATTTGGGCTTCATCGTGCTGTTCCCTGTTTTCCTCCCGTTCATCGGGAGTTGGATAATTGACAATCTACGCATAATTGTTCTTATTTGAAAAGGATTTTTCAACGCAACCTTGCCGGGAAGATGGTTCCCGCAAAGGTTTGGAAGCCGTGGCGCTTTGCCGCGCAACTGCATTAAAACAGGGCAATTCCCGACGGAGCGGACAATGACGATCTCGCAGAAGACCCTTGAAACCAGCCACGGCAAGATCGCTGTTCGCCAGACCAGTGGCCAGGGAACCGCTGTTATGCTGATCCACGGCAATTCATCTTCCAGTGCCGTTTTCCGCAACCAGTTGGACGGCCCGTTGGGCGAGCGCTACCACCTCATCGCTCCGGACCTGCCCGGCCACGGAGCGTCCGGCGATGCGATCGATCCGGAGCGTTCCTACAGCATGGAAGGCTATGCCGATGCCATGGCCGAAGTGCTCGGGCTGCTCGGCATCGACAAGGCCATCGTCTTCGGCTGGTCGCTCGGCGGCCATATCGGGCTTGAGATGATCGACCGCTTTCCCGGCCTGCTTGGCCTGATGATCACCGGCACGCCGCCCGTCTCGCCCGAGGAGGTCGGCAACGGCTTCAAGCCGAGCCCGCATATGCACCTTGCCGGGCAGGAAACCTTCACTGACGCGGATGTCGAGGCCTATGCGCGCAGCACCTGCGGCGAGCCGTTCGAGCCGTTTCTCATCGACACGGTGGCGCGCACCGATGGAAGGGCGCGGCGCCTGATGTTCGAAAAGTTCGCGGCCGGCACCGGGCGGAACCAGCGCGAGATCGTGGCCGGCAAGACGCCGCCGATCGCCGTTCTGAACGGCATCGACGAGCCATTCGTCAACATCGATTTCGTCTCCGCTGTGAAATTCTCCAATCTATGGGAAGGCAAGGCCCATCTGCTCGACAAATCCGGCCACGCGCCGTTCTGGGATTCGCCGGATCGCTTCAATCCGGTCTTCGCCCGCTTCCTGGCAAGCTTCGACAGAGCGTAGGTCCGTCGGAAAACCGGCGCCACAGACCCCGCCTTCGAGACAGGTGGGTGACAATCACGCGCACCTACCGTATATTGACATAAAGATATCCTTATGTGACATGAAAAGGCCTGTCGCCAAAGGGATAAAAAATGTCGCAGAATTCTGCATCGCTGGACGATTTGTTCGGCCCCGTCGCGGCAAAACCGGACGGCTCGGAAGTGCTTGCCGCGCTGACGGCAGCAGCACGCGAACGCATCCTCATCCTCGATGGCGCCATGGGCACGCAGATCCAGGGCCTCGGCTTTGACGAGGACCAGTTTCGCGGCGAGGCCTTCGCCGGCTGCGCCTGCCACCAGCAAGGCAACAACGATCTTCTGATCCTGACGCAGCCGAAGGCGATCGAGGAGATTCACTATCAATACGCCATCGCAGGCGCCGATATCCTCGAAACCAACACCTTCTCCTCGACCTCGATCGCCCAGGCCGATTACGGCATGGAGGATGCCGTCTACGCGCTGAACCGCGATGGCGCGCGGCTGGTGCGGCGCGCCGCTGTTCGGGCCGAGCAGCAGGACGGCAAGCGCCGCTTTGTCGCCGGTGCACTCGGGCCGACCAACCGCACCGCCTCGATGTCGCCCGACGTCAACAATCCCGGCTATCGCGCCGTGACCTTCGACGATCTGCGCCTCGCCTATGGCGAGCAGCTGCGCGGCCTGATCGACGGTGGCGCCGACATCATCCTGATAGAGACCATCTTCGACACGCTGAACGCCAAGGCGGCGATCTTTGCAGCGGAAGAGATCTTCATCGAGAAGGGCGTGCGCCTGCCGGTGATGATTTCGGGCACCATCACGGACCTCTCCGGCCGCACGCTGTCGGGCCAGACGCCGACGGCCTTCTGGCATTCGGTGCGCCACGCCAGCCCGTTCACCATCGGCCTCAACTGCGCGCTCGGCGCCAACGCCATGCGCGCGCATCTGGCCGAGATTTCAGGCGTCGCCAACACCTTCACCTGCGCCTATCCGAATGCCGGCCTGCCCAATGAATTCGGTCGGTATGACGAGAGCCCGGACTTCATGGCCGCGCAGATCGAGGAGTTTGCCCGCGAGGGACTGGTCAATGTCGTCGGCGGCTGCTGCGGTTCGACGCCCGAGCACATCCGCGCCATCGCCGAGGCGGTGAAAAAGTATCCGCCACGCGCCATTCCCGACATCGAGCGCAAGATGCGCCTGTCCGGGTTGGAGCCGTTCACGCTGACGGACGAAATTCCCTTCGTCAATGTAGGCGAGCGCACCAATGTTACCGGGTCGGCCAAGTTCAGGAAGCTGATCACGGCGGGTGACTATGTCGCCGCGCTCGACGTGGCGCGCGACCAGGTCGCCAATGGCGCGCAGATCATCGACATCAATACGGACGAAGGCCTGATCGATTCGAAGAAGGCGATGGTGGAGTATCTCAACCTGATCGCCGCCGAACCGGACATCGCCCGTGTCCCGGTCATGGTCGACAGTTCCAAATGGGAGATCATCGAGGCTGGCCTGAAATGCGTGCAGGGCAAGCCGCTGGTCAACTCCATCTCGATGAAGGAAGGCGAGGCGGCATTCCTGCATCATGCAAGGCTCGTGCGCGCTTATGGCGCCGCCGTGGTCGTCATGGCGTTCGACGAGGATGGCCAGGCCGACACCAAAGCGCGCAAGGTGGAGATATGCACCCGCGCCTACAAGCTTTTGACCGAACAGGCCGGCTTCCCGCCCGAGGACATCGTCTTCGATCCGAACGTGTTCGCCATCGCCACCGGCATCGAGGAGCACGACAATTACGGCGTCGACTTCATCGAGGCGGCGGGCGAGATCACCGCGACGCTGCCGCATGTCCACATTTCCGGCGGTGTGTCGAACCTCTCCTTCTCGTTCCGCGGCAACGAGCCGGTGCGGGAGGCCATGCATGCCGTGTTCCTCTACCATGCCATCCAGCGCGGCATGGACATGGGCATCGTCAATGCCGGTCAGCTCGCCGTCTACGATACGATCGAGCCGGCACTGCGCGAAGCCTGCGAGGATGTCGTGCTCAACCGCATGCCCAAGGCCGGCGGCACCGCCACCGAACGCATGCTGGAGATCGCCGAACGCTTCAAGGGCACGGCCGGCAAGGAAGCGCAGGAGCGCGATCTCGCCTGGCGCGAATGGACTGTCGAACAGCGGATCGGCCATGCACTGGTCAACGGCATCACCGAATTCATCGACGCCGACACTGAGGAAGCGCGGCTTGCCGCCGAGCGCCCGCTCCATGTCATCGAAGGCCCGCTGATGGCCGGCATGAACGTCGTCGGCGACCTGTTCGGCGCGGGCAAGATGTTCCTGCCGCAGGTGGTTAAGTCGGCGCGTGTGATGAAGCAGGCGGTGGCCGGGCTGCTGCCGCATATGGAGGCCGAGAAGGTGGCCAACGCCGCCAACGGCATCGACAATGGCGAACGCCAGACCGCGGGCAAGATCCTGATGGCGACGGTGAAGGGCGATGTCCACGATATTGGCAAGAACATCGTCGGCGTCGTGCTGGCCTGCAACAATTACGAGATCATCGATCTCGGCGTCATGGTGCCGGCAGCGAAAATCCTGCAGACGGCGCGCGACCAAAATGTCGACATCATCGGCCTGTCCGGCCTGATCACGCCATCCCTCGATGAAATGGTGCACATGGCCGCCGAGATGGAGCGTGAAGGCTTCGACATTCCGCTGCTGATCGGCGGCGCGACGACCAGCCGCGTGCACACGGCGGTGAAGATCCACCCGCGCTACAGCAAGGGGCAGACGGTCTACGTCACCGACGCCAGCCGGGCGGTCGGCGTCGTGTCGTCCTTGCTGTCGAACGAGAGCAAGGGCGGCTATGTCGACACGGTGCGCACCGAATACAAGAAGGTCGCGGATGCACATGCCCGCTCCGAAGCCGACAAGCAACGGCTGCCGCTGGCCAAGGCGAGGGCCAATGCGCACCGGATCGACTGGTCTGCCTACGAGCCGCCGAAGCCGTCTTTTACCGGCGTCAAGGTGTTCGAGAACTGGGATCTCACCGAACTCGCGCGCTACATCGATTGGACGCCGTTCTTCCAGACCTGGGAGCTGAAGGGCCGTTATCCCAAAATTCTCGAAGACGAGGCGCAAGGCGCCGCCGCGCGCCAGCTGTTCGAGGATGCGCAGGCGATGCTGAAAAAGATCATCGCCGAAAAATGGTTCGCCCCGCGCGGCGTCATCGGCTTCTGGCCGGCCAATGCCGTCGGCGACGACATCAGGCTGTTCACGGACGAAAAGCGGTCGCAGGAACTGGCGACCTTCTTTACCTTGCGCCAGCAACTGACCAAGCGCGACGGCAAGGCCAATGTCGCGCTGTCGGATTTTGTCGCGCCGGCCGACAGCGGAAAGCCCGACTACATCGGCGGCTTCATCGTCACCGCCGGCATCGAGGAGGTGGCGATCGCCGAACGGTTCGAGCGGGCGAACGACGACTATTCGTCGATCATGGTCAAGGCGCTGGCGGACCGCTTCGCCGAAGCCTTTGCCGAGCGCATGCACGAGAAGGTGCGCGAGGAATTCTGGGGTTATACTCCCGACGAAGCCTTGGCGCCCGACGAGCTGATCGGCGAACCTTACCGCGGCATCCGTCCGGCGCCCGGCTATCCGGCGCAGCCGGATCACACCGAGAAGGCGACGCTGTTCCGGCTGCTTGACGGTGAGGGCAATGCGGGCGTGAGCCTGACCGAAAGCTATGCGATGTGGCCGGGCTCGTCCGTGTCGGGGATCTATCTGTCGCATCCCGAAAGCTACTATTTCGGCGTCGCCAAGGTCGAACGCGACCAGGTCGAAGATTATGCACGCCGCAAGGCGATGCCATTGGCCGAGGTCGAGCGCTGGCTTGGCCCCATCCTCAACTACGTGCCGGCACACTACGCCGAGGCGGCTGAATAGCGACGGCATGCCCTCAACAGAATTTGCGCGGGTTCCCGGCTTGTGATCCATGGCGCGGCGGTTACACCTTCGCGGGCAGTCGCCTTTGCAGTTGGAGCGCCGAATGACCTTACTCACACGCCGCAGGCTTTTGAAAGCGGCCGCGGTTGCCGGGGCGGGCGGGGTCGGGCTTTCGGCCATGGGTCGGCTTGGCGGCTGGGCCGCTGCCACGCCTGAGCCGGTGGTTTTGCAGACGGCAAAGATCCAGGCGAAGCTGATGGATGTCGGCCAGACCAGGGATGTGCTGACCTATGGCAACGCCGGAATGCCGCCGGTGCTCAGGATGAAAAAGGGCGAGCCCTTCGCCGCGCGCCTTGTCAACGCGATCGACGATCCGACGACGATCCACTGGCACGGCATTCGTGTTCCAAACAAGATGGACGGCGTGCCGTTCCTGGTCCAGCCCTACGTCTACACCGGCGATCATTTCGACTACGCCTTCACGCCGCCCGACGCCGGCACCTTCTGGTATCACCCGCATTGCAACACGCTGGAGCAGATGGGTCACGGCCTGACGGGGGTTATCGTGGTCGAAAATCCAAGCGATCCGGAATTCGATGCCGAAATCGTCCTCAATTTGCGCGACTGGCGCCTCGGCGACGACGGCCAGTTCATTGACCAGTTCCGGCCGCGCGATGCCGCGAGAACCGGCACTTACGGCACGGTGCGCACCGCCAATTGGCTCGACCAGCCGCAATATGATGCGCCGGCCGGCGGATTGGCGCGGCTGCGCGTCGCCATCACCGACGTGACGCGTATCTACGCTTTTCGCATCGACGGTGCGGAGGCGAGTGTCATGGCGCTCGACGGCAATCCGGTGCCTGAACGTTTTTCGCCCGATGCCTTGCTGCTTGGACCCGGCCAGCGCATGGAGCTGGCCATACGCATGCCCGACGAGGAAGGTGCGATCGTCAGCTTGAGGGACGTCAGGGGCACCAAGCCAAAAATCCTGGCGACCCTGCGTGCGACTGGAAACTCGCTCAAACGGGACATTCGCGATCTCGCGCCGCTGGAGCTCAATCCGGTGGCGGAAGTGGATCTCGCCAGCGCCAGGCATATTTCCCTGGCACTGAGCGCCACGGCGGAAAACGTCCCGAGCGATGGCATCTGCGGTTCGCTTGGCTACAGTTTCTGGGCCATCAACAAAGTGCCGTGGCCCGGCGACACCAAGGATCCGACCGCGCCTCTGGCCGAACTGAAGCTTGGCCAAAGCTACGTCATCGACATGGAGAACCTGACGCCGCAATCCCATCCGATGCATCTGCACGGCATGAGCTTCAAGGTGCTGTCATCCTCGACGCGCCAGGTTCAGCCTGCGATTTCCGACACCTATCTCATCCAGCCCAACGAGAAGGTTCAGCTCGGCTTCGTCGCCGACAATCCCGGCGATTGGCTGCTGCACTGCCATATCATCGAGCACCAGAAATCGGGAATGACGAGCTATGTCAGGGTGGTGTGAAGCCGCGTCAGCCTGCGCGTAGCGTCTGTGCCGTCATTTGCGCAACTGCGCCTCGATCTCGTCCAGCACCTTGTCCTTGCCGATGCCGGTGAGGAAGGCGAGGCCCTTGATCACCGGCTTGGTCACCGAAGCGGAGATCGGTGTGGTTGCGACGATGAAGTCGACATTGTCGGCCAGTCCAGGCACTTCGGTGGCCTTTGCCTGCTGGGCGTTGAAGGTGAGGCCGCGTTTCTTCATTTCCTCGGTGACGGCGACATTGACCGCGGTCGAGGTGGCGATGCCCGTGCCGCAGGCAAAGAGAATGGTTTTCTGTCTGGACATCTCTGCTTCTCCTTGTTTCAGCCGAGTACGGCTCGCACGTCTTCGAGGGTTCTGGCCGACCTCAAATCATCCAAGGCTTGCGGGTTCTGGATGGTGGCCATGACGGCCTGCAGCGCCTCAATCTGCTTGTCCTTGTCGTTGATGGCAAGCAGGAAGACGAAGCCGACCGGCAGCATCTCGTCGGGATCCTCCATGTTGGCGAAGGTGACTGGTTGCTTCAATGTGCCCATCGCGATGCCAGGCTTCAGCACATGCTCCGGATCGGTGTGCGGCACCGCGACATTGTCGGAGCGTTCCAGCGGCAGTCCGGTCGGGATGGTCAATTCGCGGCGCACGACCGCGTCGGCATAGCTGCTTTTGACATAGCCAAGTCTCTCCAGCCGGCCCGCCAGGATGCGGATGATCTCCTCATTGGTCGAGGCATCGGATCCGAGCACGATCGCGTCGGGGTCCAGAAGCTGCATGAGGCCGTCGGACATTCTTTGCTCCGTCGATGAAATCGTGCGCCCCGGAAAGGGCGCACGATCGGTTTAAAGGGTGGACGCTATCAGGTCAGGCCGTCTCTTCGGCCGGCTCGTCCTCGGCGCCTGCGGCCCGCTCCCAGCCGAGCGGATTGCGGCGGTAGAGGACAAACAATGCCGCGATGACCACCGCGATCACGATGATGCCGACAAGCCCCATCCCCTGGATCGCCTCGATGACCACGTAAGGCACCCACAGGAAGCCGTCGACCACCGAGGTGATCTGCAGCGCGTCCGCCGGCAGCTTGAAGCCCGATGCGACAGCAGCGCTTGTGAACAGCGGCGCCAGCGCGTTGGCGACGTAGAAGCCGATGGCCAGCGTCACCGTGCCGATCACCACCATGCGGAACACGTTGCCTTTGACCAGCGGCGCGGTCATGGCGACGATGAAGGGGATGACCGCGAGGTCGGCGAACAGGATGACGCGGTTGCCCGGCAGGATGATGGACAGGATGATTGCGATCGGCACCAGGATCAGCGACGACGAGATCGCGGCCGGATGGCCGATCAGGATCGCCGAATCGAGACCAACGAGAAGCTCTCGGTCACCGGTGCGCTTGCGCACGAACGCCTGTGCGGCGTCGGAGACGGGGATCAGCCCCTCCATCAGGATCTTGACCATGCGCGGCAGCAGCAGCATCACCGCGGCCAGCGTCATGCCGGTGCCCAGAACCTTTGCCAGCACCACGCTGAGATCACCCGCATTGTAGAAGGCGATCGCACCAAGCACGAGGCCGATGATGAGGCCCATCACGACAGGTTCGCCGAACACGCCGAACCTGCGCTCGATGGTGTCCGTGTTGATGTTGATGCGGTTGATCCCGGGAATGCGGTCCATGATCCAGTTGAGCACAATGGCGATCGGCAGGATCTGTGCCGAGGCGAGATGCGGCACCGAAATGCCGGGCACGCCGTAGAACTGCTGCACCGCGCGCGCGGACCAGTCGGCGAACAGCAGCGAGAGTGCTGCGACAAGTGCTGCGACCGCGATGCCATAGGCCAGATTGTCGGTTGCGGCGACCACCAGCGAGCCGACAAAGGCAAAGTGCCAGAAATTCCAGACGTCGACATTGAGCGTGCGCGTCATGCGTGTCAGCAGCAGCACGATGTTGACCAGGATGCCGACCGGAATGACCCAAAGGCCGACCGATGAGCCGAAGGCGATCGCGGCCGCGGAGGGCCAGCCGACATCGATGATGTCGCGATGAATGCCGGTGTTGGTGACGATGGCCTTGGCGACGTCGCCAATCGACGTGAACATCAGGCCAAGCACCAGATTGATGCCGATGAAGGCGACGCCGATGGTGACGGCGGCGCGAAAAGCCTTGCTCACTTTGGCGCCCAGAACCACGGCGATGATGAAAATGACGATCGGCAGCAGGATCGTCGGGCCAAGCGTATCGATGGCCCCTTTGAGGCCCGCGAGAACAGTATCCATTTTTCCTCCCCTGGAGCCGCGAGCCTTCGCTCGACGCCTCGCAACGATGCTCCATCCAGCCTTTGACGCCGTGGCGCAAAGACACTCCCCAATTTGCGCCAGAGGCGAATGCTTCCCGACTGTCGCGTCGGTGAACATTTGCCTTTGTTGACAAACGAATGTTTTATTGGGGTTGTTCGCTGCGATGTCAATTGGTTGCGCTTCGGCCAATCGAGCCCCGAAGGACGTCCCTTCCGAGACGATTTCGTGGAAATTGCCGGTCGAGACCGGGTTTCGTTGGCAAATAGAACCCGTTCCCTGCTATCCGATCCCAAATCACGAAGCTGTGGACATTCTTGCATGACCAACGTCGCCCTGACCGGCCTTGCCCGTGATCTCGCCAGGCGTGCCGCCGAAGGCCGCCCGGTGCGCATTGGTGTCATCGGCTCGGGCGAAATGGGCACCGATCTGGTCACGCAAGGCATGCTGATGCCAGGCATTTCGATCTGCGCCGTCTCGACGCGCCGCCCGCACACCGCGCGCGATGCCATCCGCATCGCCTATGGCGATGAAGCCATGGCGGTCGAAGCCGACACCGCGTCGAAAGTCACCGGCGCCATCGAGAGCGGCAAGATCGCCATCACCTCGAACGAGATGCTGGTCACCAATCCGTTAATCGACGTCGTCATCGACGCCACCGGCAAGCCGGGTGTCGCCGCCGACTTCGACCTCATGGCGATGGAGCACGGCAAGCATCTTGTGATGATGAACGTCGAGGCCGACGTCACCATCGGTTGCTATCTGAAGCAGCAGGCCGACCGGCTTGGCGTCGTCTATTCGTTGGGTGCGGGCGACGAGCCGTCGAGCTGCATGGAACTGATCGAATTCGCGTCGGCGCTCGGGCTGACCATCGTCTCGGCCGGCAAGGGCAAGAACAACCCGCTCAAACACGATGCCGTACCGGACGACTATCGCGCCGAAGCCATCCGCCGCAACATGAACCCGCGCATGCTGGTCGAGTTCGTCGACGGTTCCAAGACCATGGTCGAGATGTGCGCCATCGCCAACGCCACCGGGCTGGTGCCCGACGTGCCCGGTATGCACGGCCCCAAGGCCGACCGCGATGATCTCGCCAAGGTGCTGATCCCGCGCGAGGATGGCGGTCTGCTGTTGAAGAAAGGCGTCGTCGACTACACGGTCGGCAAAGGCGTCGCGCCTGGCGTCTTCGTCATCGTCGAGGCGACGCATCCGCGCATCATCGAGCGCATGGACGATCTGCATGTCGGCCACGGCCCCTATTACAGCCTGTTCCGGCCCTATCATCTGACGTCGCTGGAGGTGCCGCTGACCGCCGCCCGCATCGTGCTTTTCGGCAAGCCCGACATGGTGCCGCTGCCGCGGCCGGTCGCCGAAGTCTGCGCCGTCGCCAAGCGCGACCTTGCCGCCGGCGAGACCTTCGATGCGATCGGCGAGACCTGCTACCGCTCCTGGACCATGACCGTCGGCGAAGCCCGCGCCCGGCGCGCTGTGCCGGTCGGCCTGCTCGAGGGCGGCAAGGTGCTGAAACCGGTCAGGAAAGGTGAGTTGCTGACGTCAGACAATGCGGCGCCCGACCAGACGACAAGGCTGTTCGCCTTGCGCCAGCTGCAGGACGAGATGCTGTACGGAAGATAGTCCGTTGTGGCACTGTCATGACGAATGCACTATCTTGTAGTGGCAAATGTCACTGAGGACAGGCCAATGAACCTCCAGATCAGGGATCCGCGCGCCCGCGAACTGGCGCGGCGGCTCGCCGCCAAACGCAAGATTTCCATGACCGAGGCGGTCATCGAAGCGCTTGAGTCTGAATTGAAACGGGAAAGCGGACGCGTTCCTCTAGCGGATCGACTTGCTGCCATCGCCGAGGATCTTAAGGCCAAAGCCGGCCAGGGCGGCCGCCCTGTAAGTAAGGATGAGATCGACGACATGTGGGGACATTCCTGATGTTCGTTGATACCTCGGTGGTTGTCGCAATTCTTTCGAGAGAAGGGGACGCCGGCGAATGGAGCAATCGAATCCAGGCAACACCACGCAAAATAACCTCAGCACTAGTCGTGCTCGAAGCAGCAATGCGGCTCTCCACCATGCTTGCTGTCGAGCCTGTTGTTGTGGAAGCGGCGATAGAGGCGTTTCTGCGTGAGGCCGAAATCGAAATCGTGCCGATCGACGCTGGTGACGCCAAGCTCGCGGTCCAGGCCTTTTCAGACTATGGAAAGGGACGCGGGCATCCCGCACAGCTCAATCTCGCCGATTGCCTGTCCTACGCTTGCGCGAAGAGCCACGGCTCAGTGTTGCTCTACAAGGGCAATGATTTTTCGCGTACGAATCTCGCTTAGCGGGACGTCCGCTCTATTTCCCCAGCTCGACAGACCGCAACCGCGCCGCCTCCACCGCCTGCGTCAGCAGATTTGTCAGCCGGTCCTCGCCCATCAGCACCTCCAGCGCCGCGGCCGTCGTCCCTTTGGGGCTGGTCACCTGCTGGCGCAGCACGCCCGGCTCCTCGCCGCTTTCGGCGGCGAGCGAGGCGGCGCCGTAGACGGTCTGCATGGCGAGCAACTTGGCGGTCGCCGTCGGCAGACCGGCCTTCTCGGCGGCGACGGTCAGCGCTTCGATGAAATGGAAGATGTAGGCCGGTCCCGATCCGGACACGGCGGTCACCGCGTCCATTAGGCCCTCGTCGTCGATGGTGGCCACTTCACCGCTCGCTGACAAAAGGTCGGCGACGAAACGCTTGGTGTCATCCGACACGAGCTTGTTTGAGAACACAACCATCATGCCTTTGCCGATCGCCGCGGGCGTGTTGGGCATGCAGCGCACGATCGGCGCGCGGTTGCCCAAGATTTCCTCGAAGGTGGCGGCAGGCGTGCCAGCGGCGATGCTGACGAAGGTGGTGCGGCCGTCGCCGAAACGCTTGTAGGCGGAGGTGACATCGCGGATCACCTGCGGCTTCACCGCGATGACTACGAGATCGGGCACGGCGTCTGCTGGAATATCGCCGGCATCGGCTGATGTGCCGCAGCCCAACGCTGCGGCGCGATTGCGCAGATCGGCATTGGGCTCGACCACGAAGACCGCTGATGGCGCAAGCTTGCCGGATTTCAGCCAGCCCGAGAGCATGGCGTAGCCCATATTGCCGCAGCCGGCGAGAACAAGTCTGATCGTCATCGAAAGCCCTCCGAAGGAAGCCATCACATAGACGCTGGCGCTTCCCTGGGGAAGCCCTGTCAGGATGGACGGAAAGATCGCGAGCCACGATCGGGATCGCGTACCGCGATTGGCTGCAGCGACACTTGCCTGAGGCCAAGCACGCCGAGCACGAAGAACAGCCAGACCGGGTCGCCGCGATGGAAGAAGAAGCTTTCGAGGAAGGCGTTCAGCGCCGTGAACAGCACCACCATCATGAAGAAGTCGCCGAGAAAGATGTTTTCCCTGCGCAACGGAATTCGCATGTAGTCGCGTAGCGGCGCGATGAGGAAAGTGTAGACCGCCACGCACAGTGCCGGAATGCCCATCAGCACGGCGATGTCGAGATAGCCGTCATGGCCGTGCACGATGGTCCTGATGTCCCACGGCCGGTCGAAGGGCTGATCTTGGTTGAGCAGCAGCGGCGTGCCCCAGAAGCTTTCATAGCCGTAGCCGGTCCATGGCTTCTTCGCCAGCATGCTGCCGGCGAACTCCCACAGCGTCGTGCGGCCGGTATAGGTCATGCCGGGGAAATAGATCGCCGCCAGATGTTTTACAGGCGGCAGGAAGACGATGCCCAGCGTGCCGACCGCTGTCGCGACGATCGCCAGCGCAAACAGGATCGGCGTGCCGAGCCGCATGCCTATCAGGCTCGGGAACATGACGATCAGGATCGAGAACGGCACCAGGCCGGCTGTCGTCTTGGAGCCGGTGTGCAGCATGAAGATCATCGCAGCGAAGAAGATCCCGGCACCCCAGTAGCGCTGCCCGCGCCGGTAGAGATAGAGGCCTGCGAAGCTGAGGCAGGCCATGATCGGCCCGGCGATGTTCTTATGGGTGAACACGCCGCGCCACAGGCCGGCATGTTCGGGCTCCTGCGAGTCGGCGGTGTGCATCGCCTCGTGCGGAAAGACGATGAGGCCGAGATAGGAAAGGCCCATGACAACGACGGCGGTGAAGATGATCACCTTCGAGAAGGCCTCGGCGTCGCGCGGCAGCACCAGGATCGTCGCCATCGTCAGGATGCCGATCAGGGTGAAGGAGGCGGCGCGCATCGCCGAAGGCGGATCGGTCGACAGGATCACCGAGAGGAAAAAGAAACCCAGCATCAGCACCCAGGACGGGCTGAGCAGCGAGCGCACCACGCGCGGATCGGCAAAGGCCATCAGCGAGAAGATCGACATGGCGCCGAGCGAACCGAAGCCAAGCTGGTTGACGATGTCGCCGCCTTGACCGGTGAGTTCGGCGCCGCCCGGCTGGAACGGCCGGAAAGACACCATGATGACGGTGAACAGCAGCGCGGCAATGGCGGTGGCCACGCCTTCGCGCGTGAACGCGTCGCTGAGCGGCGCGCGCTCAGTTTTTCTCAGGCTGGCGGTATTGCTCATTGGCATATCCGAATTCGGCCAGCACGCGGCCCAGCGCCACATGGACGGGGTAGATGGCGATATCAGGCGATCCGGTCCGCGCCAGCCGGATCAGGCCGCGAAACGGCGAGGCGGCAAGCAGTGCCAGGCTCTTCAGCAACACTTTGGCGCCGGCCATTGGCGTGCCGGCGCGCTTCTTCTTTTCGACCAGTGTCGAGATGACGCCGTTGCGCAGGCTGCGGGCACGGATCCAGTCGGCTTCGATACGCCGCGCCGGAACGGTTTCCAGCACCTTGGCCTCGGCGCACCAACCCAGAACAAAGCCCTTTTGCGCCGATCGGCTGAGAAAGTCGGAATCGCCGCCGCCCATGAAGTTGAATCTGAGATCGAGAAAGGGCGGACCCATGGCGATCAGCACGTTGCGCCCGACCAGAAGATTGCCGGACGAATAGAGCGCCGGCACGCGTCCGGTTTCCCGGTAAGGCGGCGCGAACACCGGATGCTCTGCCCATCGCGCATGGGCGGGGTCGGCAAACACGGGCACCTGCGGGCCGCCGACGATATCGGCGCCGAGCGTTTCGGCAGCCCGGCACATCCGCTCCAGCCACTGCGGATCGGCGATTTCGTCATCGTCGATGACCAGCAGGTGTCTGAAGTTCGGGAATTGCAGGATGGCCGTCTGCCAGCCGGCATTGTAGGCGCTGCAATTGCCGCGCTCATGCGCGATGATCACCAGGCCCGACATTTCGCCCCGCTCGAACAGCGGCAGCGCTGCCTTGGCACCGGCCCGCGCCTCGGCTTCGTTTTCCATGACGATGACGGCAAAGCGCCTGCCGGTTTGCTGCGCGCGCAGCGACGCCAGCGTTTCCAGCACCTGCTCGGGGCGCTTGAAGGTAGGCAAGGTGACGACGGCTTCGACGGCCTCGACGTCAAGCCGCGGCGTGCGTCCAGCGATCGATACCGAACCGTCCGATGGCAAAGGGATCATCCGTGTCCAGCCACATGGTGAGTTGGGCTCTGGTAGCACCACGGTGATAAGGTTTCGTTAATCACCTTGCACGGAGAAGCCCGCCAGACAGGGACTTTCGGCCGTCGAATGTGCTGGCTTAATCAAGGGTTCACCGCACTTTGCTACCGGCTACACCACAGGATAGGTGAGATGCATCTGCTGTTCGCCACATCGATCGTGCCCGACGGCGCACTCGCCTCGGGCTACGAGATCGCCAACGCTGCGATCATCGCTGCCTTGCGGCGCGCTGGCGCGCGCGTAACCGTCATCGGCTTCACCTGGCCGGGGAAGCCCGCGGCCGACCCCGAAAACACCGTGGTGCTGGGTGCCATCGACGTGCGCACGGACAATGCCTCCGCGCGGCAAAAGCTGGCCTGGGTCGGCAAGGCGCTGCTTTCGGGTCTCACCTTCGCGTCGGTCAAGCTGCGCGCCGTGTCCGACAGCGATGTTCTCGCTGCCATTGAGCGCGCTGGACCGGTTGATGGCTATGTCCTGAATTCCGTGCAGTTCGCCGGTGCCTTCGAAAAACTGTTCACCGACCGGCCTTCGATCTTCGTTGCCCACAATGTCGAGCATCTTTCGGCGCGGGAGAATGCCGCTGCCGCTGGCAGCCTCTTCCAGCGCCTGCTGTTTCGCCGCGAGGCGAGGCTGCTCAAGATCGTCGAAGAGCGTCTCTGCCGCCGGGCGCGCTTCGTCTTCACCCTGGCCGAAGAAGACCGCGCCGCCCTCGGTGTCGCCTCGCACGACCGCTCGGCGGTGCTGCCACTGGTGACCGGTGCCCACGCGCCAACCCTGAAAGGCCCGCGCCGCATCGACTGCGACGCCGCCCTGATCGGCACCTGGACCTGGCAGCCGAACCGCATCGGCCTCGACTGGTTCCTGGGCAAAGTCGTGCCGCATCTGCGGCCCGACTTTCGCATCCGCATCGCCGGCCACATGCCTTCGGGCGTCACGTCGAAGCATCCGGGTGTTGAATTTGTCGGCCGCGTGCCCGACGCGCAGGCGTTCGTGCGCGGTGCTGCCGTCATTCCGCTGATCAGCACCGCAGGCAGCGGCGTCCAGTTGAAGACAATCGAAACCTTCGAGCTCGGCCTGCCTTCCGTCGCCACCAGCCGTTCGCTGCGCGGCATCGACCACCGTCCGTCCAATTGCGTCGTCACCGACGATCCCGCCGCCTTCGCCAGGGCACTCGAGGCCGCGGCGGCCGACATCCGCGACGTTGACGGCAGCGCGTTCCGGGGCTCGCAGGTCAAGGCGCTCGACGCCGCCATCCGGCTCGGCCTCGAAAAACTCGCTCCCGTCAGGCAGGAGGCGTTTGCGTGAACATGCATTCCGCCCGCGCCGCGTCCGGGCTCGACAAGCTGAAGACGATCCTTGGCATCCCGGTGGTTGCGGTCCGCTGGAACGATGCCATCGCCCTGCTGAACCGGTTGATTGCCGAGCGGCGCTTCACCAAGGTCAGTTTCCTCAACGCCCACAACGCCAACATCGCCTATACCGACCCGGTGTTCGCCGAGGCACTCGATGATTTCCTCATCCTGCCCGACGGCATCGGTATCGATCTGGCGGCGAGACTCCTCTACGGGGCGCCATTTCCCGACAATCTCAACGGTACCGATTTCGTCCCGGCCTTCCTGCAGGCCTCAACGACGCCGCTCACCGTCGGCCTGCTCGGCGCGACGCGCGTCAATGCCGAAGCGGCGTCGGTCAAGCTGGCCGCATTGGCGGTGCAGCACAGCTTCGTGGTGATCCATGACGGCTATTTCCCTGCTTCGCAGGAGCAGGAAATCGTCGACCGGATCGCCGCGCTTCGGCCCGACGTGCTGCTCGTCGCCATGGGCGTGCCACGCCAGGAATTGTGGATCGAACGCCACATCGACGCGCGCCATTGCACGCTGCCGATCGCCGTCGGCGCGTTGCTTGATTTCCTGAGCGGCGCGGTGCCCCGCGCGCCCTTGTGGATGCGCCGGCTGCGGCTCGAATGGCTGTTCCGGTTGGCTGTCGAACCGAGCCGCCTGTGGCGCCGCTATGTGGTCGGCAACCCCCTGTTCCTGCTGCGCGTCGTCAGGCAGAAATTCTCGCGGACACCCGAAGCAGCGAGGGATATCAAGTGAACAGCAGGTTCGTGCCAGGTGCCGCTGTCGAGCCAAGCCCGCTGCGGCAGACACCGACGGCGGCAATCGTGACGGCAAGCTACGCGCCCGACTTCGAGCGCTGCCGCCTGCTGTGCGAGACACTTGATCGCCACGTTTCGGGCGCGGCGCACCATTACATCCTGGTCGAACATCGCGACGTCAGTCTGTTTCGCCAATTGGAAACCGGCCGCCGCACGGTCGTCGACGAGCGTGAATTGCTGCCGCGCTGGCTGCACGCCGTCGACGATCCGCTCAGCCTGTTTCGCCGGCGCGTCTGGCTCAGCCTGAAGACCCAGCCGCTGCGCGGCTGGCATGTGCAGCAATTGCGCCGCATCGCCATCTCGGGGCATGCATCTCAAGACGTGCTCATCTTCTGCGATTCAGACGTCGCTTTCCTCAAACCTTTCGACTGCGGCGCCTTCTGGCGCGACGGCAAGGTGCGCCTGTTTCGCCGCGACGGTGTCCTGGCGGACGAAGGTCATGAGGAGCATCGCATCTGGTCGCGCAATGCGGGATCGGCACTCGGCATCGACCCGTCCCGGACGTCGATCCATGACTATATCTCGACGCTGATCGCCTGGCGGCGCGACACCGTGCTGGCCATGTGCGCCGAGATCGAGAAGGTCCATGGCCGCGACTGGATCGAGGTCGTCGGCTCGGCGCGCAAATTCTCCGAATGCATGATCTACGGCCGCTATGTCGACGATCTGCTGGAGGGCGCCGGCCACTTCCACGGTTCGGAAGAATTCTGCCGCGTCCACTGGACCGGCGAAGCGCTTTCGGATGACGAGTTCCGCCGCTTCGTTGCCGCCATGGCGCCGGAGCAGGTGGCGATCGGCATGCAGTCCTTTATCGGCACCGAGATCGGCCGCATCCGCCGACTGATCGGGCTAGTCCGCTCTTAGTGCTAAATCGCCTTTGCCGGCTTGCGCATCGCCGAATAGGTGAGCAGCGCCGAGGCGAGATACAGAAGCAGGAAGACGACATTGAGCGATAGCACCAGATTCGGCGTGTCGAGGATGGTCGTCAGCACATAGGTCAGCAACAGTGCCTTCAGCGCGGCGAGCAGGCCGAGATTGAGCGCCCGTACCAGCGTCTGGCCGCGCGCGAACAAAAGTTCGGCCTGGTATTCGACAAGATTGCGCAGTCCCGGCACGCAGATCGCCAGCACCACCAGCGGGGCAGCCTCGGCGACATTCTTGCCGAGTGCGTTGGGGAAGAAGTGCAGCACGATGCCAAGCGTCAGCAGCGCTGCCGTGGAGACCGCGAACACACCGCCTTCGATGCCGCTCTTGACCGCCAGCCGTGACAACAGTTCCGGTGCGCGCATCATGCGCTGCACCAGCATCATCGAGAAGGTGCGGATCGGAATGGCCGTCAGGTCTACCAGCCGCATGATGATGGCGTAGATGCCAGCCAGATGCGGGCCGCCGATCGCCAGCACCAGCAGCTTGTCGAACTCCATCTGCAGGTAGAACAGCACTTCGGCGCCGGCCACATAGATGGAATCGGCCAATCGCCGAAGATACAGAGCGACCCGCAGCCGCAGCCTCTGGCGCGGGTAGAAGAAGCCGAAGGCAATCAGCAGCGAGGCGGCATTGGCGCCGATATAGAACCAAGACCATATCCAGACGCTGTGTTGTGCTGAGAACATGAACAGCACCGCGCCGAGCGCCCGCAGCGCGGTCGCCAGGATGGCCAGCAGCGCGGCGCGGCCGAATTTGCCCAGGCCGTTGTTGACGATCAGTGCTACCTCGACCGGCCGCCACAACAGCGCTTCGGCAAAGACGATTGCCGCAAACACCGACAGCGGCACGGTGTCGGCGAAGAAAAGCAGATAGACGCCGAACGAGGCCGCGGCCAGCAGCGGCAGCGACAGCACGCCGAGCAGCAGGAAGCCGGCGGAGAAGATGCCGATCAGATTGGGGCGGATGGTGGCGGTGCGGTAGAGCGCCGAGATGAACCCGAAAGCGAGGATGCGCGACAGCATGACACCGGCCGCCGATGCGGTGGCGAACATGCCGAATTCGGAAATGGACAGCGTGTTGGCCAACGCGATGAAATAGGCCAGCGAAAACACCAGTCGCCCGCCGGCGCCGCTGATCGCCGAGAAATAGTCGCGAAGCAGCCCCCGTCGTTCGGCCAAAAAGCTGCCGATCCGGGCGAGGGGCCGCCTTTGCGGTATGTCACTGGCCTGCGTCATGTCTCGAGGAGAGCCTAGGCCGGAAAACTTAACGTGCCGTTCTGGAGCTTGGGCTTGTGTCGAAAATAGATGCAACCGAAGCGAGAAACCGACGCTTCGGCGCGGGAAAATTAACCTTTTGTTTTCCATGCCTGTTTAGCGTGGCTTAACGAATGGCCAATCGCCGTTTGCAGGTCGCCAAAGGTAAAGTTCCAGACGATGGTCGACAGGGAAAACCGCGAAGACTGGAAGCGCGAGCGCTCATTGCTGGCGCTTGGCCAGGCTGTGCGCGGCGACGAACCCGACGCGTCCCTGGTCTCGATAGGCGATCGGGCAGACCCGTCATGGCGCGAGGATGCCGCCACCCGTCATCGCCTCGCCCGTTCGCAGCGCGAGGCGCGCAACCCGAAACTGTCGGATCCGGTCGCAACCGACGGGGATCAGGAGCGGGCTTCATCGCCGCACCGCGCGCAAACCACGCCACGGACACAAATCAGTGCCGCCGAAACCGCTGGCGCCCGTCGCGCCGATCATGCATCGGAACCTTACGCTGCGGGCGACGCGTCGGTATCCCGAAACGACGGCATGGACAGCCAGCAGTGGAAGCCGCTGATCGACCCGATGCAGGTCGTGCGCGGTGTCGGCAAGTCGAAGCTGCTGATCGTGACGACGACGATACTGGGCGCCGCGCTCGGCATCACCATCGCGCTGTCGACGCCGAAGAAATACGAAGCCACCACCGAACTGATCGTCGACCCACGCGACCTGAAGCTCACCGATCGCGACCTCACCCAGTCGGTCGTGGCTTCCGATGCAACGCTGGCCATCGTCGAGAACCAGGTCCGGGTGCTGACATCAGGCACCGTTCTCAACAAGGTCGTGGACAAGCTCAATCTGGTCAATGATCCGGAATTCAATGGGCAAGGCGGCGGCGGCCTCAGCGTCATGTCGCTCATCCGCTCCGTCCTGTCCCGCAATGACGGGCCGGGCGGTGTCGACGACGCCCGCCGCCGCGCGCTTGCTGTCGGCAATCTGGCCGAGAGCCTTTCGGTCGAGCGCGGCGGCAAGACCTTCGTCATCACCGTCAGTGCCACCACGCAGAATGGCGAGAAATCGGCCCTCATCGCCAACACGATGACGGATGTCTTTCTGCAGACTTTCGGCCAGATACAGTCGGACACCGCAGGCCGCGCCACCGACGAACTGACGGCCCGGCTTGACGAGTTGCGCAAGGGAGTCGAGGCCGCCGAGCGCAAGGTCGAAGATTTCAGGGCCACGCACGACCTTGTCGACGCGCAGGGCCATCTCATCAGCGATGACGAGATGCTGAAGCTCAACGAGCAACTGTCGATTGCCCGCGCCCGCACGCTGGAGCTGAATGCCCGGGCCGCTTCGGCGCGGTCGGTCGACGTCAATTCGGTCCTCACCGGCACCTTGCCGGAGGAGATCAACTCCAACACGATGAGCGATCTGCGTTCGCAATATGCGTCGCTCAAGCAGGAGGCTGACCGCGCCGCCATCCGGTTCGGCCCGCGTCATCCCGAACTCCAGGCGCTCAATGCCCAGATTGCCGGCGCACGCGACCGCATCGCCGCGGAGCTGCGCCGTATAGGCTCGTCGCTGCAGGTCGACCTCAAGCGCGCGGTCCAGCTCGAACAGGACCTTGCCTCTCGCCTGGCGCAGCTGAAGGTCCGCAGCGGCGACGTCAACAGCGACCTGGTGTCGATGCGCGAACTGGAGCGCGAGGCGACCGCCAAGCGTTCCGTCTACGAACAGTATCTGCTGCGCGCCAAGGAAACCGGCGAGCAGAAGGACATCAACACAGCCAACATCAACGTGATCTCGAAGGCCTTCGCGCCGCTCGAGGCAAACGGGCCGTCGCGGGTCGTGGTCGCGCTCGGCGGCCTGTTGCTGGGCTTTGCCTCCGGCATTGGCCTCGGAGCCATGCGTGGCGCCTATGAGAGCCTGCGTGACACCGCCAATTCGCGCTCGCGCCGCGACCATGGCACGGACGAACGCCGGACGCCTTACGAAGACAAGGCATATCGGGCAGCGCCGCCGGCGCCGCCACAAACACCAGCGCCGCAGCCATCGACACCCCCGCCTGCATCACCACCGCCGGCCGCGCCACCGCCTGTCCAGCAAGCCGAGGTCTCGCCGGCCGAAGGTCCCGGCCGGATCGGTGCCTTGCTGTCGAGACTGCATAAGTCCGTCTCCCGCAGGCCATCCCGGGAGGAGCCGTTCGATACCGTTGAATGGGCCTCTGCCGAAAACGCGAAACCAATGCAGGATCCGCAATACCGCGCTTATCCCCAGTCGGCGCCGGCCTTCGAGCCTCGGCAGGCGGCCGCGACAGCATCCCCGGCGCCGCCTTTCCAGCCCGGCGGCCATCCGCAGCAGGCGGCGCAGCCGCCACTGCCGCCTCCCATGGTGCAGCAGCGGCCATATTCCGGGCCGCAGCTCTATCCCTACGCGCAGCCATTGGGCTACGCGCAGCCGCCGGGCTATCCCTATTCGCAATCCATGCCGGCCGCCAATGCCGGGCAGCAGCCCGATCCGGCTCAGCCTGCTTCCGAGTCCTATCCACAGCCGCCCCTCCCGCAGCAGCAGACGCCTCAGCCTCATCAGCGATCGGCGGAGCCTTCGCGGGCCGTGGAGGATGCCGAGCAGCAAGCGCCAATCGAGGAAATCCGCGCCAGCCTGCGCGAATTCCGCGAAGCGGTTCGCGAACTGACCGAGAGCCGCGCGCGCCGCCGCTACTTCTGAGCCAGAAAATTCTTCCAGGTGCCGTACAAAAACATGCCGGTTTCGCGTAAACGGCATGGGACGGCGCTTTGGCGGGATTGCATGTTGGAATTTTCGTGAAAATGCCGCGCTGTGAACTTTCCAAAAGGGCGGCGCTTTGGAACGCGACGCACTTGGGCATTCTGGTGTTGAGGGTAGTCCATGGCCGAAGTGATTGATGGCAAGAGCGTTGCCGGGGACGTTGTGGGGACGGTCAAGACCCTGACGGCTGAACTTGTCGCCAAGGGCAAGGCCAAGCCTGGTCTTGCAGTGGTCATCGTCGGCGAGGATCCCGCCAGCCAGGTCTATGTCGCGTCCAAGTCGCGCACCGCCAAGGAATGCGGCTTTCATTCCGTTCAGCACACGCTGCCGGCCGAAACCTCGGAACCGGCACTGCTGAAGATCATCGGCGACCTGAACGCCGATCCGGCCATCAATGGCATCCTCGTGCAGCTTCCGCTGCCGGCCCACATCGACGCCGGCAAGATCATCCAGACCATCGCGCCGGAAAAGGATGTCGACGGCTTCCATTTCATCAATGTCGGCAAGCTCGGCACCGGTGAACTCGAGACAGCCTTCGTGCCTTGCACGCCGGCCGGCTCGATGCTTCTGATCGAGCGGGTGCGCGGTAAGGATTTGTCCGGTCTCAACGCCGTCGTCGTCGGCCGCTCCAACATCGTCGGCAAGCCGATGGCCAACCTCCTGCTTGCCGCCAATTGCACCGTCACCATCGCCCATAGCCGCACCAGGGACCTGCCGGCACTTGCCCGCACCGCCGACATTCTTGTCGCGGCCGTCGGCAGGCCGGAGATGATCAGGGGTGATTGGGTCAAGCCAGGCGCCACCGTCATCGATGTCGGCATCAACCGCATTCCGGCGCCGGAAAAGGGCGAGGGCAAGTCCCGTCTCGTCGGCGATGTCGCCTATGCCGAAGCGGCCAAGGCCGCCGGCGCCATCACGCCGGTGCCTGGCGGTGTCGGGCCTATGACCATTGCCATGCTGATGGCCAATACGTTAGCCTCGGCCTACCTTGCGGCCGGATTGAAACGGCCGTCCTTCTGACCCGCCAGAAAGCCGCAGCTTTGCCGAACCCCAGTGTTCCCTCAGAACGGCCGGTCATCGCGGACCCCGTTCAAGGTGGCCGGCAGTTCGCATTCCTGCTGGTCGACAAGTTCTCCATGTTCTCGCTGGCTGCCGCGATCGATACGTTCCGGTCGGCGAACCGGTTGCTCGGCCGTGACTTCTACGGCTGGACGACGGTGTCGGCCGATGGCGATCCGGTGATGGCTTCCAACGGCCTGCCGCTCAAGATCGACTATGCCGTTGCCGACCTGCCGCCGGTCGATATCCTGTTCGTCTCGGTTGGGCTGACGACGGAATTCCCCGGCAAGAGCAAGGTGCTGGCGGCTTTGCGAAGCTGGGGCCGGCGCGGCAATGCGCTGGGTGCCCTGTCGGTCGGCTCCTATCTGCTGGCCGAGGCCGGCCAGCTCGAAGGCTATCGCTGCACCATCCATTGGGAAAACCGTGCCGGCTTCGTCGAACGCTTCCCCGACATCAACTGCACCGGCAACGTCTTCGAGATCGATCGCAAGCGCTACACCTGTGCCGGCGGCACCACTTCGATCGACCTGATGCTGGAGATCGTGCGCGGCGATTTCGGCTCGAACCTCGCCAATGGCGTCGCCAACCAGTTCCAGCACGAACGCATCCGCTCGGCCGGCGACCGTCAGCGCGTCGGGCCGGAACGCGACCTGACCGGCAAGTCGGAGAAGCTTAGGCGTATCGTCGAACTGATGGCCGACCACCTCGACGAGCCGCTGTCGGCGGTACAGCTGGCCAAATCCGCCGGCCTTTCGGTGCGCCAGGTCGAGCGCCTGTTCCTGCGCCATCTCAGCGTCACGCCCGGCCGTTATTACATGCGGTTGCGGCTGGAGCGGGCGCGCGAACTGCTGCGCCAGACCAACATGCCGATCCTCGACGTGGCGATCGCGACCGGCTTCACCTCGCATTCCTACTTCGCCCAGAGCTACCGGCTGCAATTCGGCAGGCCGCCCTCGGAAGAGCGCCGCACGACCTATTGAATTCCGCTTCCGCTGAAAAGTTCGGCATTCGGCCCGGCGCATCGGGCCAGGGCAGCGACTTCGGGTTAACGGGTTCCTTCGGTGCCTTCGCCGCGTAGGCTGACGGTGCATCAAACGAAAAACCCGCCTGTGCGGCGGGTCACTTGGCGCAAATCAGCACCATGGGCGAAAATGTATCATAGCTGAGGGCATAGAGTCAAGAAAAAATTCCTATCGCAAAAACTGCCGGCACTGCCGGCACCACCGAACTGGCTGTCGTCAGGTCCTTGTCAAGCTGGGTTCGGAGCCCTACGCACCGGGCGCCGGGACGTGTGTCCCGGCGCCGCGTCAAATAGCTTGCCGCCCGGATCAGGGGTGGATTTAGGAGATTTCGATGGCGGGACTTGCACGGAGTGTCGCGGCGGCGGTCCTCCTTTTGTCGATGACGACGTTCGGCTTCGCCGCAAACAAGGTCATCATCATTCTCGATGCGTCCGGCTCGATGTGGGCGCAGATCGACGGCAAGCCCAAGCTCGAAATCGCCCGCGAGTCGCTTCGAACCGTGCTTCAATCGGTCCCCACCGACGACGAGATCGGCTTCATGGCCTATGGCCATCGTGAAAAGGGCAGCTGCGACGACATCCAGCTGATCGTGCCGCCTCAGGCAGGTTCGGGCAGCGCCATTTCGGCCGCCGCCGACAGCCTGAAATTCCTCGGCAAGACGCCGCTGACGGCGGCGGTCAAACAGGCGGCCGAGGCGCTGAAATACACCGAGGACAAGGCGACCGTCGTGCTCATCACCGACGGGCTCGAAACATGCGGCGGCGACCCCTGCGCGCTTGGCAAGGAGCTCGAGGCATCCGGCGTCGACTTCACCGCCGATGTCGTCGGCTTCGGCCTCACCGCCGACGAGGGCAAGCAGATCGCCTGCCTCGCCGACAACACCGGCGGCAAATACATCCAGGCCTCCGACGAGAAGGCGCTGCAGGAGGCGCTTGCCGAGACCGTGGCGGCGCCGGTGCCGGAACCGGCACCCGCTCCGGCACCGGAGCCAGCGCCCGCACCGGAGCCGGCCAAACCGGACTTCAATTTCCAGCCGATAGCAGTGCTTGCCGAGGGCGGCGATCCCGTCACCGACGGCAACGCCTGGGAAATCTACAAGGCGAAACCCGACGGTACGCGCGGCGACTACGTCAGCACCGAATACGGCGCCTACAAGGCCAATCTGGAACCGGGCGACTATATCGTCGTGGCCAGTGACGGCCAGGCGAAGACCGAGCAGAAGGTCAAGATCGAGGCAGGCCAGGTCTACAAGCCGCTTTTCAACTTGAATGCCGGCACGCTGATCATCCACCCGCGACCGAACGCGGGGGCGGATGTCGTCGATGGCGCGGCTGTCGTCATCGATTATCCGGGTGCAGACATGCCCGCGACCTTTTATGGGACGACGAAAGCCGTGTTGCCGGCCGGCGACCAGAAGGTGACTGTCACGATCGGGCAGGGCGTGGCTACCGATACGATCCCGCTGGCTGCCGGCAAGACCGTGGAAAAGGACATGATTGCCGGTGTCGGCCATGTCGTTGCCAATGCTTACTATGCTGCCGGCGGCGACAAGGCGGACGGTTCAGGCATCGGCTTCAAGGTGCTCAAGGCAAAAAAGAAGATCGATGGAACCAAGGACGAGGTGACCTATGCCTACGGACCCGACAGCAAATTCGATCTGCCACCCGATGACTATGTGTTGATTGCGACGGTTGATCTCGCCGTCGTCGAGCAGCCGTTCACTGTCAAGGTGGGCGAATTTCAGGATCTGAAGGTCGCAATGAATGCCGGCGTGCTGGCGATCACCGCGCCCGGAGCCTCGAAGATCGAGATTTTCGAGGCCAAGAAGGACATCAACGGCAACCGCAAGTCGCTTGGCTATGCATTCGACCAGAAGTATCAGGCAGCGATCCCTGCGGGCGACTACGCCGTCGTCTCGGAGAAATCCGACAACAGTTCCAAAGAAGGCAACGTGACGGTCAAGGCCGGCGAGCGAGCCGAGCTAACCGTGCAATAGAATCGTATGCACAACCGCAAGAGGGCGGCCATGTGCCGCCCTTTTTTGTGAACTACGCAGAACTGCCGTCAAGCCGTGCCGAAGGCGCTGGCGCCATGATCGGCGCGGCCGACCAGTTGTCGAAAGCCGGCAAACAGCTCGCGGCCGAAACCGAACTCGTTGCCGATGAGATCGGCATCCGCCGTCCGGCGCAAAGCGAAGTCGCCGGCCGGCACCAGCACTTCGAGTGTGCCGGCTTCGGCGTCGAGCCGGATGATGTCGCCTTCGTGGATCCTGGCGATAGGACCCTCCTCGACCGCTTCCGGCGTGACATGGATCGCCGCCGGCACCTTGCCGGAGGCGCCCGACATGCGTCCGTCGGTGACCAGCGCCACGCGCTGGCCGCGATCCTGCAGGATGCCGAGCACGGTAGTCAGCTTGTGCAGCTCCGGCATGCCGTTGGCCTTGGGCCCCTGGAAGCGGATGACGGCGATGAAATCACCGATCAGCGTGCCGGCCTTGAACGCATCGTTCAGCCCTTGCTGGCTGTCGAAGACCTTGGCCGGCGCCTCGATGATACGCCGCTCCGGCTTCACCGCGGAAGTCTTGATGACGGCGTGGCCGAGATTGCCTGACAGCACCTTCAGGCCGCCGGTCGCCTGGAATGCCTTGTTGAACGGCGCCAGCACCTTTTCGTCGCCGCTTGCCTTCGGCGAGGCCTCGCGCACCACGCCTCCGTCGGCGCCGAGCTTTGCCTCGACCGCATAGGGCCGCAGGCCTTCGCCCCACACCGTCTGCACATCCTCATGCAAGATGCCTTCGTCGAGCAGCTCGCGGATCAGGAAGCCGAGCCCGCCGGCGGCGTGGAAATGGTTCACGTCGGCGAGGCCGTTCGGATAGACCCGCGCCAGCAGTGGCACCGCCTCCGACAGGTCGGAAATATCCTGCCAGGTGATGGCTATGCCGGCCGCCGCCGCCATGGCGATCAGGTGGATGGTGTGATTGGTCGAGCCGCCGGTGGCGTGCAGGCCGACGACGCCGTTGACGATCGAGCGTTCGTCGATCATCCGGCCGACAGGCGTATAGGCGTTGCCGAGCGCGGTGATCGCCAGCGCCCGCTTCGTCGCCTCGCGGGTCAACGCCTCGCGCAGCGGCGTGCCAGGGTTGACGAAGGAAGCGCCCGGCGTGTGCAGGCCCATGATCTCCATCAGCATCTGGTTGGAATTCGCCGTGCCGTAGAAGGTGCAGGTCCCCGGCCCATGATAGGATTTGGACTCGGCCTCCAGCAGTTCGGCGCGTCCGACCTTGCCCTCGGCGAAGAGCTGGCGGACCTTGGCTTTTTCGTCATTGGGCAGGCCTGATGTCATCGGTCCGGCCGGAATGAACACCGCCGGCAGATGGCCGAAGGTGAGCGCTGCGATCACCAGCCCCGGCACGATCTTGTCGCAGACGCCGAGATAGACGGCGGCGTCGAACATGTTGTGCGACAGGCCGATCGCGGCGGCCATGGCGATGACATCGCGCGAAAACAGCGACAGCTCCATGCCGGGCTGGCCTTGCGTGACCCCATCGCACATTGCCGGTACGCCGCCGGCCACCTGGGCGATGCCGCCGGCTTCGCGGGCCGCGTCCTTGATCAGCGCCGGGAAGGTCTCGAACGGCTGATGCGCCGACAGCATGTCGTTGTAGGAGGTGATGATGCCCAGGTTCGGCACCTTGTCGGCGCCAAGCGCGAGCTTTTCCGAGGGGCTGCACACCGCAAAGCCGTGGGCGAGATTGCCGCACGACAGCACAGCCCGGTTGGCGGTGCGGTTCGATGCCTCGACGATGCGGCCGAGATAACGCTCGCGGCCTGGTTTTGAGCGCTGACGGATGCGTTCGGTGATGGCTTCGATGTCGCGTCTGGCGGTCATGGCGGTCGGTCCTTTCAGGCGAGGTCCCGGAAACATCCTCCCGCCGTTTGCCGGGACCAGAGTAAATCGAGATTCAGGGGGCCCAGAAAACCTCTACGGGCTTATGTGCTGCGTCGAGCACGGCACGGATTGGCTTTCGCGGCCCGGGCGCAACCGCGCCGTCGAAGGCGGTACGCTTGTCCTCACCCTCTATGTGCAGCGCGATGAAGCCGGCTTCGACGATGCGCGCCAGCGACAGGGTCAGCCGCGGCTCGCCCGCACTTGCCGCATGAACCGGCAGCACGATCCTGTCGCAAGACGGGTCGAGCAACGTTGCCAGATCGTCGGCATCGGGAAAGAACGAAGCGGTGTGGCCGTCCGGCCCCATGCCGAGCACGACGACATCGAGCGGCCATGGCAAGGACCGGAGCGCTGCATCATCGGACGAGGCCGCATCCTCGATGCTGGTGGCTTCGTGATAGAGCGGCACGAAACGAGCCGCCTTGGCCGCGTTCTGCAACAGATTGGCGGCTACCAGCCCGGCATTGGAGCGTGGCGAGGAGGCCGGCACGAAACGCTCGTCGACCAGCGTCACGATCACCTTGTCCCAGGCGATAGGTATCGCCGAAAGGGCGGCGAAGAATTTTGCCGGCGTGGTGCCGCCGGAGACGGCGAGCAGCCCCGTGCCGCGCTCGGCGATCGCCTTGGTCAGTCTGCCTGCAACATGGCCGGCAAGGGCGGCCGCCAGTTCCTGGCGCCCGGCGAAGCCGTTCCAGCTATAGGCGGCGCTGTTCAATTGCTCTCGTGCCATGTCCGCCCGTCACGTTCGATCAGTGCTATCGAGGCCGATGGGCCCCAGGTGCCCGCCGTGTAGCCCTGCGCCTCCTGCCTGGCACTTTCCCAGGCATTCTGGATCGGGTCGATCCATTTCCACGCCGCCTCGACTTCGTCACGGCGCATGAACAGGGTCTGGTTGCCACGGATGACGTCCATGATCAGCCGCTCATAGGCGTCCGGCGCGCGGCCATCGAAGGACTGCGCAAAACTCATGTCGAGCGAGATCTGGCGCAACCGCATGCCGCCCGGACCCGGATCCTTGATCATGATGAACTGCTTGACGCCTTCGTCGGGCTGCAGCCGGATGACCAGCTGGTTGGCGAAGATCGGACCAGCGCTGTCGCCGAAGATCGAATGCGGGATCGGCTTGAATTCGATGACGATTTCCGAAACCCGGGTTGCCAGCCGCTTGCCGGTCCTGAGGTAGAACGGAACGCCCGCCCAGCGCCAGGTGCCGATCTCGGCCTTGATGGCGACGAAGGTCTCGGTATTGCTGTCGTGGGAAAGCTCCTCGACATAGCCCTTTACAGCTCCGCTGGCCGAGGCGCCTGCGCGGTACTGGCCGCGCACGGTGTGCTTCGGCGCTTCGTTGCCGTTGATGCGCTTCAGTGCCCGCAGCACCTTCAGCTTCTCGTCGCGCACGGCGTCGGCATCCATCGATGACGGCGCTTCCATGGCGACGAGACACAGCAGCTGCAGCATATGGTTCTGCACCATGTCGCGCAGCGCGCCGGCCTTGTCGTAATAGGTGACGCGGTCTTCCAGACCGACGGTCTCGGCGACTGTGATCTGGACATGGTCGATATGGGCTGAATTCCATAACGGCTCGTAGAGCGCGTTGGCGAAACGCAGCGCCATCAGGTTCTGCACCGTCTCCTTGCCGAGATAATGGTCGATGCGGAAGATCTGGCTTTCGTGGAAGTCGTCGCCGACCAGGTCGTTGAGCTTGCGTGCCGAATCGAGATCGCGGCCGATCGGCTTTTCCAGCACGATGCGCGAGTTCGGCGTGATCAGATTGTGCTCTTTCAGCTTGTGCGAGATGTCGCCGAACAGCGCCGGCGCCACCGCCAGGTAGAAGGCTCGGATGCGGTCGCTGTCTCCGATCGCCTTCTTGAGCTTGTCGAAGCCGGCGCCGCTCGTCGCATCGGCGGAGACGTAGGACAGCCGCGCCAGAAAAGTCTTCAGTTCCTTGGCGTCGATGTCGGCCGGCTTGACGTGCTCGGAGATCGCCTGTTTGGCGAAGGCTTGGAATTCCTCATCGCTCATTTTCGAGCGCGACGTGCCGATGATGCGTGTCGGCTCCGAAAACTGATGGTCGCGCTGGCGATAATAGAGCGACGGCAGAAGCTTGCGTTCCGACAGATCGCCGGTGCCGCCGAAAATGATGAAGTCGAAAGGCTCGACGGGGATGATCTGGCTGGTCATGGTCTGTCCGCTTTGACGCCGGTCGCTGTGACGCGGCTGATATAATCTAATCGATTTAAATTTTCCAGTGCCATGGTGTCACATCTGGGTGTATGCGCCGGCCCCTTGACAGTCCGATGACCCGGAGGCTTGTCGAAGGCGCGGCTCCGGAAGCCTTCGCAGTTGCAGCATAGAGCGGGATCGACGCGAAAGCCAAAGGAGAAATCGGCGATGGACCCACATCTTTCGGCCAATCCGGTCAGAAGCCGTGGCTTTGCGCGGATGAGCGCCAATGACGTGCCCGTTGATGGTCACCAATAGTGAGCGGAAAAAACATGCGTCTGGAAAACAAGGTTGCGATCATCACCGGCGCTGCGTCGGGCTTTGGCGAGGGCATTGCCAGGCGTTTTGCGCAGGAGGGCGCCAGGGTCGTTGTCGCCGATCTCAACGCCAGGGGCGCGGAGCGCGTCGCCGGCGAGATCGGAGAAGCGGCGATCTGGACCCAGACGGATGTCTCGCTGCGCTCCGAATTCGACGAGATGGTCTATGCCGCGAAAAGCGCCTTCGGCCGCATCGACATCATGGTCAACAATGCCGGCTACACCCATCGCAACGGCGACATGCTCAACGTCGACGAGGACACCTTCGACCTGATAACCGCCGTCAACATGAAGGCGATCTATCACGCGGCACTTGCCGTGGTGCCGATCATGGAGCGGCAGGGCGGCGGCGTCATCCTGACCACGGCCTCCACCGCGGGTCTGCGGCCGCGCCCCGGCCTCACCTGGTACAATGCGTCGAAAGGCTGGGCGATCACCGCCACCAAATCGATGGCGGTGGAACTGGCGCCGAAGAACATCCGCGTCAACTGCCTCTGCCCGGTTGCCGGCGAGACCGGCATGCTGGAGAAATTCATGGGCGCCGACACGCCCGAGATCCGCGAGAAGTTCCGCGCATCGATCCCACTCGGCCGGCTTTCGACGCCGCTCGACATCGCCAACGCCGCACTCTGGCTGGCCTCGGACGAGGCCGCCTTCATCACCGGCGTGGCGCTGGAGGTCGATGGCGGCCGCTGCATCTGAAAGCCTGATGTATGTCGCTCGAAAGCGGCCCCGGTTTGGGAGAACGACATGCATCAGAACAACAGGCCTGCCTCACGCAGAGCGGGGTACGTCACGCGCCAGTCTTGATGTAACTCTTGTAGATCCAGCCGGTCTTGCCGTTGTAGGTGATCTGGCACCATTTCTTGCAGCTCATCACCTGCACCGAGGTTTTGGCTGGCACCGTACCGATGGCGGCGGCATTTTTCTTCGGGCCGCTTCGCATGGTCACGGCCCTCAGGATGCGCCCTGTTCCGGCGGCTGCGGCTTTCCTGGGCTTCGCCTTGGCTTGGCTGTCATCGCCTTCTGCCGCTGGCTCTTGCGGCTGCACCGCGGGGATGGCGGCGGTTTGTGCGCCGTCGGGGTGGTTGCCCGCGGCTGCGCTGGGCGCGGCTACCTTGGCAAGTTCGGTGGCGGCATCGGTATCGGCTGCCGGCTGTGCGAATGCCGCAGCTTGCTTGTCCGCTGCCTGGCTGGGAGCAGTCGAATCGGAAGTGGCGGCGTCCTTCGGCTGCGAACCGGTCCAGCGCGGATCGTTGGCGGCGAGTGCGGGGATGTTGGCTTGCGCGGCCGCCACGGTTGTCGGAATAGCGTCGGACTTGCGCGCCTGCGGCACGGCTGCCGCGGCGACCGCGGCCCCAACCGGGGTTATTTTCGTCGTCTTCACCGGAACCGTTGGAATGGTCTGCTCGGGGCTCGCTGCCGCTTGTCTGTCGCTGGCCGGCAATGCCAGCCACAGCGCCACGGCGGCGACGCCAAGCAGTGCGGCGGTGCCGATCGCGGCGATCACCAGATGCGAGTTCGAACGGATTTCCTGCCAGAAGGACGGCCGCATGTCGTATCCGAACTGCATGGCAAAGCGCCGACGTTCCGGCGTACCGAAACTGAAGGGCTCTCTCACTCTTGCCACCTCCATAAGCGGGCCGACGTTCTATCGGTCGGTGCCGGAAGTCCGGCGTCTGATCCGCATAGGTCAAAAAAACAACGCGGGCAGTCCCGCAACAATCCCCGAACAATCGCCCAGAACCGGCAGCTTTCGCCTGCGATTGTGGCATCAGTACGCCATTATAGGGGATTCTGCGCCTTTGCGGGAAATTGCGCAATGCGTCGCACGGGCAACAAATGTTACAATGAATATTACAATATTACACCAGGTCGGTCGGCTAGATCCTGTCCCGCAACGCAAACCAGTTGAGCGCCAGGAACAGCAGCGGCGTGCGGAAGCGCCGACCGCCGGGGAACGGCGGGATTTTCAGATCCTCGATCAGCTTCAGCCGGTCGCGGTTGCCGGCAACGGTTTCGGCATAGAGTTTACCGAAGTAGTTCGACAGCATGACGCCGTGGCCGGAATAGCCGCCGGCCGAGATCACATTGGGCATCACTTCGCGCACGAAAGGCTTTCTCGGCACCGTGATGCCGACATAGCCGCCCCAGCCATGCGTGATCTCGACATCCCCGAGCGCCGGATAGAGTTCCGCGATCTGGCGGCGGATGTGAATGTGGATATCCTTCGGATCGTTGACGCCATAGACCTCGCGTCCGCCAAACAGCAGCCGTCCGTCCTTCGATCTGCGGAAATAGCGCACGACGAAGCGGGAATCGTCGACCGCCTCGCCGCCCGGCAAAACGTTCGAGTCCGCTCCCAGAGGCACGGTCGCACCGATGAAGGAACCGATCGGCATGATGTGCGCCGCACTAACCGGCTCGAGCGCGCCGCCATAGGCGTTGACCGCTATCAGGCATTTCTGCGCCGTCACCGTCCCCCTCGGTGTCGAAACCTTGACCTTGCCGCCGCTGGAGATGATGCCGGTCGACGGCGTCCCCTCGAACAGCTGCGCGCCTGCAAGCGCTGCCACCCGCGCCGTGCCGATCACCAGCTTCATCGGATGGATGTGGCCGGTGCCGGTGTCGCGCGTGCCGCCGAAATAGGCGGTCGAGCCCAACCGCTCCGCCGTCTCCCTGGCATCCATGAACGAGATATGCGGGTAGGAAAAACGGCTCGCCATGATCTCGGCATGCGCCTTGTAGTCGTCGACATAGCGCGGCTTGTGCGCCACCGAGAGCTGGCCCGGCATATAGTCGATATCGATCTGGTTGGCGGCAGTGAATTCGAGGAGATGCGCCTTGGCCTCTTCGGCAAGATCAAACAGCGCCTTGGCGCGGGCCAAGCCATACTCGGCTTCCAGGTCCTCGGCCCAGACGCGCTGGCCGGTGCCGAGCTGCCCGCCATTGCGCCCGGAGGCGCCATCGCCGAAGCGGTAAGCGTCGATCAGCACGACATTGGTGCCTGCCTTGGCCAGATGCGCCGCCGCCGACAAACCGGTAAAGCCGCCGCCGACGATGACGACATCGCATGCCCGGTCGCCATCCAGCGCCGGGTATTCAGGTCTCGGACCGGCTGTGTCCTCATACCAGGACCGGCCGGGGGAGATCGGGGATTGGTAGGGCATGATGCTCGCAGGGAGTAGGGGAGTAGGGGAGTAGGGGAGTAGGGGAGTAGGGGAGGCTATCCGGTTGCAAGTCTACGGATGAGAAGTCGAAGAAGCTTTCCCACACTTTCGGTGTTCGCCAACAACGAGGCCGTCGTCGCTTTCGGCGCGATGCCGGTGCGTTCAGCAATCAGAAGCTGAGTTTCCAGTTCCTTCAATGATCCTTGGGCAATACGGAGAAACTGCAGATAAGAGCCTCGAATTTCTCTGCCATACCCCTCCGCTATGTTTGCCGGCACCGAGCTTGCAGCGCGTCGCGCTTGGCTGGTCAGTCCATAAAGTTCTTCCTTTGGCCAAGATTTCGTTGCGCCGTAAATAGCCACTACAAGGTCCATCGCCTGCTGCCAAACCAGCAAGTCCTTGTAGGAGCCTGTTTTTTCGGCCATTCGTTCCTACTCCCCTACTCCCCTACTCCCCTACTCCCCTACTCCCCTACTCCCCTACTC
>NZ_JAMYSG010000015.1:0-166246 GCF_040321815.1 Mesorhizobium sp. M0239
CACGAACAGGATGGAAACGAATCTCCATCCTGTTCGATAGGTCTTACCAGATCCTCATCCAGCCCAACTTAAGTGAACTGCATTACCGCGCGAGCGGGGCTTTGAGGCTGGAGAAAGCGCTGCGCTTCTATTCGGCCGGCGATGGTTTCTTTCGGAACAGCGCGACCAGATTGTCCCACAGCTCGATCTTGGCGCCCTGGCGCTTCATGATGATGCCCTGCTGGAGGATCGACAGCGTGTTGTTCCAGGCCCAGTAGATGACCAGGCCGGCCGGGAAACCCGCCATCATGAAGGTGAAGATGACAGGCATCCAGGTGAAGATCGCCGCCTGCGTCGGGTCCGGCGGCGTCGGGTTCATGCGCATCTGCAGGAACATGGTGACGCCCATGATCAGCGGCCAGACGCCGATCATCAGCATGTGCGGCAGGGTGACCGGGATCAGGCCGAACAGGTTGAACAGCGACGTCGGGTCGGGTGCGGCCAGATCCTGGATCCAGCCGAAGAACGGCGCGTGCCGCATCTCGATGGTGATGTAGAGCACCTTGTAGAGCGAGAAGAAGACCGGGATCTGCAGCGCCACCGGCCAGCAGCCGGCAAGCGGGTTGATCTTCTCGGTCTTGTACAGCTCCATCATCGCCTGCTGCTGCTTCATCTTATCGTCCGCGTATTTCTCGCGGATCTCGAGCATTTTCGGCTGCACCTTCTTCATGTTCGCCATCGACGCGTAGGACTTGTTGGCGAGCGGATAGAAGATGGCCTTGACGATGACGGTGGTGGCGAGGATGGCCAGGCCGAAATTGCCGAAGAATTTGTAGAGCGTGTCGATCAGCCAGAACATCGGCTTGGTGATGAAGTGGAACCAGCCCCAGTCGATCAGGAGATCGAACCGCTTGATATGACGGTCTTCCGCATAGGCGTTGATCTTGCCGACTTCCTTGGCGCCGGCGAAGATTTCGCTCTCCACCGTCGCCGACTGGCCGGCATCGACGGTGATCGGGTCGGTGAGGAAGTCGGACTGGTAGCGATGGCGGCCGTCCTCGAAATAGGCGTAGCGCGGCTGGAACGGCTGCTTCTCCGTCGGCACCAGCGTCACCGCCCAGTATTTGTCGGTGATGCCGAGCCACCCGTCGGTCGACTTGCCCGGCGTGAACTGCTTGTCCTTCTCGATGGACGCGTATTTGTGCTCCTGCAGGCCTTCGGTGCCGGTGAAGCCGATCAGGCCCTCATGCAGCACATAGGTGCTGGCAACGAGCGGCTTGTCGAAGCGGGTGACGCGGCCGTAATTGGACAGCGAGACAGCGGCCGTGCCCGCATTCTGCACCGTATCGGACACCGTGAACATGTAGTTGGTGTCGACGGAAAAGGTGCGCTTGAAGGTCAGGCCCTTGTCGTTCGAATAGGTCAGCGTGACCGGGGTCGTCGGCGTCAGCGTCGCATTGCCGTCGACGGCCCACACAGTCTCGGGACCAGGCACCGCGCCGGTCTTGTCGTTGCCGACGAAGCCGATCTCGGCATAGTAGCCATTGGGCAGTGCCGCCGGGTTGAGCAGGCTGATCTCGGGCGAGTTCTTGTCGACCGTCTCAGTGTAGTGCTTGAGCTTGAGGTCGTCGAGACGGGCGCCGGTCAGGTTGATTGAACCCTCGAGGCTCGGCGTGTCGATCCTGGCGCGGGTGGTCGTGGCGAGTGCCTGTTCGCGGCCGGCCGGCGTGACGGCGTCTGTTCCCGGTGCGTTGGGAATGGCGCCAGGGGCGACGGGCGTTCCGGTGTCGGTACCGGGATTTGTGCCGGCGGCCTTCTTCTGCTCCTCGACGCGCTGCTGTTCGACGCGGGCTGCCTCGCGCTGCGCTTCGCTGCGCGGCAACACGTAAAAATATTGCCATACCGCCAGGATCAGCACCGACAGCGCGATGGTGATGAAGAAGTTCCGGTTGTTTTCCATCGAAAGCCCTTGGCCTATCGTGTTCCGCGCAGTCGGCGGGAGAGTTCGGCCTTCAACTGGCCGAACGGAGTGGTAAGCACGTCTTCGCGCCCGACGATGACATAGTCATTGCCAGGCGCCATGTCACTTGCAGCATGCGTGCGGACGGCTTCTCGCAGCCGCCGCCGGACACGGTTGCGGACAACCGCATTGCCGACCTTCTTGGTGACGGTGTAGCCGACGCGCGGCGACAGGCCGTCGCCGCGGTCGAGAACCTCAACGAGAAAAAGCCGCCCGCGTCGCTTTTCACCACGACGGACGGCCAGGAATTCCGCGCGCTTCAGAAGCCGCTTGGGATTTGGTCCCACTGGCTTGCCGGATGCGGGCAACGATCTCGTCTTCCGTTCAGGCGCTGAGCCGCTTGCGACCGCGGTTGCGGCGAGCTGCGACGACGCCGCGACCACCCTTGGTGGCCATGCGGGCACGGAAGCCGTGCCGACGTTTGCGGACGAGTTTAGACGGTTGGTAGGTACGCTTCATTTGTTTTAATACCGCGGGGTGCGGCCCTTCTTGATTCTGTCACTGTGTAACAGGAGCTTTGCCGGGCCGGCTTTGGCGCGATCGAAACCGCGCCGGGACGAATGGCCCGAGCGTGTGCGGGCTTATAGAAAGAAGGCTTTTGGAAGTCAATCCGGAGTCGTCGGGCGCAATCCGGCTCCGTTCAGGCCGGTTTATGTTTGCGACCAAGGATGAAATTGGCAAGAAAGCCGTAATCGCCTAATCTGCGTTGATCAAGTGATCGTGAAGACATTAGCCGCATGAGCGAAACCATACAGGCACAGGAAGGGATCGGCACGGCGGGGTCCACCGAGGCGCCAGCCACCGTGCGCACGGTTCCGCTGTCGCGCGGCCTGTCGACCAAGCTGCTGCTGCTGACCATCGTCTTCGTGCTGTTGGCCGAAGTGCTGATCTTCCTGCCCTGGATCGCCAGCTACCGGCTGAACTGGCTGAAGGAGCGGCTGAGCACGGCGGCGGCGGTGTCGATCGTGCTGGTGCAAGGCGAATCCACCTCGCTGTCGCGCACGGCCCAGAACGACGTGCTGATGGCGATCGGCGCCAAGGCGATCGCGGTGCGCGACGGCGGCGTCTCGCGGCTGCTGGTGGTGGCCGAAATGCCGCCGAAGGTCGACGAACACATCGATATCGCTTCGATCGGCATGATCAAGGGCATGACCGGCGCGCTCGACACGCTGTTTTTCGGCGGCGACCGGATGCTGCGCGTCTTCGGCCCGGTCGGCGAGTCCGACAAGGAGTTCGAGCTGATCATGCCGGACAACAGCCTGCGCAATGCGATGCTGCGCTATTCGCGCAACGTCGCCTTCGTCTCGCTGCTGATCTCGCTGTTCACCGCCATGCTGGTCTACGCCGCCATCGACCTGATCATGATCGGGCCGATCCGGACCATGACGCGCTCGATGCTGTCCTTCTCCGAAGCGCCCGACGATCCCGGACGGATCATCCATCCGGCTGCCCGCGCCGACGAGATCGGCGTTGCCGAGCGCGAGCTGTCGCAGATGCAGGAGCGGCTGCAAAAAATGCTCTCCGAGCAGAAGCATCTTGCCGACCTCGGCCTCGCGGTCTCCAAGATCAACCATGACATGCGCAACATCCTGGCCTCGGCGCAGCTGATGTCGGACCGCCTGCGCCAGGTCAAGGATCCGACCGTGCAGGCCTTCGCGCCGAAACTGCTGCGCGCACTCGACCGCGCCGTGTCTTATTCCGAAGGCGTGCTTCACTACGGCCGCACGCAGGAGCCGCCGCCCGCGCGGCGCCGGCTCCGGCTCCGGCAGCTGGTCGAGGACGTGCAAGGCTTGCTCGACATCGAGCAAGGCATCGAGTTCGTCAATTCGGTCGAGCCGACCTTCGAGGTCGATGCCGATTCCGACCAGTTGTTCAGGGTGCTGACCAATCTGTGCCGGAATTCCGTGCAGGCGATGGCGGCCGACAGCGAAAACGCCCTGGTGCGCCGCCTGGCGGTGTCGGCCGTGCGCCTGGGCAGCGTCAGCCGCATTGCCGTCAGCGACACCGGCCCCGGCCTGCCGCCGAAGGCGCGGGAAAACCTGTTCGCGGCGTTCCGCGGCTCGGCCCGCAGCGGCGGCACCGGCCTTGGCCTGGCGATCGCGCATGAATTGATCCGCGCCCATGGCGGCACGGTGGAGCTGGTCGAGAGCATCGGCGGACGCACCACATTCGCGGTCACCATTCCCGACCAGCCGGTCCGGCTCGACCAGGCCCGCAACGGCCTGCGCCGCCCGGCATGATGTTTCGGGCGCGTTTTGCTCCGATGCTCGTGCCTCCGGGTCCGGCGCTCCTTTTCTCAGGGATCGGCGCTCTTCCCTTCAAGGATTGAGTTCGGGCTCAACTCCGGAGCCATTTCAAGCGCCGGGATCCGGGCCGTCATCGTCAACAAAGGCACTTGTGACAAAACTTTTGCCGGATCGACTTGCTTTTCGGAAATTCAGTCGCTAGGGAACACGTCTCGTCGCGACCGGTCGTTTACGATCGGATTGCGGGGTCATGGAAAGCATGGCCTGTTGCGCGCCCGTAGCTCAGCTGGATAGAGCACCAGACTACGAATCTGGGGGTCAGGAGTTCGAATCTCTTCGGGCGCGCCATTCCATCCAATTGAAATCTTTGGCATTTTGCCTCAGCCGGCTGCGGCACTGGCTTAATTCCGAAATTCAGCCGATTTGGATGAACGATTCCTTTGAAACATGTCGCAGCCAGCAGACAAGTTGGTCGCCAGGAATTTGGCTCCGCTTCTATGCCTTCCGCTCAACCAGCATGTAGCCGACCCCGCGGACAGTCTGAATGCCGGCTGACGCACTTGGTCCCAGCTTGGCCCGGAGATAGCGAATGTACACCTCCACGATCTTAGTCCCGGGTTCGGAGCTGTATGACCAGACATTGTTGAGGATGCGCTGGCGGCTAACCACTTTTCCCGCATTAAGCATCAGGAAGTGCAGAAGGTCGAATTCACGTCGGGTGAGGCGGATTTCCCGGTCGCCATCCGTTAGACGGCGAGCGCTCGTGTCGAGGTTGAGGCCGCCGATTCGAAGCGACTGCTCCTCCCCTGTTCCCGGACGGCGTCGGCGCAGGGCATCAATCCTGGCCACCAGTTCATCAAAGGCAAACGGTTTGGTCAGGTAATCGTCGGCACCCCCCTTGAGCCCATCCACGCGATCCTGGATTGTCTCTTTGGCCGTCAGCATCAGGATGAGAACCGGCCACTGCTCTGATCGAACGATCCGGCACAGTTCAAGACCATCCAGGTAGGGGAGCAGGCGGTCCAGGATCACCAGATCGAACGGATCCGTGCGAATGGCGGCCAATCCCTCTCGACCGTCCTCCGCGACACTCACGTGAAAGCCTTCTGCCTCCAGCCCTCGGCGGAGGAAATCGGAAACACGCCGGTCGTCTTCAACGATCAGGATTCGAATCATCGGTGTGTTGTACCAGCGGGAGTTTAATTCTGAGGAGGGTTCCCGAAGGCTCAATCCGTTCAAGGCCGATCGTGCCGTCATGCCTGTCTATGATCTTCTTGGCGATCGCAAGGCCAACACCGAGCCCATCGGCAACAGATCTCTCGCCAGCATGTCCGCGATAATAGCGGTCAAACACGAACGGAAGATCACTGGCACCGATGCCTGAACCGCTATCGCGGACGACAATCTCAAGCGCGCCGTCGCGCCCGGTCATCTCAACCGAGATCGTCTGGTGTGGTTTTGAATACTTTATGGCGTTGTCGAAGCCGATCAGCAGCGCCTGCTTGAGGCGCTGGGCGTCCCCTCGAATGAGGCTATGGTCTGCGTTAAGTGAGAGATCAACGGATATTTGCTTGGGGGTAGCGAGTACGGACGCTTCCTGAACGGCCGCCTTCACAACCTCGCCGACATCGATGATTTGCGACGAGAAGCTCATATCTTCCGCTTCAGAGCGGGCGACGGCGAGAAGGTCCTCCAGGTTGCGAGCCATATCCTCGGCGTAGTTGCGGATTCGGTTCAAGGCCTCCCCGTAAGGTCGAACACGCGGTTGGCCGCGAAGGGCAACATCCGCCTCTCCACGGAGAATCGTCAGCGGCGTGCGTAGCTCATGGCTTGCCTCCGCAAAAAATTGGATTCGCCGGCTGTTGAGAGCCCTGAGTTGTTTATTCGCTTCACGAAGCTCGCGCGTGCGCAGCTGAACTTCAGCCTCCAGCCGACCCTGGACCGAAATCAGAGCGGCACGTTCGATCTCAAGTGCCTCGGCCATGCTGTTGAAACTTCGCGACAAGGAAGCGAACTCGTCGCGCCCGGCTGCGGGGATGCGATGGTGAAGCTTACCCGCGGCGATGGCTTTGGCACTTTCATTCAGCTCACGCACAGGTGCGGCGATCGACCGCCGCAGAACGAGGCCGAAGCCCAGGCTGCCCAGCATGAGCAAGGTGGAGGAGCCGCCGGTCATGAGCAGCAGATGCCATTGCGCACCACGAACCCGTTCGAGTTCCGCTCCAACTTCGCTGCGCTCCTCGTGCAAGGCAGCCTCGATCATTCCTTCGAAATCGCTCTCCAGTCGATGCTCTACATCATTTCGGAAGCTTTCCACGATGCCTGCCGGCTCGCCTCTTGATCGCTGGCTGAACAGCCGTTGGGCAGCTCGATCGATAGCTTCAAACAGCGCCTTGATGCGGCCGACGAACTCGAGTTCGCCCTCCTCCTGGCTTCTGTCGCTCCAAAAGCCGAGCGCACCAAGTTCCTCGCGCGTTGCGCCTTCCAACTTATGGAATCCAAAATACAATTCTCTTCGTGCCGCCTCGAAATCCGGCATCTGCTCAGGCCCGAGCAGCAGGACCTCGGCCACTTGCTCGGTGTAGTTGTTGGCCTGGCCATTGAGTTCCGCAAGAGCCTCAAACCGTCCGTGGACGCTGTCTACGCGGCGGACGAATTCTTCCGTCAGGTGCAGTGTGGCGAGTGCCAATCCGGAAATCAGCCCGACGAGGGCGAGGATGAGAATTTGAAAAAGGAGGATGCGACCTCGAACAGTCATGCGGGTGATCCCTGCTGGCGATCGACTAGCGTCTCTCACCAAATTCTAACCGGAGCTCTCCCGCCCGTCTAACCAGAAGCCCCTAAATTCGAACGCTGGGACGTGCGACGACCGTGCGCCTGTCCGATCGCCGGAGCGGCGACAAGCTCGAAGAGGTTCGGTTGGTACAAGTAGAGTTCCAGGCTGAGATCGGCTCCCTTGTCGGGAAAAAGATGACGGCGGTCTGGCCGGTGTGGCGCGCCGCGCTGATCGGAATCGGTGCATGTCTCGTCGTTGTCAGTATCGAATTCGGCCTCCCCGCTCTCCCATCGGACGCTCGGCGAGCGCTCGAGATCCTGCTTGTCGCGATCATAGGCTGGACCTTGACGCCGTTCGACGACACCTTCGTTGCTATCGTCGCCGGACTGGCAATGGCGCTGCTCGTCAATCGTGATCCCGGGGCGCTGTTTCACGCGCTTGGGGATGAGTTGATCTGGCTGTTGCTCGCCTCTTTCATCCTTGCGGCCGCCGTCAAGGCAAGTGGGATCGCGGATCGCATCCTCGGCCTCGTGACAGGGCGCATGCGGTCGGTTCGCGCGGTCGCGTATGCTTTGGCGGCGGTCATGGTCGCCACAGCCTTCATTATTCCGTCAACGTCGGGTCGGGCAGCCTTAATGATCCCGGCTTATCAAGCGGTTGCGGGGCGCTGTGGAAATGCTCGGTTGCGAAGGGCATTCGCGCTGTTGTCTCCCACTGCTATTCTCCTCTCGGCCTTTGCGTCGCCCGTGGGGGCCGGTGCCCATCTCCTGGCGATCGAAATGGTCGACCGCCTCTCAGGGGTGAAGGTGAGCTACCTGGAATGGATCGCCCTCGGTCTGCCGTTTGCGGCCGTGAGCACCTTTGTTTCAGTTGAGTGTCTTCTCCGGCTTTTCCTGTCACCCGCAGAACGGCGGGCAGCGCTTTTGCTGCCGACGGTAAGCAATGATGGGGTCGGGTTGGCACGGCAGCCGATACTCTGGATCGCCGCGGGCGTTGTCATCGCGTGGCTGACCGAATCTTTGCACGGGCTCAATGCCACCGTCATCGCACTCAGCGGCGCTCTCGCCGCATCGCTTCCGGGGCTCGGCGCGGTGAGGTTTGACGATGCCATTAGGAGTACCGAGTGGAAGCTGCTCCTGTTCCTTGCGGCGACCATCTGCCTGGCAGACGGCCTGGTGGCGTCGGGTCTTCATCAATGGTTGATCGAGACGACGGTGAACCCACTGCGGGTCGTCGGCTTGGGGCCGCTGGCCCTCCTCTCGTTGCTCGCTTTGCTGGGCCTTTTCAGCCATCTCCTTATTCACAGTCGCACGGCGCGCGTATCGGTGCTGCTGCCTCCGGTTCTGATGATTGCGTCGACAGCGCGGCTCGACCCCCTCCTTGCGATGCTTGTGCTCGTCTCAGCGACCGGCTTTTGCCAAACGCTCATGATCTGCGCGAAGCCGGTCGCGCTTTTCGGGGGACTCGACGACGAAGGCTACGGCCCGAGGGACTTGGCCCTCCTGAGCGCCGTCCTGCTGCCGGTGCAATTCCTTTTGATCGTCGTGTTCGCGGTGGGCGCGTGGCCAATGATCCAAGGTCTGCTCATCACGCTCGGTCTGCAAGTTTCCGGAGGGTCATAGCATGTCGAAAAAGAAAGAGCCGAAGAAGAGAAAACGGCTTCGAGTGCTGGTCGCACCGTCTGGTTTTAAGGAGAGCCTCGGCGTTCGTGATGTTATCGATGCATTGGCGCGCGGCGTCCGCAATGCGGTTCCGACAGCAAAAGTGTTTAGCCTTCCGATGGTGGATGGAGGCGAGGATTTTACGCGTACGCTTGTTGAGCTGTCCCATGGTGAGTTGCATTCCGTCACCGTCACGGGGCCAGTCGGGCAACCTGTGGAGGCGACCGTCGGTTTTCTCGGCCGAGGAAAGAAGCGGACGGCTGTTCTGGAGATTGCGGCGGCTGCCGGGCTGCGGCTCGTTCCCACGGACATGCGCGACCCGACCCGTACTACAAGTTATGGGGTGGGGGAGTTGATTCATGTGGCACTCGATCTTGGCGCCGAAAGGATTCTGATCGGCTGCGGTGACTCGGGCGTCAACGATGCGGGAATGGGGATGGCCCAAGCTCTAGGCGTGCGCTTGCTCGACGGGGACGGCCACTCTATTTCGGGGAGCGGCTCGGCGCTTTCGTCACTCGCTCGCGTCGATCTTTCCGATCGTGACCGCCGCCTTTCGAATGTTCGTATCGACGTCGCCGTGAACCCCTACAATATGCTGCTCGGCGAGAGAGGCGTCGCTCGGGTATTTGGTCCGCAAAAGGGTGCAACCCCTGACCAGGTGGCGTTGCTCGATCAGGGCATGGAAAATCTCGCTCATATCGTCCGCCGCGACCTCGGCATCGACGTAGCGCCGCTTGTCGGCGGAGGAGCTTCCGGTGGACTTGGCGCCGGGCTTCACGCCTTTGTTGGAGCGCGGCTGCAGCCACGCTTTGATCTTATCCGGCGGTATATTGATCTTGATCGCCGACTGGCAGATGCCGACATGGTCATGACGGCCGAGGGCGGTCTGGACGGACAGACTGGCTTTGGCAAGGTGCCGGCGGAGATTGCACGGCGCGCGAAACGTTACAATCTGCCTGTGATTGCCTTGGCCGGCACGGTCGGACTGGGCGCCGAGGCGACCCACGAAATTGGCATTGATGCGTTCTTTAGCATTCTTCGCCGGCCATGTTCCCTCGAAGATGCGATCCGTGACGCCGACATGCTGCTGGCGAACGCCGCCGAACAGGCGATGCGGCTGATGTGGGCCGCGCGCGCTTTTAAGTTCAGATAATGGGTCTTGTCTCGCCCAAGGCCGCGAGGCGTGCGGCTTCGGCCCGAAATTTCCTGGGCCATGTGAAGGCTCACATCAACAGCGGTTTACGTCGTCGCATTGCTTTCGCGACTTGCCCGGACCTACGCAAGTATACGGCTCAGGGCGAGCCCGCATCGACGAACTCCCGTATCAGCTCTGCAGCCCTGGGCCCCTGCGTCTCCAGAAGGAGATGGCCTGCGTCGAAGATGTGAGCCTCCATCCGAGGAAGGTCGATGAGCCAGGACTGAACCTCCGCAATGTCGAAAAAGACATCGTGGCGACCCCAAAGAAGCATGGCTCGAGGTTGATGCTTCGCCAGATAGTCAGCCACCTCCCCAAACCGGTCGACATATCGGCCGTAGTCGGCCAGCAGCGCCTTCTGCAGATCAAGCCGTCCCGGTAGACACATGACCCGCCAGTCCTCAATCCAACGCTCTGCATCGATCCGCGCCGCGATCTCGGGTGGCAGGCCGGCGACGTACTGGTCGCGGGTTCCCTCAAGGGTCAAATGGGCGGTGGCGGCCTCCTCGTTGCCGGCATTCGGCGCAGCCCAGAAGTCCAATGTGGCTGCCCACTGCGGACCAAAGCCGGAGCGGTGGGCATTGGCATTCTGAATGATGAGGCCTTCGACAAGTTCCGGAGCGCGCATGGCGAGCTGAAAAGCCACCGGAGCGCCGAAATCATGCAAATAGAGTAACCTGCGGCCCACGTTGAGACTCGCAAGCAGCTCTTCAATCGCGTTGGCCAGCATGTCGAACGATGGCTCGGATGGGAGATCGGATGCGCCGAAGCCCGGAAGGTCAGGCGCAACGACATAGACGGTGCCGGAGAGCCTGGCGGTCACGTCGCTGAACATCCGAGAGGAATTGGGGAAGCCGTGCAACAGGACTAGCGCGGGCTTGGAAACATCGCCGGCCGTCCGGACGGCCACCTCGCCGCCAGAGGACAAGGATATTTTCTGGATCTCCGGCACGTCCTTTCCTCCACGCCCACGCGATCGCCAAGCTGCACGCTTCGTTCGGTTCGACTTTCGGATTTTCAGAGAACTCAAAGCGGCGTGGAATGTTGCAAAGCCAAATCCTCGCGGGCTGTTGCCCAAAGCGCGTGGTAAGACCGGGAGCGGAAACCAGCGGAGCCTGATTTGACCATCTCCTCTACCAACACCAAGCGCGCACTTATCACCGGGGCCGGTGCGGCCGACGGGATCGGCTTTGCCATTGCCCGGCAGCTCGGCCGTGGCGGCCATGCGGTCTTCCTCACGGGAGCCAGTACGCGCGTGCTCGATCGCGCCGCCGAGCTTTGCCGCGAAGGCATCGATGCCAAAGCCGTGGTCGCCGATCTCACCATCGCTGCCGATGTCGCGCGGCTGCGGGCCGATGTCGGGGCGGTCGGTATCCTGGTCAACAATGCCGGCATGGGCTCGCTGGCATCGCCCTCGGTCGACAAGGCGTTTCTCGCCATGACCGAGGCCGACTGGGACCAGGGGATCGACGTCAGCCTGAAGACCGCATTCCTCGTCACGAAGGCCTTTCTGCCGGCGATGGTCGAAGCGGGCTACGGGCGCATCGTCAATGTGGCGTCCGTCACCGGACCGCTGGTATCCTTCGAAGGCACATCAGCCTATTCCGCCGCCAAGGCCGGCATGGTCGGCCTGACGCGCACGCTGGCGCTGGAAGTGGCGAAAAGCGGCGTAACAGTCAATGCCGTGGCGCCCGGCTGGATCGAAACGGGTTCGTCGAGCGAGATGGAGCGGCAAGCCGCCCTGCATACGCCGCCGGCGCGGGCCGGGCGGCCGGATGAGGTGGCCGCAGCGGTGGTGTTCCTGGCCTCGGAAGGTGCCAGCTATGTCAATGGCGCCCTGCTGGTGGTCGACGGCGGCAACCGCCTTCAGGAGCGCAAGGGCTAAGCTCAAAGGCGCTTGTCGTCAGGGTCGGTCGGCGGGCAGGCCTCGCCCAAGTTCCTCACCCCTCAAGACGCCTTGGCCAGAAAGTTCCGATAATCCGACTTGGCCTGCAGCAGGCGCAGCACATTGTCGCGCGAGCCCCGCACATGGGCGCGCGCCAGCGTGCCGGCTCTGGCGGCGTCGCCAGCGCAGATGGCATCGACGATTTCGGCATGCTCGTCGCGGGCGATCTTCCATTCGTCCAGCCACAAAAGTTCGGTCCAGACATAGTGCTGGCACTTGTCGAGGATGCCGCACAGCATGCCGTGCAGCATCACATTGCCGCTGATTTCGGCGATGACGCGGTGCAGGTCAATGCCGACCTCAAGCTCCTGGAATTTTTCCCTGTTGGTGCGCTCCGGAATGGCGGCCAGCCGCTCGCATTCGGCCAGCATGGCGCGCAGCCGTGCCTTGTCCTGGTCCGTCGCCGCCGCTGCCGCCAGTTCCGTCGCGTGGCCGTCGAGCAGCTCGCGGATCTCGAAGGCCTCGCGGAACATGTTGATGTCGAACTCGGTGACGACATAGCCCTGGCGCGGCCGGCCGGTGACCAGCCCGTCGCGCTCGAGACGGTTGAAGGCCTCGCGCACCGGGGTGCGGCTGACAGTCAGCTTCGCCGCGATGTCGTTTTCGGTGACGCGCGAGCCCGGCGGAATCTGGCCGGTCACGATCATCGCCTTGAGCGCGGAGTAGACCGAGTCACGCAACGTATTTTTGGTTTTCTTGGCCAAGCTTCCCTTCCCACTTCTCCGGCCTTTCAGCCGGAACACGCATAGCTGTAGCCGCAGTCGGCATAATTTGCCACGCCCCCGGCGACGCCGTTCCTCGCCACCTTGTCCGGCTCGAAACCCGTGAATTCGATCGAGCCGGCGGTGTTGACAACATCGATCGCTAGGCTACACTCAAAATTGTATACAAAATAGCATGCCAAATCAAAAACAATGGGAACACCGGTTGGAGAGCCGAAAAAATGAACAGGACCAGAAGCGTTAGTATCGTTGCGATGGCGGGCCTCATGGCTTCGCTCGCGGCCCCCGCCATGGCGGGCGACACCATCACCGTCGCCTCATGGGGCGGCACCTACCAGGAGGCGCAGACCAAGGCGTTTTTCAAGCCTACCGCCGACGCGCTCGGCATCACCATCAAGGAAGACACCACCAACGGCCTCGACGACGTCCGGCTGCAGGTGACCGGCAATGCGGTGAAGTGGGACATCACCGAACTTGGCGCCGACGAATGTGCGCGCGGCTCGAAGGAAGGGCTGTTCGAGAAGCTCGACTACGGCATCATCGACAAGAGCGGCATCAACCCGAAGCTTGTCCATGACGACTGGGTCGGCATTTCCTACACGTCGGTCGTGCTGATCTACCGGACCGACGTGTTCGGCGACAAAGGCCCGAAGACCTGGGCCGACTTCTGGAACGCGGAAAAGTTTCCGGGACGGCGTGCGCTGAGCGGCAGCCAGGCGACCGAGACGCTCAGCGTCGCGGCACTCGCCGAAGGCATTCCGATCGACAAGGTCTATCCGGTCAATATCGACGGCGCGTTGAAATCCGTCGACAAGATCCGTGGCCATATCGACGCCTGGTGGACCTCCGGCGCGCAGGCCATGCAGCTGGTGAAGGACGGTGAAGTCGACATGGCGAGCATCTGGAACGGCCGTGCCGGCACCTTGAAGAAGGAAGGCGCGCCGGTCAGCTTCTCCTTCGACCAGGGCGTGCTGACCGCCGACTGCATGGTCATTCCCAAGGGCGCCAAGAACAAGGAAGCCGCGATGAAAGCGCTGGCGATGTTCGTCAGCCCGCAATTGCAGTCCAATCTGCCGCTCTATGTCGACAATGGCCCGGTCAATGAGAAGGCTTTCGAGACCGGCAAGATCCCGCAGGACAGGATCAAGGATATCAATTCGGCGCCCGAAAACGTCAAGAAGCAGGTGTTGCAGGATGCAGAATTCTGGCGCGACAATTTGGTCGAGGCGACGGAAAAGTTCAACAATCTGATCCAGCAATAGGCTGCGGCCGCAATCCAAACCACGGCAGGGCGACGCCTCGCCCTGCTTTCGCCGCCTCAGCCCCTGGGAGAGAAAAATCTTGTCCATTGCGCCATCCGCGTTGCCGATCGGCATGCGCGGGATCGAGAAACGATTTGGCAGCGTGCCTGTGCTGCGCGACCTCAACCTCGACGTTGAGGCTGGTGAATTCCTGACGCTGCTGGGGCCTTCCGGTTCCGGCAAGACGACGCTGCTGATGATCCTGGCCGGTTTCGTGCGGGCCAATGCCGGCTCGATCAGGGTCGGCGGCGACGAGATCATCACCACGCCGCCGCACAAGCGCAACATCGGCATGGTGTTTCAGAACTACGCGCTGTTTCCGCATATGAACGTCTTTCACAACATCGCCTTTCCGCTGAAGCAGCGCGGCGTCGCCGCCGCCGAGACGGCCGAGCGTGTCGAGAAGGCGCTCGATCTGGTGAAATTGCAGGGGCTGGGCGAGCGCCGGGTCGACCAGCTCTCCGGCGGCCAGCGCCAGCGCGTGGCGCTGGCGCGCGCCATCGTCTTCGAACCGCGCATCGTTTTGATGGACGAGCCCCTGTCGGCGCTCGACAAGGGCTTGCGCGAGCACATGCAGATCGAGCTGCGCAGCCTGCACCGGCGGCTTGGCATGACCACGGTCTATGTCACGCACGACCAGCGTGAAGCCATCACCATGTCGGACCGCATCGCGGTGATGAACGCCGGGCGCATCGAACAGCTCGACAAGCCCGAAAGCCTCTACGCCAGGCCGCACACGCAATTTGTAGCCGGCTTCATCGGCGAATCGAATTTCATTCCGGTCGAGTATCGCAACGGCTCCGTCTGGTATGAGGACCGGAGAATCCACACCGCGGCACCCTTGCCGGCGGCAGGCCAGCACCTGATGGTGGTGCGGCCGGAAAAGCTGCGGCTCTTGGCAAACGCCAAACCGACAAGCGGCATCAACGTGCTCGAGGCGAAAGTCAGCGACATCATCTATCAGGGCGACAGCTTCGTCTGCTATGCGGTGCTGCGCGACGGCCGGCAGCTGACTTTGCGCGACTATTGCCGCAGCGATGTGCTGGCCAAAATGCCCGCGCCCGGCCAGCCAGTCTCGTTCGGTCTCGATGCGCAGGACACCATCCTGGTGGCGGCGGACTGATGAGCGCGCAGCCCGCCCTCATGGAAGAGATTGGCAGCGCCGCAGGCCGGGAGCTCAACAAGCAGGCACTTCGCGCCGACGCCCGGCGTGAGTCACTACGGTTGCTGGCGCTGCTGTCGCCGAGCCTGTTGCTGGTCTTCGCCATCATCATCGTGCCCATCGGCTGGCTGTTCTGGCTGTCGCTGTTCGACGAAGCCGGCGCCTTCAGTCCCGCCAATTATGCGCGCTTCTTCGAACAGGCCTCCTACATCAAGACCTTCATCACCACCTTCAAGGTCGCCTTCATCGTCACCGGCGCCTGTGTTCTGCTTGGCTATCCCCTGGCTTACATGCTGTCGCAGCTGCCGCGCCGGGCGGCGTCGATCTGCCTGATCTTCGTCATCCTGCCGTTCTGGACATCGGTTCTGGTGCGCACCTATGCCTGGCTGGTGATCCTGCAGCGCAAGGGCCTGATCAACAGCTGGCTGATCGACCTCGGCGTGATCAGCCAGCCGCTGTCGCTCGCCAACAATTTTTCGGGCGTCGTCATCGGCATGACGCATATCCTGCTGCCGTTCCTGGTGCTGCCGCTTTACGCCTCGATGAAGACAATCGACACCGACTGCCTGCGCGCCGGCATGAATCTCGGTGCCGACCCGGCCGCTACCTTCCGGCAGATCTTCTTTCCGCTGTCGCTGCCCGGCCTCGCCTCGGGCGTGGTCATCGTCTTCGTGCTGTGCCTGGGCTTCTTCGTCACGCCTGCGCTGATGGGCGGCGGCAAGGTCATCATGTGGGCGATGCGCATGGAACAGACCACCAGCCTCTATTCCAACTGGGGTGCGGGTGCAGCACTGGGCGTGGTGCTGCTGGTGGTCACGCTGGCGCTTCTCGGCCTGTTCCAGTGGCTGCTCGGCGCGCGCGCCACAGGCGTGTGGAGTTCACGATGAGCGAGGATGTCGGCCTGCCGATCTCGCATCGGCAACGTCTGTGGCTCTACGGCCTCGGCGGCCTCGTGCTGCTGTTCCTGATCGCGCCGTCGATCATTATCGTCATCATGTCGTTTTCGGATTCGACGCTGCTGCAATTCCCGCCGCAGCAATGGTCGCTGCGCTGGTACCAGACCTATTTCGGCTCACTGGAATGGCGCGACGCCACGATCGTCTCGGTCAAGGTGGCTGTTATGACCGTACTCGTCGCGACGCCGCTCGGCACCGCGGCCGCCTATGCGATCAACAGGGGTACGCTGCGCTTCAACGGCACCATCAACGCGCTGCTGACCGCGTCGCTGATTGTCCCGGTGATCCTGATCGGCATCGGCACCTTCTTCCTCTATGCCCGCATCGGGCTCAACAACACGCTGACCGGCCTGGTCATCGCGCATACGGTACAGGCGCTGCCGCTGGTGGTGCTGACGGTACTGTCGGGATTGCGCTCCTACGACATGAACCAGGAGCGGGTGGCGCGCAGCCTTGGCGCCGGCCGCGTCGCCGCCTTCTGGCAGGTGACGATGCCGCAGATCCGCTTCTCGATCGTCTCGGGCGCGCTGTTTGCCTTCATCACCTCCTTCGACGAAGTGGTGGTTTCGCTGTTCATATCGGGCGGCGAGACCACGACATTGACACGCCGCATGTTCAACGCGCTGCGCGACCAGATCGACCCGACGATCGCTGCCATCTCGACCTGCCTGATCGTTCTCTCGGTCGTGCTGTTGTCGGTTGCGCAGATCTTCGGCCGGCGGCATTGATTTCACCAGACCAATTCGCAGACGTGACCATGGGATATCCAGACAGAATGCGTGATTTCCAGTTTCCCGGCCGCTCGCCGGTTCGCGCCACCGAGGCGATGGCCGCGACCTCGCATCCGCTTGCAACCCTTGCGGCCATCAACATGCTGCGCTTCGGCGGCAACGCCATGGATGCCGCCGTCTGCGCCGCCGCCGTGCAGGGCGTGGTCGAGCCGCAATCGACGGGCATCGGCGGCGACTGCTTCGTGCTCTATTCTCCCGGGGGACAAGGCAATGTGCTGGCCTTCAACGGCTCGGGGCGGGCGCCGGCCAAGGCGACGGTCGACTGGTATCTGGACAAGGGTTTTAGCGAGCTTCCGAAACAGGGGCCGCATTCGGTCACCGTGCCGGGCGCCGTCGATGCCTGGAGCCGCCTGCTCGAGGACCATGGCCGCAAGGGCCTTGCCGAGGCGCTGGCGCCGGCCATCCACTATGCCGAGAACGGCTATGTCGTGCACGACCGCGTCGCCTTCGACTGGGCCGAACCGGAAACCGACCTGTCGGCCGACGAGCATGCCGCGCGCATCTTCCTGCCCGGCGGCAAGGCGCCGAAGGCGGGTGACATCCACAGGCAGCCGGAACTGGCGGCGACGTTGCGCATCATCGCCAAACACGGCCGCGCCGGTTTCTATGAAGGCGCTGTCGCCGATGATATGGTTAGCCGGCTCAACGAATTGGGCGGACTTCATTCGGCCGAGGATTTCGCCTCGACCCGAGGCGATTATGTGGCGCCGGTCAGCACCTCCTATGGCGGCCATGACATCCACCAGATGCCACCGAACAATCAGGGGCTGACGGCGCTTTTGATGCTCAATTTGCTGTCGGGCTTCGAGCTTGGCGGACTCGACCCCAATGGCGCCGAGCGCCTGCATCTGGAGATCGAGGCCGGGCGCCTGGCCTATCGCGACCGCGACCGCTATCTCGGCGACCAGGACCATGTCCCGGTGCCGGTCAAAGAGCTCCTGTCCGGCGCCTATGCCGACCGGCTGCGCGCCGAGATCGACCGCGACCGCGCCATGACGCATCTGCCGCGCGTGGAGCTGCCCGGCAGCGACACGGTCTACATCTCCATCGTCGACCGCGACCGCAACGCTGTCTCCTTCATCAACTCGACGTACTATTCGTTCGGCAGCGGCGTCGTCGGCCCGAAGACCGGTGTCGTGCTGCAGAATCGCGGTTCCAGCTTCCGCCTTGAGCCTGCGCATCCGAACGCGATCGCGCCGGGCAAGCGGCCGATGCACACGATCATGCCGGGCATGGCGACGAAGAACGGCCGCGTCGTGATGCCGTTCGGCGTCATGGGCGGCGGCTACCAGCCGTTCGGCCATGTCCATCTGCTGACCAACATGATCGACTTCGGCATGGACCCGCAGCAGGCGCTGGATGCGCCGAGGGTGTTCTACAATGACGATACGGTGGAGGCCGAGCGTGGCGTTCCCAGCGAAGCGATCGAGGGCCTGCGCCGGCGTGGCCATCGCATAGCCGAGCCGCATCATCCGCTGGGCGGCGGGCAGGTGGTGCTGATCGACTGGGAGAAGGGGACGCTGACCGGCGCTTCCGATCCGCGCAAGGATGGTTTGGCGCTTGGCTACTGACGCAATCCGTTGTCCAATGGCGTATCCGTATCGAGGCAAGCCCGTCAGCGGGGCTCCCGCCAATAGTCGTTCGAAATCCAGCCGGTGATCATGACCCAAGCCGAAACCCACGCAGATCTCTCCCGCCGTCTCGCCGCCGGCGCCGACAACGCGCCGGCGATTTCGGCACCTGAAAGAACCACGCTCAGCCATGGCGGATTGCGCAGCCTGATCGCCGACACGGCAAAACAGCTGCATGCGCGCGGCATCGGCCGGGGCGACAGGGTGGCGATCGTGCTGCCGAACGGGCCTGAGATGGCCACCGCCTTCGTCGCCGTGGCGGCCGTCGCCTCGACGGCTCCGCTCAACCCCGCCTACCGGGCCGACGAGCTCGATTTCTACCTGACCGACATCGGCGCCAAGGCGATCCTTGTCGCGGAGGGCGAGACCGGACCGGCGGTGACGGTGGCCGAACGCCTCGGCATCGGCGTGCTGCGGCTTGTCGTGCAGCCCGCCACACCCGCCGGCAGTTTTGCGATCGAGGGCGCGGCGATCGGACCCCCGGCATCACCCGACATGGCGCAAGACGGCGACATCGCGCTTTTGCTGCACACCTCCGGCACGACGTCGCGGCCAAAACTGGTGCCGCTCAGCCATGCCAACATCGCAGCCTCGGCTGCCCATATCGGCGGCACGCTTGGCCTGACAGCCAATGATCGTTGCCTCAACATCATGCCGCTGTTCCACATTCACGGCCTGATCGCGGCCGTGCTGTCGTCGCTGGCTGCCGGTGGCAGCATCTATTGCACGCCCGGCTTCAACCCGCTGCGCTTCTTCCAGTGGCTGAGCGAGACGCAGCCGAGCTGGTACACGGCGGTGCCGACCATGCATCAGGCGATCCTGCCCCGCGCGGCACGCAACACCGAGGCGCTGGCGGCGGCGCGTCTGCGCTTCATCCGCTCGTCCTCGGCGTCGCTGCCGGCACAAGTGATGGCTGAGCTCGAGGCGACCTTCGGCTGCCCGGTGATCGAATCCTACGGGATGACCGAGGCCGCGCACCAGATGGCGTCGAACCGGCTGCCGCCGGGCCAGCGCAAGCCCGGCAGCGTCGGTGCCTCCGGCGGTCCGGACGTGGCTGTGATGGCACCCGACGGGCGGCTGCTCGCAGCCGGCGAGACCGGCGAGATCGTCATTCGCGGACCCAATGTCACGGCGGGCTACGAAAAGAACCCGGATGCCAACGCCACGGCTTTCGCGCATGGCTGGTTCCACACCGGCGACCAGGGCGTGCTCGACGAGGACGGCTATCTCAGGGTCACCGGACGGCTCAAGGAGATCATCAACCGCGGCGGCGAAAAGATCTCGCCGCTCGAGGTCGACGACGTGCTGATGGACCATCCGGCGGTGGCGCAGGTCGTCACCTTCGCCATGCCGCATGACAAGCTTGGCGAGGAGGTGGCCGCGGCGGTTGTGCTGCGCGAAGGCATCAGTGCCACCGAGGGCGACATTCGCACCTATGCCGCGACGCGGCTTGCCGACTTCAAGGTGCCGCGCAAGATCCTGATCCTGGACGAGATCCCCAAGGGCGCGACCGGCAAATTGCAGCGCATCGGCCTCGCTGCCAAACTCGGGCTTTGACGATGAAGATCACCATCTTCGGCGCCGGCGCGATCGGCGGCTATCTCGCGGCCAAGCTCGCCATGACTGGGCGGACCGATCTTTCGATCGTCGCGCGCGGGGCGCATCTGGAAGCGATCAAGGCAAATGGCCTGCGCCTGATCGAGGACGGCCAGGAGACGTCCGTCCCCGTCCGGGCCGCCGCGAAAGCCGAGGAACTTGGCGTCCAGGATTATGTGGTTCTGGCGCTAAAAGCCCATTCCCTCACCACGGCCCTTGACCAGATCGCGCCGCTGCTCGGGGACCACACATCAGTCGTCACCATGCAGAACGGCGTGCCCTGGTGGTATTTCCACGGCGTCGGCGGGCCGCTGGAAGGCACCAGGCTGAACGCGGTCGACCCCGGCGGCGCGATCTGGCAGCAGATCGGACCGGACCGCGTCATCGGCTCGGTCATCTATCCCGCCGTCGAAGTCGATGCGCCGGGCCTCATCCGCCATATCGAGGGCAAGCGTTTCTCGCTCGGCGAACCCTCCGGCGAGCGCAGCGAACGGGTTACGCTTCTGGCCGAGGAAATGGTCAAGGCCGGCCTGCAGGTGCCGGTGCGCGACGACATCCGCGGCGAGATATGGGTAAAGCTGTGGGGCAATCTGTCCTTCAACCCGATCTCGGCGCTGACCGGCAGCACGCTTGCCGCAATTGTCGCCGACGAAGGCACCCGCACGCTCGCTCGCACCATGATGCTGGAAGCGCAGGCGATCGGCGAAAGCCTCGGCGTGCGCTTTCCCATAGCGGTCGACCGGCGCATCAAGGGCGCCGGCGATGTCGGCGAACACAAGACCTCGATGCTGCAGGACCTGGAGCGCGGCCGGCCGATGGAGATCGACGCGCTGGTGAGCGCGGTGCAGGAACTTGGCCGGCTAACGGACAAGCCGACCCCGACCATCGATGCCGTGCTGGCGCTGGTGCGGCGGCTGGCGGTGGAACGCGGGTGTTATGGGTGAGGTGGGAAGGACAAGGCAAATCGGAGCCGTGGCGCGCGACGTCCAGGCCTTGAAGCACCTTGGCCTCATATCCCCTTGACTGGAGTTAGCAGCATGCTGAACGCCATTCACCACGTCGCGCTCATCTGCACCGACTATGACCGGTCGCGACGGTTCTACGTCGAACTCCTCGGCCTCGATCTGATCCGGGAGGTTTATCGGGAGGAGCGGCAGTCATGGAAGGCGGATCTGCGGATCGGGTCGGCCCAACTGGAATTGTTCTCCTTCCCTGCACCGGCGATGCGGCCGTCCCACCCAGAGGCTACAGGCCTGAGACATCTGGCATTTGCTGTGGCTATTCTTGAGCCCGTAATTATCCGCCTGGAAGCCACAGGCGTTGCCGTCGAGCCAATCCGGATCGACCCATACACAGACCAACGGTTTACCTTTTTCAGAGACCCGGATGGATTGCCGCTGGAACTCTACGAAGCCCCATAAGGAACGGTTCGCTTTCGCGACGGGCGCTGTGTACTGACGGTCTCGGTATCGGCGGACCGCGAATCTGTGCTAAGCGCCGCCCAACCAACCAAAGGACGACACCAATGAGCGAACTGACCGTGGCCGAGGCGACCGAGAGCATCTATGCCTCGCTCCGGGCGGACAATGCCTACATCGACACACATATCGCGGCGCTTAAGGCGGCGCTGACGCGAGAGGGGATCAAACAGGCGGTGTTCGATCCGACCAAGCTGGCGCAGAACAACCGCTCGGGCCGCAAGTTGATGCAGGCTTATTTTCGGCAGCGCGGCGTGAGCGTGAGGTTCTCAGACTAGAGCCGCGCGCGGGCGATCTCAACCGCGTCGTTGGGAGTTCTCAGCCGGGACATGCGCCGCACGCAGGTTCCAATCGTATGGGAGTTGTTTCAAGGCCGATCCTGGATCGCGGAGAGGATGTGACATGGTGGATTTTGATCGGATCGACAAGTTGATCGCAGCGGTGCCCCCCGCCTTGGCGCTTCGCGCCGGATTGGACCTTGGCATCTTCACCCGGCTCAGTGAAAGCGCGGTGACTGCTGACAGCCTCGGGGCCACGCTCAAAGTCGAACCCGATCGTCTGTCCCGGCTCCTCTACGCGCTCGCCAGCATCGGCCTCCTTGAAGTCGAGGATGGTCAATTTCGCAACGGAGCCGAAGCGTCGGCCTTCCTCGATGCGTCCAAGCCAACCTATCGCGGCGGCGATCATGCGCTCCTGCGCGAGCTCTGGGGAGCCGACCTACTAACCGCCGAGTCGCTGCGGCAGAACCGGCCGGCTGCGCTGCACGACTTTTCCGAAGCGGGACCTGAGGCCGCGGCCGCCTTCAGCCGCATGCTCGCGCCGGGCGGGGTGATTTTCGGCCGACATCTGGCGCAGGAGATGGACCTCTCGGCGATCGGTTCGGTGATCGACATCGGCGGAGGCGCCGGGACCATACTGGTCGGGCTTCGCGAGCGGTGGCCGCACATTGCGGCGACGCTGATGGAACTGCCAACGGTCGCAGCGGTCGCGCCAGCTATCCTGTCGGAATACGGTGCCGACGACGTGGTTGTCGAAGAGGGAGATATAACCGCCGCGCCATCGATAGGTCGGCACGATCTGGCGATCCTGAAGGCCGTCGTCCAGGTGCTTCCGCCGGACAAGGCGCGCAGTTCGATCCTGAACGCGGCGCGTTGCCTTACACATGGCGGCGAGATCGCAATTGCGGGGTGGGGTGTCGTCGATGACGACCGCCTCGGCCCGCCTGAGGGTGTCTTTCTCAATCTCACCTTTCTGAACCTCTATCGCCACGGCGAATCGTACACTGAAGGTCAGTATCGCGCGTGGATGACCGAGGCTGGATTCCGCGATATCTCCAGGTCGCGCCTGACGGACGGCTGCACGTTGTTTCGTGGGCGACTCTCGGGCTGACTCAATAACAGCGATCTGCCGCCGCAAGTGCTTCGACGCGGTGAGCTTCGTCCAGTGCGCCAATCCGCCGGACCGATGCATAGAACCTGACATAGTCGCCCGAGCACAAGTCGAACAGGCGCAGAAACGCGGTCACGCGATCGCTATAGACGGACGTCGCGGCGAGCTTTGCATTGTTGATCGGGGAAGCGAACCAGGCATCGTATCCCCGGTATCGGCCCCAGCGCCTATCGCGCATGTGTCGGTAGCGCATCCGCAGCCGTTCAATCGCGGCCGTCTTCGCGGCCAGTTTTTGCTCCGAGGTACCGGAGTTGGAATAGACTTGCGCCAACTCGTCGCGGGTCCGCGACACCAGCGCAAGAAATTCAGCCTTGCGCCTCCGGGCAGCTTCGTAACGGCGCAATGCGGCGGTATCGCCAGTCGCGCGCAGCCATTTTTTCACGCCGGTTGTTTCGACGGCGACAGCGAACGCCTCGTTGAAAGCGGAATCGTCGTGCACATAGACGCGCTGGTGGGCCAGCTCATGGAACACCAGCGCTGCAAGATAGGTTTCATCCTGGCCGAACATCGTGCTGAGCAGCGGGTCGCTCGACCAGCCAAGCGTGGAATATGCCGTGATGCCCGTCACATAGACGTCCATGCCCTGTCCTTGAAGTTCGACAGCGGTTTCAGTCGCGGACTTCCTGGAGAAATACCCCCGGTAGGGAACACAGCCGAAAACGGGAAAACACCATGTTCGCAGCGTCAGCGAAAATGCCGGCGCGGCGAAGACGGCCCATGTCACCGAATCCCGACCAATGTCGACATAGCTGCGGTAGCTGTTGTTGTCGGGCAGCGCCAGCTCATCCGTTGCGAACTGTCTTATGGCGCTCGCCGATGCCATTCGGGCGCGCAACGCCTTCGGCGTCGAAGGATCCTCGATCAGTTTTCCGACATCCTGGCGTGCGGTCATGATCCGCAGATGACCCTTCATGGATTGCGCGTAGTAGGAAATACTGGTGCAGCCGGTCACGCCGGACACCACGGTCATAACCGCAACCAATCGAAAGAATGCGCGCATCACGATTTGTCCACAGCAGTGCTCACCCGTTCCGATGGGGTCGCGATTGCCCCAGGTCGCAAGCAGTCGCATCGATTGATCGAGGTCTATAGTTTTCTGAAGAATCCGGACAGGTGCTCATTGGGGGAGACGCATTCGTCATCACGCGCAAGCCGCGTCCCATCAACCTGCAGCTGATCAGTCCTTTCCCGCCCGCCCGAAAATCCGCGCGTAAAATTCGCCGACGATGCCGCGCCGGAAGACGAGCACGCACACCATGAAGATCAGGCCTGTGACGATGGTCACCGGAAAGCCGGAGGTGGCAAGGGTGTTTTCCAAGCCGATGACCAGGCTGGCGCCGATGATCGGCCCTACCATCGTGCCGATGCCGCCGAGAAGCGTCATCAGGATCACCTCGCCCGACATCTGCCAGGTGACGTCGGTGAGCGTGGCGAACTGGAAGACGATGGCCTTGAGCGAGCCTGCCAGCCCGGCCAGTGCCGCCGACATGACGAAGGCGCCGAGCTTGTAGTTGGCGACGGAATAGCCCAGCGAAATGGCGCGATTCTCGTTTTCGCGGATCGAGCGCAGGATCATGCCAAACGGCGAATTGACGATGCGCCAGATGGCGAAGACGCCGATCAGGAAAACCGCCAGCACGAAATAATACATGTTCAGCGAGACGTTCAGGTCGAGGACGCCTAGCAGCATGCCGCGCGGTATGCCCTGAATGCCGTCCTCGCCTTGCGTGAACGGCGCCTGCACGCAGAAGAAGAAGAACATCTGCGACAGCGCCAGCGTGATCATGGCGAAATAGATGCCTTGCCGGCGAATGGCGAAGAAGCCCATGACGAGGCCGAGCAAGGCCGCACCCGCCATGCCGAGCAGAATGCCGGCTTCCGGCGGCCAGCCCCAGACCTTGACGGCATGCGCGGTGAAGTAGGCGGCGCCGCCAAACAAGGTTGCGTGGCCGAATGACAGCAGCCCGGTGTAACCAAGCAGAAGATTGAACGCGCAGGCAAACAGCGCGAAGCACAGCATCTTCATCAGGAAGATCGGATAGATCAGGAAAGGCGCCACCAGCAGCGCCAGGATGCCGAGCCCGACCAGCGTCCATTCAAGCCGTGCCGAGGTTTTGGCCGATGTCTCGCGAAGCGTCAGTTCCGACATGTCAGGCGTCCCTTCCGAACAGGCCGGCCGGCCGGACCAGAAGCACAATCGCCATGATGACGAAGACCACGAGGTTGGAGGCCTCGGGGTAGAAGACCTTGGTCAGGCCTTCGGCAAGGCCAAGCATGTAGCCGGTGACGATGGCGCCAAGGATCGATCCCATGCCGCCGACCACGACGACGGCGAAGACGACGATGATGAGATCCGACCCCATAAGCGGGCTCACCTGATAGATCGGCGCTGCCAGAATCCCGGCAAGCCCGGCCAGCGCGGAGCCGAGGCCGTAGGTCAGGGTCAGCAGCAACGGCACGTTGACGCCGAAAGCCTGGACGAGGCGGGGATTCTCGGTTGCCGCGCGCAGGTAGGAACCGAGCCTGGTCTTCTCGATCAGCGCCCAGGTTCCGAAGCAGACGATCAGCGAGGCGACGACGACCCAGCCGCGATAGTTGGGCAGGAACATGAAGCCGAGATTGGTGCCTCCCGAAAGCAGCGGCGGCACCGCGTAGGGGTTTCCCGAGACGCCGTAATAGTAGCGGAAGATGCCTTCGAGCACGAGCGCGAGGCCGAAGGTGAAGAGCAGGCCGTAGAGCGGATCGAGATCGTACAGCCGCGACAGCGCCAGGCGCTCGACCACGATGCCGAAGACACCGACGATCAGCGGCGCAAGGATCAAGGCGGGCCAGTAGCCGATGCCGAGATAGGTAAGCAGCAGATAGCCGACGAAGGCGCCGAGCATATATTGGGCGCCATGGGCGAAATTGATGACCCGCAGCAGGCCGAATATGACCGCCAGGCCCAGGCTCAGCATGGCGTAGAACGAGCCGTTGATCAGGCCGACCAGCAACTGGCCGAGGAAGGCCTGAACGGGGATTCCGAAGATCATGGTCATGGCGCCATCATACACCCAGGACTTCGTGGAGCTGCGTCATGCGGTCCGGCAACTCGCCGACCGGAAACCCCGCCACCACCTTGCCGTGCTCCATCAGATAGAAACGATCGGCGACACGGCTGGCGAAGCGGAAGTTCTGCTCCACCAACAGGATCGTCATGCCGCGCTTTTTCAACGTCGCCAGCAACGCGCCGATGCGCTGCACGATGACGGGAGCGAGCCCCTCCGTCGGTTCGTCGAGGAGCAGCATCTTCACGCCGGTCCGCAGCATGCGTGCGATCGCCAGCATCTGCTGTTCGCCGCCCGACAGCCTCGTGCCGGGACTGTTGCGCCGCTCCTTCAGATTGGGGAACAGATCGAATATCTCCTCGGCGCTCATGCCGCCTTCGGCGACGACCGGCGGCAGAACCAGGTTCTCGTCGACGGTCAGCGTCGCGAAGATGCCGCGCTCCTCCGGTACGAAGCCGATGCCTTGATGCGCGGTCCGGTGCAGCGGCAGCCGCATCAGATCCGCGCCGTCGAAAGCGATCCGGCCGGTTCGCTTGCGGATCAGCCCCATGATGGCGCGCAGCGTTGTCGTCTTGCCGACGCCGTTGCGGCCGAGCAGCGTGACCGTCTCGCCGGCAAACACCTCCAGATCGACGCCGTGCAACGCATGGCCCTCGCCATACCAGGCGTTGAGGCCGCTGACTGCAAGCAGAGGTGCGGCACTAGTCATCGGCGGTGCCCATATAGGCGATCTTGACGCGCTCGTCGCGGCTGACGGTGGCGTAGTCGCCGGCGGCGAGCACCTCGCCGCGCTGCATGACCGTTATCCAGTCGCAAAGGTCGGCCACGACAGTCAGATTGTGCTCGACCATCAGCACGGCGCGATCCCTGGCCACCGAACGGATCAGGTCGGAAACCGTGGCCACGTCCTCATGCCCCATGCCGGCCATCGGCTCGTCCAGCAGCAGCACTTTCGGGTCGAGCGCCAGGGTCGTGGCGATCTCGAGCACGCGTTTCCTGCCGTAGGAAAGGTCGCCGGCGAGCCTGTTCCTGGCGTCGTCGAGACCGACCGAGCGCAGCAATTCCTCGGCGCGGGGCGTCAGCCGGTCGAGCGCCGCCAGCGAGCGCCAGAACTGAACGCTGAGCCCGCCCGGCCGCTGCAGCGCGACGCGGACATTGTCGAGCACGCTGAGGTGCGGAAAAATCGCCGATATCTGGAACGAGCGCACCAGGCCCATCCGCGCGACCCTGGCCGGCGAGGTGCGGGTGATGTCGTGGCCGAGCAGCTCGATCCTGCCGCTGGTCGGCGCCAGGAACTTGGTGAGCAGGTTGAAGACGGTCGTCTTGCCGGCGCCGTTGGGTCCGATCAGGGCATGGATGTTGCCATGGCGGACATCGAGATCGACGTTTTTGACGGCGATGAAGCCGGCAAAGTCGCGCCGCAACCCGCGGGCGGAAAGCACCACAGGCGGCTCGTTCGCGCTCAGGTCAGTCGGCGCCATCGGCCGCGCCGATCACTGGCCGGCCGTCGGACAGCCGCTTTCCTTTTCGCTAAGGAAGGCCTCGTTGCCAGGAATGGTGGCGAGATATTTGTAGTAGTCCCACTCCTGGGTGCTCTCGGCTGGCGACTTGACCTGATAGAGGTACATGTCATGGACCATGTTGCCGTCCGCCTGCACTTTGCCGTTGGTTATCGCGGCGTCGTCCACGGGCATCGAATGCAGTTGCTTGGCGACCGCTTCGGTCTCGTCCGTGCCGGCCTTGTCGATCGCTTTCAGGTACTGCGTCACCGCCGAATAGGTCGAGGCCTGGATCATGTTCGGCATGCGGTTGGTGCGCTTGAAAAAGCGCTGCCCGAATTCGCGGCTCTTGTCGTCGCGATCCCAATAATAGCCTTCGGTCAGCACAACGCCCTGCGCCGCTTGAAGGCCAAGCCCATGCACCTCGGCCAGCGTGAACAGGAGTGCGGCAAGACGCTGACCGCCCTGCACGATGCCGAATTCGGCCGCCTGCTTGATCGAGTTGGAGGTATCGAGGCCGGCATTGGCCAGGCCGATGACCTTGGCGCCCGACGATTGCGCCTGCAGCAGGAAGGACGAATAATCGGTCGATCCCAGGGGGTAACGCACCTCGCCCAGCACCTTGCCGCCATGGCTCTCGACGAACTTGGTGGTCTGATCCTTCAGCGAATAGCCGAATGCATAGTCGACGGTGACGAAGAACCAGCTGTCGCCGCCCTGCTGCACGAGAGAGCCGCCGGTCCCCACCGCTTGCGAATGTGTGTCATAGGCCCAGTGGAAGCCATAGGGCGAGCATTGTTTGCCGGTCAGCTCGGTGGTCGCCGCGCCGGTAACGATATCGATCTTCTTCTTTTCCTTGGAAATCCCCTGGACGGCGAGCGCCACCGAAGAGGTCGTCAGTTCCATGATGGCATCGACCTGCTCGGTGTCGTACCACTGCCGGGCGATGTTGGAGGCGATATCCGGTTTGTTCTGGTGGTCGGCGCTGATGATTTCTATCGGCGCTCCCTGCACCTTGCCGCCGAAATCCTCGACCGCCATCTTGGCCGCCTCGACCGACCACTTGCCGCCGAAATCGGCATAGACGCCCGACTGGTCGTTGAGGATGCCGATCTTGACCTTGCCGTCGGAAATGTCGGCGGCCGAGGCGGGGATCGCGGATGCGGCGAGAAGCGCTGCGGAAACGAAAAGGCTTACCTTCATGGTTGACTTCCTCCCATAGCGATGAATCCGACCGACCCTCCTACGATCGATCATCGCAATGGTATTGAACATGAGGAAGATAGGGACAGAGGGCAAGAGGCCGTCCCGGATTTCGTGTTCGAAGCGATGCGCTTTGGGGACAGAATGCCGGCGTTGAGCCCGAGATAGAAACACAAACACGTGAACCGCGACCCGCGGCGGTACTTGCCTCAGCCCTCGGCGGCGACGAGGTGGCCGTTGCCGACATCCCTCAGCGCCAGTTTCAACGGCGCCTCGCCGATCCTGCGGGTGGCGCTCGGGATCTCCTGGTCGAGGCGGGCGAAGCGGCTTCGCCGCTTAGCCGGATCGGGCACGGGCACGGCTTCGATCAGCCGCCTGGTGTAGGGATGACGCGGGTTGGAAAAGACCTGGTCGCGCGTGCCCATCTCGACGATCTGGCCGAGATACATGACGGCGACGCGGTCGGAGATGTTCTCGACCACAGCCATGTCATGCGAGATGAAGAGATAGGCGACGCCGAATTCGCGCTGCAATTCCTTCAACAGATCGAGCACGCGCGCCTGCACCGAGACGTCGAGCGCCGAGACGCTTTCGTCGGCGATGATCAGCTTCGGCCGCAGCGCAAGGGCACGCGCAATACAGACGCGCTGGCGCTGGCCGCCGGAGAATTCATGCGGATAGAGTTCCATCTGATCGGCCGACAGGCCGACGCGCTCGAACAGCGCGGCCACACGGTCGCTGCGCTCTTGCTTCGAGGCGATGCCATGGATCAGCAGCGGCTCGGCGACGAGTTCGCCGACGCGCATGCGCGGGTCGAGCGAGGCGTAGGGATCCTGAAAAATCATCTGCACGTCGCGGCGCACCGCCTTACGCTCGTCGCGGCCAAGGCCAGACAAATTGCGGCCGCCGATGACGACGCCTCCGCTGTAGGGCACCAGTCCGGCCAGCGCCTTGGCGGTGGTCGACTTGCCGCAACCGGATTCGCCGACCAGCGCCAGCGTCTCGTTGGGCGCGATCGAAAAGCTAACGCCTTCGACGGCGTGGACGCGACGGGTGACCCGGCCGAAGAAGCCGCCATGCTGGTCGAAGCGGACATGCAGGTCGTTGACCTCGGCGATATTGGCCGGCCTTGCCGTCTCGGCATTCCTGGATTTCTGGCGCCCGACACCGCTGCCAATGCGCGGCACGGCGGCCAGCAGCTCGCGCGTATAGTCGGCTTGGGGCCTGGCAAAAATGTCAGCGGTTTTTCCCTCTTCGACCATGCGGCCATGCCGCATGATGATGACGCGGTCGGCCATTTCGGCGACGACGCCCATGTCGTGGGTGATCAGGATGACACTGGTGCCGTGCTGGCGCTGCAGGTCGCGCAGCAGCTCCAGCACCTCGCCTTGCACGGTGACGTCAAGTGCCGTCGTCGGCTCGTCGGCGATCAGCACGTCCGGCTCGAGCGCCAGCGCCATGGCGATCATCACCCGCTGGCGCATGCCGCCGGACAGTTCGTGCGGAAACTGCTTTAGCCGGCTTTCGGCTTCCGAAATGCGCACCGCTTTCAGAGCCTCGATGGCGCGCCGGCGGACTTCGCCCTGCGACAGGCTGGTGTGTGCCTCGATGGATTCGGTGAGCTGCCGGCCGATCGACAGCACGGGGTTGAGCGAGGTCATCGGCTCCTGGAAGATCATGGCGATGCGGTCGCCGCGGATGCGCCGCATCCGGCGCTCGTCCAGAGTTGTCATATCTGTATCGCCGAGATGGATTTTCCCAGACGATATGCGGGCTGCGGGCTGCGGCAGCAATTGCATGATGGCCAGTGCGGTCATCGATTTGCCGGAGCCGGATTCACCGGCAATGCAGAGCGTCTCGCCACGCGCCAAAGTCAGCGACAGGTCGGAGACGACCTCGCGCTCGCCATCTTCGCCGCGCACGCTGACGCAGAGGTTGGCGATGTGGAGGATGGGTTTGCTGGCGGCGATCATTGCGCGTGTGACCCGGAGGGGGATTTACTCCGGCACACCCCCCTCTGTCCTGCCGGACATCTCCCCCGCAAGGGGGGAGATTGGCGGCTTTGCCGCGGCGTCCATTCGTCACCGTTGAAAAGTGGCGAAGCCCGTCGTGACATCCGATCTCCCCCCTTGCGGGGGAGATGTCCGGCAGGACAGAGGGGGGTGCAGCGCCGGCCCAACCTCATTCAAACACGCAGCGCGGGAAGTAGAACGACACCACCCAGTTCGGCATGTCGACGATCTCGCTGATGCGGAGATCGCCGCAGACCGAGGCCAGCATGTAGGCCTCGACGGGGTCTATTCTGTAGCGGGTGGAAAGCAGGTCGACCATCTGGGCAACCGCCTCCTTTGCACCCGTCATCAGGTCCGGCCCAACTCCCGTCGTCACCTCATAGCCCTTGGCGTCGAGATGGCGCGTCACCGGGCCTGGCGTGGTGAAGCGCGGCGTCTTCAGCCTGGCATCCTTGACCAGGTCGAGCTTGAGCACGACGTCCATCGGGCTCTCTATTGCCGTGCCGCAGACCTCGCCGTCGCCTTGCGCGGCATGGGTGTCGCCGACCGAAAACAGCGCGCCCGCCACTTCCACCGGCAGGTACAGCGTGGTGCCGGCGGCGAGATCGCGGATGTCGAGATTGCCGCCGACGCGTCTTGGCGGGACCACCGAGTGGTGACCCTTTTCCGCCAGGGCGTTGCCGATGGTGCCGGCGAAGGGTTTCAGCGGCACCCTCGCATTTTTGCCGAACAGCGCCGGCTCGAGCGAGGCAGCGTCGTACTTCCAGATGTTCAGCGCCGGCTCCTTGAAGTCGTCGGCGAGCAGCCCGAAGCCCGGAATGTTGGCCGTCCAGCCGAAGCCGGACGGTTTGAACATCTCGATCGTCACCTTCAGTGCGTCACCCGGCTCGGCGCCCTCGACGAAGATCGGCCCGGTCACCGGATTGACGGTGGCGAAGTCGAGCTTGGCGACGTCGGCGACCGTGCTGTCGGCCTTCAACTGGCCACCAGAGGAATCCAGGCACTGGAACTCGATGGTCGAGCCGGGCGCCACCCGCTCGGCCGGGGCAAACGAATTGTCCCAGCCGAAATGATGTTGGCGCCCGTGGATGGTGTAGTCGCAGTTATTGCACATCTTTTACGTACACATTGTCGTAGTTGATCGGGATATGGACCGGGTCGACATAGAGGTTGTCGGCGCCGCCCATGCGCGCCGATTTCATGGTGAAGCGCTGCTCGTTGAAGACCGGCGCCCAAGGCGCGTCCTCCATCACCTTGTCGTAGATGGCGCTCCACATCTTGTCGCGTTCGCCAGCCTTGGCGGGATCGACCACCGAGTCGGCCTCGGCCGCCTTGGCGTCGAGATCCTTGTTGCAATACCACGACCAGTTCCAGCCGCCCGGCACCGCACCGGCGCAGCCGAGGATCGGGCCGTAGAAGTTCGACGGATCGGGGAAATCGGCGATCCAGGCCATGCCGCCGGACCAGATCATCGGTGCGCCGGCCTTGTCGCCGCCGGCGGCAATGACGTTTGCCTGGGCGAGCGACTGGATGCTGGCCTTGATGCCGATGGCCGCCAGGTCCTGCTGGATCGCCTGGGCGATGCGCGGGTTGGGATCGGTGTTCATGGCGAACAATTGCGTCTCGAAACCATCGGGATGGCCGGCCTCGGCAAGCAGGGCCTTGGCCTTGGCGACGTCATAGGGATAGCCCTTGTATTCCTTGTCGTAGCCCGGCATCGACGGCGGCAGCGGCTGATTGGCCGGCACGGCGCGGCCGTTGATGATCTGGATCACGCGCGCCTTGTTGATCGCCATGTTGACCGCCTGGCGCACCTTCACATTATCGAACGGCGCCATGGTGGTGTTCATGGTGACATAGCCGGTGTGCAGCTGGCCGCCTTCGACGACGCGCGCCTTCTGCTCGGGATCAGCCATCACCTCCTGGAATTTTGCCGGCGGAATGCCGTCGCCGGGCACGTCGATCTCGCCCTTCTGCAGGCGCAGCAGCGCAACGATCGGCTCCTGGCCGATCTCGAAGGTGATCTTGTCCAGATGCGGCAGGCCCTTGTGCCAATAGTCCGCATTGCGCTCGAAGACGATGCGCTGGCCGAGTGTCCACTCGGCGAGCTTGAAGGCGCCGGTGCCGACCGGATGCTTGCCGAAATCGGCGCCGTATTTCTCGACCTCTTCCTTCGGCACGACATGCGAGAAGTTGATGGCCATGACATGCAGGAAGGTTGCGTCGGGGCGGGTCAGTTCGAACTTGACCGTGTAGGGGTCGACGACGGTGACGCCGGAGAGGCTCTCGGCCTTGCCGGCGGCGACATCGTCATAGCCCTTGATCGAGCCGAAAAAGCCGGCGCCGGGGCTCTGGGTCTTTGGATTGGTGACGCGGTCGAGCGAATATTTCACGTCGTCGGCGGTCATTTCGCGGCCATTGTGAAATTTCACGCCATGGCGCAGCTTGAAGGTGAAGGTCTTGCCGTCGGGCGAGATCTCGTAGCTTTCGGCGAGGTCGGGTTTCAAATTGGTGGTGCCCGGCTCGTAGTCCATCAGCCCGTCGAACAGGCTCTTGATCATCGACCAGTTCTGCCAGTCATAACCGATCGCCGGATCGAGCGTGGCGACATCGTCCTTGTAGGTGATGGTGATGGCGCCGCCCTGCTTGGCGTTCGGGTCGACGGCGTCTTCGGCGCGAACACTTGTCATGCCGAGCATCAGCGCCAGCGCCGATACCGCTACCGTGGATGCGAGAAACTTTTTCATTTTTATGTTCCCTTTCTCTATCTGGTTTTCATTTTCATCTGAGCTTGATGCGGGGGTCGATGAAGGGCGCGATGACGTCGGCCAGCAGATTACCGAGCACGATGGCGAAGGCCGAGATCAGGGTGACGCCCATGATGATCGGGATGTCCACGCGCTGGATGGCCTGCCACGCCAGCTGGCCAATGCCAGGCCAGCCGAACACGCTTTCGACGACGACAATGCCACCCATGAAGATGCCGATGTCGATGCCGATCATGGCGATGACCGGCAGGATGGCGTTGGGCAGTGCATGGCGGAACAGGATGGCTCGCCGCGCCAAGCCCTTGGCGCGGGCGGTGCGGACATAATCCTGGCGCAGAACATCGATCATCGACGAGCGCATCATGCGGGCGTACCAGCCGGCGCCGAGTATGCCCATGGTCAGCGACGGCAGCACGAGATGACGCCAGGTGCCATAGCCGCCGATCGGGAACCAGCTGAGCCGCACGGCAAAGACGTAGAGCAGCAGCAGGCCGACGACGAATTGCGGCGCCGAAACGCCGACGAAGGAGGCGACCATCAGCGTCTGGTCGGTGGCGGTACCGCGCTTGACGGCAGCGATCAGGCCCATGCTCAGGCCGAGCAGCAGCTCGCACAGGATGGCGCCGACCATCAGCAACAAGCTGGCCGGCAGCCGTGAGACGATCAGCTCGGTGACTTCGGAGCGCTGGATGTAGGAGCGGCCGAGATCGCCGCTGATGAGCTTCGTGAGATAGCGCCAGTACTGGACGATGAAGGGCTGGTCGAGGCCGAGCTGCTGGCGGATGTTCTCGACCGTCTGCGGCGTGGCGCTGCGACCGGCGATCTGGCGCACCGGATCGGCGGGCAGGAGATAGAGCAGCGCGAAAGTGATCAGCGAGACGCCGAGCAGGATCAGCAGCGACTGGATCAGGCGGCGGCCGAGATAGGCGATCATGCCCGGCCCCTCTGCGTCGGATCGAGGATGTCGCGCAGTGCGTCGCCGATCAGGTTGAAGGCCAGCGCCAGCGCCAGGATCGCGGCACCGGGGAAGAACACCAGCCAGGGTGCGGCCTGGAAATAGGTCTGGTTCTCGAAGATGATGTTGCCCCACGACGCCGTCGGCGGCTGCACGCCGATGCCGAGGAAGGAGAGTGTCGCCTCGAGCAGCACCGTGGTCGAGATGCCGAGCGTGCCCCAGACGATGATGGTCGGCAGCAGATGCGGCAGGATATGGCGAAACAGGATGCGCGGTGCACTCGCCCCAATGGTGCGTTCGGCGTCGATGAATTCGCGCTCGGCCAGCGAAGAGGTTTCGGTGTAGATGACGCGGGCGGTCTGCACCCAGTTGACCAGCGCGATGACCATGGCGACGATCCACAGGCTGGGCTCGAACACCGCCGCCAGGCAAATGGCGAGCAGCAGTGCCGGAAACGCCATCATCAAATCGGTGAAGCGCATCAGCGCGCTGCCGATCCAGCCACGGAAATAGCCGGCGACAACACCGACCAGCGTGCCGATGAACAGCGCCACGCCATTGGCGACGATGCCGATGATCAGCGAGGTGCGGGCGCCGTAGAGGATGCGGGTCAACAGGTCACGGCCGAGCAGGTCGGTGCCCAGCCAGAATTTTGCATCCGGCGGCAAGGGCGAGCCCTCGATGGTCAGGCCGTCGAACATCTGCTCGTTGGGATCATAGCCAGTCAGCCATGGCGCCAGCACGGCGCCGGCAACGACAATGGCGACGATCATCAGCCCAAGCAGTGCGAGACGGCGCCTGACCAGCCGGCGCCAGACGCCGGCGCGTGGTTTGACCGGCATGCGCCCTGGCGCGGTGAGATCAGGCGCGATGGGACTGGTCATCGCCGCCTTCTTCCCCTGTTGCTTCTTCACTTGTCATTGCCACGATCCGCCGCGCGGCATCCTCGACGCTGATCTGCCAGCTCATAGCCAGCGAGCGAAGCTGCGCATAGGCGCGGCCGTCATCGGTGCCTTTCGCCAGTGCGGTGACCGCGCGCACGATGGTCTGGCGCTCGGCGACGCGCTGGCGAAGCGAGGCAATCTCACTGGCCAGGTGTTTTCGCGCCTCGAAACTCTGGCGCGCGATCAGCAGCGCGCTGTAGACGCCGGCATTGCCGACCGGCTTCAGGAGCTGGGCATCGGCCTTGTGCGACAGCGCCCATTCGATGCGGCCCGGCGCCTCGGAGCCGATCAGCGCCACCAGCGGCATCGGCGCCTCGCCCGGCTTCCAGGGGAACTGCTCGTCGAAACCGAGATCGGCGTCGAAGAACACGAAATCGGCCGCCAGCGCCTCGGGCGGCAGTTCCGGCCAGCAGTCCAGCGTGATCAGGCCGATGGCCGACAATTGCCTGGTGATCGCCTGCACCGTCGGATGCGGGCGATGCAGGATAAACGCCTTGGCGCCGCCGAGATTGGGGATGCGTGGGGCTCTCGTCACGACACCACCCTCAGGCGTGGGCGGCCGAATGTTTTTGCCGGGTCGTAGCGCGACAGATAGGGATCCGGCGCGACTTCGTCTTCGCGGCTGACGACCTCGAAGAAGCCGTCCGCGATCCGCCCGATGATCACCGGCAATGTGGCGTGCTGCGAGTGCGCGTCGATGGCGATCGGCCCGAGCCGGGTGGAGAAGCGGCGTTCTGCGAAGGCTCTGGAAAATTCCGCCGGACCGGCTTCGGGATTGCTGGAGAGCACGTCGGCCATCACCTGCACGGAGGCATAGGCGGAGGCCTCGAAAGACGAGGCGAAGGCGGCCGGCCGCGGCGCGAAGTACGGCCCGACCGATAGATGTCCCTTGCCGGATTCACCGATCGCCGGCAGCTCACCTTCGGTGAGGTTGCAGGAGATGACGGGACAAGTCTCGGGACTGAAGGCGGCATCCTCGTGACCTAGGTCGCGATAGGCCGCGAGGAAGGCGTAGGACGAGGTGCCGATCAGGTTGTTGAGGATGAAGTTCGGCCGCGTGGCGCGGATTTCCGCGATCAGACGCGACACGTCGGTCTCGCCGATGCGCAGATAGCGTTCGCCCAGAACCTTGCCGCCGGCATCGGCGATCAGGTCGCGGGCGACGCGGTTCATCTCCCAGCCCCAGATATAGTTCGAGCCAAGCAGGAAACCGTTGGCGCCGAAACGCGGCACGACATGCGCCATCAACGGCACCAGATGCTGGTTGGGGCAGGCGTGCATGTAGACGACGTGCTCGTTGGCCTCGAAGCCCTCATAGGGGCAGGCGTACCACAGCATGCCGCCCGCCTTCTCGAGCACCGGAATGGTTTCCTTGCGGCTCCACGAGGTGACGCACCCGACGACATGGCGCGCGCTGCTGGTCCTGAAAATATCCTCGCACAGCGTTGCGTAGCGGTCGGCATTGCTTTGCGGATCGCGCTCGACCGGCACCAGTTCGATACCTGAGCTGCGATCGGCGTTGATGTCGGCGATGGCGCGCATGGCGCCGATGCGGCACGCATCGGAGACGAGCTGATAGCTTCCCGAGCGGGAATATAGGATGCCGATCTCGATACGCCGTTTCAAACAGATCCCCAAAATGACAATGCCTCGCAGCCAGCGCCGGGAGGGCGAGGCATACGAGGCATTCTTGCCGCCCGGCGATCAGAGCCGGTATTTTGCGCTAGCGTATTCTGTCCGGCGGGTCAGTCAAGCCCTCAACGATATTTGCGTGACCGTCATCGCCGTTTCGCTGCCACTGGCCTCTGACCGTGTTGACGCGCATAGGTCACGCAGGCGTCCACCGTGCTGACACAAAGCGCGTCGCGCCTGTTCGGCATATTGTTGTCGCCGGCGTAGGCAACTTCGGCGACGCGACCGTCGACCATGCGAATTTGCGTATCGCAATAACCGCCGGGAGCGACATTGACGGAGCCACCGACCGCCGGGATCGCGCCCAATGCCATGGTTGGGACGACGATGCTGAGATTGCCGCGCTGAACGACGCGCTTATAGGACCAGATCTGGCCCGATCGGCCGGCGTCCGCGGTGGCGGTCGGAAACCCCGCGCACATGCGGACGTCGGCTTCGCTGAGGCCGACCATCTCCTTGCGAGCCGCCGCCGCGGTGGGGTCAACCTTGGCCACGCGCGACGTATCGTCGGGAACGACGCAGGAAGACTGGATGCCAACGAAGAGAATAGGAAGGGCAAGCTTTTGAATGCAGGAAAATATCATGCCGACCGTCAGATTGGTCCGATGTCAGATTTGCGTGGCACCCGCCGCTCCTTTCTACCTAGGCAGGCAGGCGAAGGGATCAACCCGTTCAGCTTCACGAAAAAGTGGCTGTGGCTGCAACATCGAGGATTGCGCGTCACGGGGTCTGCATTTCACGCAGGATCAATGGCCCTGCAAGTGCTTCCGGCGCCAGGCGGCGGGCGCTTCGCCGACTCGCGCGCGAAAGAACCGTGAAAAATACGCCGGGTCGTCGAAGCCGATCTCGTAGGCGATGTCCTCCACCGTGCGTACGGTGAACAGCAGCAGGCGCTTGGCCTCCAGCAGCCGCCTTTCGCTGACGACCCGCTTGACGCCGGCGCCCAGAACCGCATGGGCAGCCTTGTCGAGAAGATGCGGCGTGGTGGCCAGCGCCTCGACGTAGCGATCGACCGGCCAGTTGTCGCGGAAATGCGTGTCGGCGAGCCGACGCAGGCCCCGCGCCAGCGAAGCATCGGAAGAGGCGGCGGAGGCGGTCACGCCGGGGCTGAGGCGCGCAATGTGGGAGAGTGCGACGGCGATCAGCGCCGGCAGGACCCTGTCATTGCCGGCTTGCGCCTCGGCATATTCGGCGGCGATCATCTCCAGCACCGCCGCCAGTCTCGCCCACGCTGCGTGTCGTGGCAGACCGTCGGCAAAGACCGGCCTGTCCAGCGGCAGCAGGCTGTGAGCGGCGATGGCCGCGAGCGCGCCGTCGGCGACCGAGACGACGATGGCATCGGTGCCGGGTCCGATCGAGAAGCCATGCACGACAGCGCTCGGCACGAAGCTGACGGCAGGCGCCGAAAAGTCCCAGGATCGGTCTTCGATACGGTAGGTGCCGGAGCCGCTGGTCCAGTAGGTGATCTGGCCCATCTGCGGATGCTTGTGCGCCGCAACCTGACCAAGATGGATATTGCTGCGCGCAAGCACCGTCTCGACATGCAGGAACCCGACATCGAGCGGCCGCACAGGCTCGCCATAGACGAAGAAGTCGGGGATGGAATTCTGGCTCATGGCGCCTGAAAAAGTCCAATCGGTTTTGCCGTTCCGTCCATAACCGATGCATGCCCAAGGCGCTAGTGTTGCGACTCAAGAGGAGGACCATCATGCGATCAGAAGACTTCCGCGCCGACAAGGCACGGCCGTTCACCGGGGCCGAGTATCTGGAGAGCCTGCGCGACGGCCGCGAGGTCTATATCAATGGCGAACGCATTGCCGATGTCACCACGCACCCGTCGATGCGCAATTCGGCGCGGTCGCTGGCGCGCCTCTACGATGCGCTGCATGATCCCCTGCGACGGGACACGCTGACTTCGCCGACCGACACCGGCTCGGGCGGCTACACCCACAAATATTTCCGCGTCGCCAAATCCTCTGGCGAACTCGCCGCCCAGCAGACGGCGATCGCCGAGTGGTCACGCATGTCCTATGGCTGGATGGGGCGCACGCCCGACTACAAGGCGGCGCTGATGAATACGCTCGGCGCCAATGCAGACTGGTACGGGCCGTTCAGGGACAATGCCCTGTCCTGGCACAGGCGTGCCCAGGAAGCCGTGCTGTTCATGAACCATGCCATCGTCAACCCGCCGATTGACCGCCACAAGCCGGCCGAACAGGTGAAGGACGTCTTCGTCCACATCACCAAGGAGACGGATGCCGGCATCTACGTCTCCGGCGCCAAGGTGGTGGCGACGTCCTCGGCGCTGACGCACTATAACTTCCTGGCGCAGGGATCGGCGACGGTCACCGAGGATCCGTCGCTGTCGGTGATGTTCATCGTGCCGATGAATGCGCCGGGCATAAAGATGTTCTGCCGCGTCTCCTACGAGCAGACGGCCAACACGGTGGCGGCGCCGTTCGACTATCCGCTGTCGTCACGCTTCGACGAGAACGACGCGATCCTGGTGCTCGACAATGTCTTCATCCCCTGGGAGGACGTGCTGGTGCTGCGCGATGCGCAGAAGATCCTGTCCTTCCACCCGGCGTCCGGCTTCATGCATGGCTACTGCTTCCAGGGCTGCACGCGTTTCGCCGTCAAGCTCGATTTCCTCGCCGGCCTGCTGGCCAAGGCGCTGCGCGCCACGGGCGGCGATGCTTTCCGCGGCAACCAGGCGGCACTGGGCGAGGTCATTGCACTGCGGCACATGTTCTGGAGCTTTTCCAACGCCATGGCCTACAACCCGATCCCGTGGGCGAATGGTGCGGTGCTGCCCAATCTGGAAGCCGCGCTCGCCTACCGCACCTTCATGTCGGAAGCCTATCCGCGCGTCATCGACACCGTGCGCCGGGTGATCGCGTCCGGGCTGATCTACCTGCCGTCGTCGGTGCGCGACTTCAACAACCCCGAGATCGACAAGTATCTGGCGCAATATGTGCGCGGCTCCAACGACATGGGCCACATCGAGCGCATCAAGATCATGAAGCTTTTGTGGGACGCGACCGGCACCGAGTTCGGCGGCCGTCACGCGCTCTACGAGCTCAACTATGCCGGCGCGCCGGAAGAGGTGCGGCTGCAGGTGCTGAAAGGAGCTGAACGCGGCGGGCGGCTGAAGGCGATGGAAGAGCTCGTCGACACCTGCATGGCCGACTATGACGAGAATGGCTGGACGGGCGATACCTGGTTCAATCCGCTTGTCTCAACGGCCGAGTGAAACCAGATGGCCACGCAGATTTCGAAAACCGATTTCCGCGACGCCATGGCGAGGGTCTGCGCGCCGGTCAACATCGTCACCACCGATGGCCCGGCAGGGCGCGGCGGCTTCACCGCCACCGCCATGTGCAGCGTCTCCGACGAGCCGCCGACGCTGCTGGTGTGCATGAACGGGCGCTCGACGCAGGCCGCCATGTTCCTGTCCAACCAGCGCTTCTGCGTCAACGTGCTGACGCATGACCACATGCATCTGGCGGGAAAGTTCGCCGGCGCGACCAGGGACATGGAAGCGCGCTACTCCGCCGCACGCTGGCAGACGCTGACCTCCGGTACGCCGGCGCTGTCGGATGCGATCGTCAATTTCGATTGCGAGATCGAGACTGTGCATATCGTCGGCACGCACAATGTCATGATCGGCCGCGTCATCGATGTCCGGCACGGCAGCGGCGGCTCGGCCCTGCTCTATGTCGACCGCAGCTATACGCAGCCGACGCGGCTGGGCAGCTTTGGCGGGTGAAGCCGGGCGTCAGACGGTTTGGTGGCGGGAAGGCCTCCGCCTATCCCGTCCCCGGCCGTGCCATCAGCCAGTCTTTCACCCCCGCCGATCCAGCCTCGCCACCAGCCGGTCCCCCGCCCACTGGATGCCGCAGACCAGGATGATCAGCACGATGACCACGGCGATCATGATGGACGTCTCAAATCGTTGATAGCCGTAGCGGATGGCGAGGTCGCCGAGGCCGCCGGCACCGATGGCGCCGGCCATGGCCGAGGCACCGATCAGCGTCACCAGCGTCACCGTGAAGCCGGCGACAATGCCGGGCAGGGCTTCCGGCACCAGCACCTCGCGGATGATCGTCCAGCGGTTGCCGCCCATGGCGCGCGCCGCCTCGATCAGCCCGCGATCGACTTCGCGCAGCGACACTTCGGCGATGCGCGCATAGTAGGGCGTGGCGGCGATCGACAGCGGCACGATGGCCGCCCATGTGCCGATCGAGGTGCCGACGATCAGCCGCGTCACCGGGATGAGCGCGACCAGAAGAATGATGAAGGGCACCGAACGGAAGCCGTTGATGACGGCGCCAAGCGACCGGTTCACCCACAGGCTTTCGGCAATCCCGCCGCGTTCGGTGGCGATCAAGGCCAGGCCGAGCGGCAGGCCGAAGACCAGCGAGATGAGGCCGGAGGCGGCCGTCATCAGCACCGTCTCCCAGATCGAACGCAGCAGAAGTTCAAACAGGATCGGCGACATGGCCAAGCACCTCCACCCGCGCCTGGCGGGCCTTCAGGAATGTGATGATGTCAGCGAGATGATTTGCATCGCTGCCGGGAACCGAAAGGAACAGCGTGCCGACCGGCTGCTGCTGGATATGGTCGATGCCGCCATGGACGAGGCGGAAGGTGCCTGGAACAGCCGTGGCAAGGTCGGACAGCAATGGCCCGCTTGCCGCTTCGCCGGCCACATCCACGCGCAGGATCGTCTCCGCGCCGGCCCCCGGCAGCAGCCGGGCCGCCAGTTCGGCTGGCAGCTGCGGCCGGATGGCGCCGAGCAGGCTTCTGGTGATGTCCGAGCGCGGGTCGGCGAACACCGACCAGACCGGGCCTTCCTCGACGATGCGCCCGGCATCGATCACCGCCACGCGGTCGGCGATCGAGCGGATCACCTCCATCTCATGGGTGATCAGCAGGATGGTCAGGCCGAGCTGCCGGTTGATATCCCTGAGCAGCGCAAGGATCGAGCGCGTCGTCTCCGGATCGAGCGCCGAAGTGGCTTCATCCGACAAAAGCAGCGCCGGCCGTGCTGCCAGCGCCCTGGCGATGCCGACGCGCTGCTTCTGGCCACCCGACAGCGACGCCGGATAGGCTTTTGCTTTCTCCGACAGGCCGACGAGATCGAGCAGTTCGGCGGCGCGCTTCAGCCTCTCGGCTTTCGGGCGGCCCTCGATCTTCAGCGGCAGCGCCACATTGTCCTCGACGGTCTTGGCCGACAGCAGGTTGAAATGCTGGAAGATCATGCCGATGCGTCGCCGCAACGGCTGCAGGTCGCGCTCGCCTAGCCGGCTGATCTCGCGGCCCTCGATGAACACTTCGCCGGAGTCAGGCCTTTCCAGCCCGTTCAGGCAGCGGATCAGCGTCGACTTGCCGGCGCCGCTGCGACCGATAATACCGAGGATCTCGCCCTTGCGCACGGTCAGCGAAATGCCGTCGAGCGCCGCCGTCACACCGAAGCGGCGATTCAGGTCGACGAGGCGCACGACATCCTGAGATGCGTCGGGCCGGGCGCGGGTCGGATCGGTGGTGTCCCCGGATGCTGTGATATGCTGGTTCATGAATGTTCCTGTTCTCCGAAAACGCAATCGCGGCCCGCGCCTGAGCGCGGACCGCTGTTGCTCTCGAACCGGGCGTCCGGTCGACGATCGGATCAATAGGCGCTGAGGCCGGTGCCCTTGTAGACCTTGTCGAACTCGGCCTTCACCGCCTCGTTCTGATAGGAGGCCACCAGCGTCTTCACCCAGGCCTCGTTCTCGTTGCCGGCCTTCACCGCGATGAAATTGCGGTAGGGATTGTCGGCGATGGGCTCCTGCGCGATGCGGTTTTCCGGCGTCAGGCCGCTTTTCAGCGCCCAGTCGGTGTTGACCACGGCCGCGTCGAGATCCTCGACCGAGCGGCCGACGATGCCGGCGTCGAGTTCCTTGATCACCACCTTCTTGGCATTCTCTGCGATGTCGGCGGTGGTGGCCAGAATGCCGGTGCCGTCTTTCAGCTTGATCACGCCCTCGTTCTGCAGCACGCGCAGCGCCCGGCCTTCGTTGGATGGGTCGTTCGGCACGCCGACGACCGCGCCCTCGGGCAGGTCGGCGACTGCTTTGTACTTCTTCGAGTAGAGGCCGATCGGCCAGACGCCGGTATAGCCGACACGCACGATGTGATAGCCCTGTGTCTTGATCTGGTTGTCGAGATAGGGCTGGTGCTGGAAGGCGTTGGCGTCGATTTCGCCGCGCTCCAGCGCCTCGTTGGGCTGGGTGTAGTCGTTGAACACCACGGTCTCGATGGCGAGGCCCTTTTCGGCGGCTTGCGCGACGACGACGCGCCAGACATCCTCGTCCTCGCCGCTGATGATGCCGACCTTGATCGCCTTCTTGTCCTCGGCGAACGATGCATGCGGTGCCATCAGGCTACCGATCGCTACGGCCGATGCGAACAGCAGAGCCAGGCCGCTGCGCCGGTTGATGGTTGACCCTGAGGAAGATGGCAAAGTGTTTTTGAAGTCGGACATGATTGATCTCTGCAGTTGTGAAGTCATGCGGCCAAGCGGACTGCCTAGCCTTGATCACATCGTCAGGAATTCTATTGATTTAATCAAAGAACGCGTTTCGCCGTTCTCGCCAAAGCCAGGAATATTCTCTCAAAAATTCCAACGAAGAGAGAACAAGACGGCGCTCGGCCGACCGCCGCCGGATCTAAGGCGATCCTGGGCATCTCCGTGGGAAGGTCAGATTCGGAGGCAGGCCAGCGCCACGGTTGGTCTCAAAGCGCGATCCACGCGGTCTTGAGTTCCAGATATTTCTCCAGCGCGTGCAGCGACTTGTCGCGGCCGAAGCCCGACTGCTTGACGCCGCCGAGCGGCACGGTGATGTCGGCGCCGCCATAGGTGTTGACGTGGACGACGCCGGCATTGATGGCGCGCACCATGCGATGCGCGGTGGAGAGGTTGGCGGTCCACACCGCGGAGGCAAGCCCGTAGACGGTCGAATTGGCAAGCCGAACCGCCTCCTCCTCGGTTTCGAAGCGCATGACGCCGAGTACGGGCCCGAACACCTCCTCACGCGCAAGCTGCATGTCTTGCGTGACGTTCTCGAAGATCGTCGGCGCCATGTAGCTGCCGCCGGTCTCGGTCAGGATCCGTTCGCCGCCGGTGACGAGACGGGCACCTTCTTCCGTGGCCCTGGCGACGAAACCGAGGTTCTTGTCCAGCTGTTCGGCGCTCGACACCGCGCCGATGTCGCTGGAGAGATCGAGCGGGTCGCCGACTTTCAGCCGGGTCGTTGCCAAGAGAAGCTCGTCCATGAAACGGTCATAGACCGACGCCTGGACGAGCAGGCGCGAGCCGGCGACGCAGACCTGGCCGGAATTGCGAAAAATGCCGTTGGCCGAGACGCCCGCCGCCTGTTTTAGGTCGGGAGCATCGGCAAAGACGATGTTGGGCGACTTGCCGCCGAGTTCGAGGAAGACGCGTTTCAGGTTGGAGCGAGCGGAATATTCGAGCAGCCGCCGGCCGACCGGGCCGGAACCGGTGAAGGCGATGGCGTCGACATCCATATGCAGGCCGAGCGCCTCGCCGGTAACCGAACCACGGCCGGTGACGACATTGAGCACACCGGCGGGAAGTCCGGCCTCGCTTGCCAGTTCGGCCAGCCGCAGCAGCGTGAGCGAAGCGATTTCCGGGGGCTTGACCACCACGCAATTGCCGGCGGCAAGCGCCGGCGCAATCTTCCAGGCGCCGATCATCAGCGGAAAATTCCACGGCACGATGACGCCGACGACGCCGAGCGGCTCCTTGTGGATCAGTCCCAGAACATTGTCGGCCGTCGGCGCGATCTCGCCATAGACCTTGTCGATGGCCTCGGCGTAGTAGCGGATGGTGCCTGCCGCCGAGAGCGGTTCGGCCTTGTAGGCCATGCCGATCTCGGTGCCATTGTCGCGCACGCCGAGCACGGCGAGCTCGTCGGCATGCTTTTCGACCAGCTCGGCGAATTTCGTCAGCACCTTCTTGCGAAAGGCCGGCGCTGATCGCGACCACGAGCCCTTCTCGAACGCCTTGCGCGCCGACTTGACCGCGCGGTCGATGTCGGCGGCATTGCCATCGGCGATACTGGCAAACGGGCGGCCATCAACCGGCGACGTCACCGGCAGGGTTTCGCCGCTTGTAGCCTCGGTCTGTGCGCCATCGATGAACAGGCCCCGCGCGCCGATCTCCGTCTTGCGCAGCGTGTCGATGGCAACCTGACTGATCATGGATGACGGACTCCAAGGGACACATGCAATGTGGTGGGCGCGCGGAATTCCCAGCCGCGAAACACCGGTTCCCTGCCCTGCACAAGGCTGAGATCGGGGAAGCGTTGGAGCAACAGCCTTACCGCAAGGCACATCTGCTCGCGTGCGAAGAACCGGCCCGAGCAGAAATGATGGCCGAAGCCGAAAGCGGCATGGTTGCCTTCGTCGCGGTTGATGTCGAAGCGGTCGGGATCGGCAAAGCGGCTCTCGTCGCGGCTTGCCGAAGAGACGAGGGCGGCTACCGCGGCGCCGGCGGGGATCGTCACGCCGCCAAGCTCGACCGCCCGCGTCGTCTGCCGCGTCTGCGTGCCGATCGGCGCCACCCAGCGCAAACCTTCATCGACAGCCTTCGGCACAAAGGTCTCGGGATCGGCGAGCACCTGCCGCAATTGTTCGGGGTGGGCCAGCAGGCCGGCGACGATCGAGCCGGCGCCATGTCCGGGCTCCTGCATGCCGCCAAGCAGGATGACCTTGATGCTCGGCATCAGGAAGTCGATTGGCCGCGTCGTGCCCTCCGGCATGCCGTCATGCAGCATATGCGACAGCGCGGAATCATCCGGTGCGTGGACAAGCCTTTCCAGCGTCGGCAGGATGGCGTCGCCGACCTCGGCGCTGATCGCGTCGGCGATCTCCTGCCGCTTCGGGTCGTTCTCGAAATTGATGGCGCCCTGGGCAAGGCCATAGAACCAGCGGCGCAGCGTCGGCATGTCGATGTCGGCAAGGCCGAGCGAGCGCGCCAGGCTGAGCGTCGACACCGGCTCGAAATAGTCGGCCATCAGCTCGGCGGAACCCTGGTTGGCGATCCGATCGAGAAAAGGTTCGGCGATCGACCGCACGAGGTCGCTGGCATAGGCGGCGACTGTGCGCGGCCGGTATTTCGGGTCGACGCCTTGGCGCAGTTGCTTGTGCGTCTCGCCATCGGTGGTCAGGATGGTGGGCTTGCCGAAGGAGCGCTCGACCGGCGACGAGCCGACGACGGCGGAGAAGATGTCGGGCGACTTGGCGACGCTCTCGACATCCTTCCAGCGGGTGACGAACCACAGATTGACCGCCGGCACGAAAGCGACAGGCGCGCTGCGCCTGAGCTCTGCATAGATCGGGTAGGGATCGGCTTCCAATGCCTCGACGGTGATATTTTCGGCAAAGCTCAAATCCGCCACTCCCCTTGGTGTAAGGGGCGGCGTGGCACGCCGCCCCTTTGCTTTTCTCAATCTTTCAACGGCTGGCCGAGGGTTTCGAAGGCTATGGGATCGCGGCTCTTCAGCGCGCTGGCCAGCAGCAGGCCGACGATCGCGGCGATCAGCACCAGCCCCGGCAGGAACACACCGAGAAAACCGCCGGCCCCGGACAGGCTGCCGAAATTGATGACGATCAGGTAGATGATGATGACGAAGGCGATGAAGGTCAGCCCGGGCAGGATGGTGGTCTTCATCGCGTTCTCCTGCGTCGATGGATTGGCGCGGAAGAACATCACCACGGCAAGCGAGGCCACCGCCATCATGACGATGACGCCGAGCGTCGCGACATTGGTCAGCCACGAAAACAGCGCCAGCACCGGATCGAGGCCGAGCACGGCGAAGAGGCCGACGACGACCGCGGCGAGCACGCTCTGGATGATGGAAGCGACATGCGGGCTCTGGTGCACCGCATGCGTCACGCCGACCGTCTGCGGCAACAGTTTTTCGCGGCCCGAGACATAGATATAGCGCGCAACCGCATTGTGGAACGCCAGCACGCCGGCAAACAGGCTCGACACGAACAGGATGCTCATCGCCTGCGACAGCATCGTGCCGGCGTAACGATCCGACAGGCCGAACAGGAAGGTCGTCGGATCCTGCAGCCCTTGCAGCGTCGGCAGCAGCTTGTCGACACCGGCGCCGACCGCCATCAGCCATGCCGTGAGCATGTAGAAGACACCGATCAGCACGACCGAAAAATAGGTGGCGCGCGGAATGGTGACCTTTGGATCGCGGGCTTCCTCGGCATAGATCGTCGTCGCCTCGAAACCGATGAAGGCGGCAAAGCAGAACAGGATTGCGATGGCCGGCGAGCCGCTGACGATCTGGCTCCAGCTGAATGGCGCCGCCGACAGGCCGCTGTCGCCGCCGGTCTTGAGGATGGCGATGTCGAGGACCAGCACCACAAGATATTCGCACAGCACCAGCACCGTCAGGATCTTGGCGGAGAGGTCGACCTGCCGATAGCCGAGCACGGCGACCAGCGCGATGGCGATGAAGCTCCACACCCACCAGGGCAAATTGATGCCCCAGCCGGCGAACAGGCCTGATGTCGCGGCACCGAGCAGGCCCATGACCCCGATCTGCATGGCATTGTAGGACAGGATGGCGATCAGCGCCGTGGCGCCGCCGGCCATGCTGCCGAGGCCGCGCGCGGCATAGGCATAGAAGGCGCCGGCATTGCCGACATGGCGTGACATGGCGACATAGCCGACCGCGAACAAAAGCAGCAGCACCGTCACGATCAGATAGGTGCCGGCAAAGCCGGCGCCATTGCCCATCAGCATGCCGAGCGGCGTGCCGCCGGCGACTGCCGTGAGCGGGGCGGCCGCCGAAATCACCATGAAGGTGATGGCGCCGACGCCAAGACTGTTCTTGCGCAGCCTGTTGGCCGGCGCCTGTTCTGCAACTGCTGTCATTGATCCCTCCTGTTTGCAAACCCTCAGGCTCGCCGGCCGAATGGCCTGTCCCATGCACTCTGGTGGTCGGTTCATTATTTGAACTGTTATTTTGAATATAGACTTGCAAACAATGCTGATGCCTGTCAAGTTAATTCACACGTTAAATGATTGTCCCGAACCGGGAGGCAAATTTGAGTACGGTCGGAAAAGCGATCTCGCTTCTGGAGCTGTTCAGCGTCGACGAGCCCGAGCTCGGCCTGTCCGATCTGGCGCGCCGCTCGGGCTTCGACAAGGCGACGACAAGGCGGCTGCTGGTTGCGCTGGCCGGCCATGGTTTCGTCGAGCAGGATGCGGGCACGCGGCACTATCGCCTCGGCGCCGGCCTGTCGCGGCTGGCTCGCATCCGCGAGGCGCGCTTTCCCTTCCTGCAGACAGCTGTTCCGCTGGTGCGGGATCTGGCGGCATCGACGGCCGAGACCGTGCATTTGTCGGAATTCGGCGTCGACAGGCTGGTCACCGTCCATGTCGAGCATCCGGCATGGGCGAACCGGGTCAACATCGACATCGGTCAGTTGCTGCCCCTGCATTCGACCGCGTCGGGCATCGCCTATCTGGCCTTCGCCCGCGACGAGACCGTCAAGGCGTGCCTGACGGGTTCGCTCGACGCTTTCACGGCCCATACGCTGATCGAGCCGGCCGCCATCTCCAGATCCACGGGCGAGGCGCGCGAGCGCGGCTATTCGATCTGCGACCAGGGCTATGAGGAAGGTGTGATCAGCGTCGCGGCGGCAATCCGCGGGGCGGATGGCTTTGCGCTCGGCACCATCGCGGTAGCGGCGCCAAAGGCCAGAACGACGGCAGCCGCGATCGCCGAACGGGGACTTGCCGTGAGGGAGGCGGCACGGGAGATTTCCATGCGCCTCAACGGCGAAAACCTGCAAATCTTGAGGAGGCAGGCCTGATGCCCTCGGAGACAGCGCCCCGCATCCTGGTCATCGGCACCGGCGACACAAAGGCCGAAGAGCTGCTGTTCATGAAACAGTGCATCGAGGCGTCGGGCGGCAGCGCCGTGATGATGGATGTCAGCGTGCTGGGCGACCCGCCCTACAGCCCGGACCACGACAAGCACGCCGTGGCCCGGGCTGTAGATGTGACGATCGCCGAGATCGTTTCGAGCGGTGATGAAAACACCGCCATGACGCTGATGGCCGGCGGCGCCGTGCAGCTGGTGCGCAAGCTCCATCAAAGTGGCGAGATCGACGCGTTCATTGCCATAGGCGGCTCCATGGGAACCGATCTGGCGCTCGACGTGGCGCTTTGCCTGCCGCTCGGCGTGCCGAAATTCGTCGTCTCGACCATCGCCTATTCGCATCTCATCCCGCCCGAGCGCGTCGCCCCCGACCTGATGATGATCCTCTGGGCGGGCGGACTGTACGGCCTCAACAACATCTGCAGGCTGGTCCTGTCGCAGGCCTGCGGTGCGGTCGTCGGCGCGGCTAAAATCGTACTGGCGTCTCGCGTGTCGGCGCAGGCACCGGGGCCGACCATCGGCATGACCTCGCTCGGCAGCAGCTGCCTGCGCTACATGAAGACGCTGAAGCCGGCCCTGGAACGGCGCGGCTATGACGTTGCCGTCTTCCACACCACCGGAATGGGCGGCCGCGCCTTCGAATCGATCGCCGGCCAAGATCATTTCTGCGCGGTCTTCGACTTCAGCCTGCAGGAAATCACCAATCATCTCGCGGGATCCGTCGTCAGTTCCGGCACCGACCGGCTGGAGAATGCCGGCGCTCGCGGCACTCCGCAGATCGCCGCCCCCGGGGCGGTCGACATGGTCGATCTGCCGACCTGGCAGGATTTGCCGGCTAAATTCTCGACGCGGCCGTTTCATGCCCACAACAGGCTGATCGCTTCGGTCACCGTCGATGCCGACGATCGCCGCCAGGTCGCCAGGACCATCGCCGCCAAGCTCGGTGCCGCGAAAGGCCGCTCCGCCTTCATCCTGCCAACCGGAGGCATCCAGGAATGGGACGTGCAGGGTGAGCCGCTCTATGAACCCGAGGCTCTCGCGGCCTTCGCCGATGAAATGCGTCGGGCTATTCCCGCCGGGGTCGAGTTCCACGAGATCGACGCTCACATCAACAGCGACGACTTCGTCGGCAAGGCGCTCGAGATCTTCGACCGCTGGGTCGAGGAAGGCATCGTCCCGCGCGGCAAGCCGGCCAAGGGAGTGGCAGCGTGAGTGCTGTTCCCGCCCAGGCGCTTGTCCTTGATTTCGGCGGCGTCGTTACGCGGACCCTGTTCGAAACGCATGCTTTGACCGAACAGGCGCTCGGCCTTGCGCCTGGAACGCTGCAATGGCGCGGGCCGTTCGATCCTGACAGCGATCCGCTGTGGCGCGCGATGCAAGCCGACGAGATCAGCGAGCGCGACTACTGGCGCTCCCGCACCAGTGAGGTCGGTCAGCTCATCGGCGAGGACTGGCAGGCGATGGAAACCTTCGTCCGGCGCGCGCGTGGCGCGGAGCCGGAAAAGGTGGTGCGGCCCGAAGCTGACAGCGCCATTCGCACGGTGCATGCGGCCGGCTTTCGACTGGCCATCCTGTCCAATGAACTCGACCTGTTCTACGGGGCCGACTTCCGCCAGCGGCTGCCGTTGCTCGGCTTCTTCGATGTGATCACCGACGCCACCTACACCGGCATCCTCAAGCCCGATCCGCGCGCCTATGCCTTCGTCACCGAGGCGCTCGGCCTGCCGGCCGGCGCCTGCGTCTTCGTCGACGACCAGCGGCGCAATGTCGATGGCGGCTGTGCCGCCGGCATGCGCACGGTTCATTTCGACGTCGCTCACCCGGCCCAATCCTATGCCGAAGCACTCGGCCATTTCGACCTCGTTTCAGCAGCCTGAGATTTTGCGGAGCCCTTTCATGCGCGACATCAATTTCCTCACCGAGACCAACGCCAAGCCGATCTGGCACCCAATGGCGCATCCGGCCGAGATGCGGGCCAACCCGCCAAAGGTGATCATGAAGGGCGAGGGCGTGATGGTCACCGACATCGCCGGCAACACCGTGCTCGATGCCGTCGGCGGCCTGTGGAACGTCAATCTCGGCTACAGCTGCGCCCCGATCAAGAAGGCGATCGCCGACCAGCTTGGCGCGCTGCCCTATTATTCCGGTTTTCGCGGCACCTCGACTGGACCGTCGATCGAACTCGCCTACGAACTCTGCGAATGGTTCGAGCCTGAAGGCATGGTGCGGACCTTCTTCACCTCGGGCGGCTCGGATTCGGTCGAAACGGCACTGCGACTGGCCAGGCAATATTGGAAGATCCGCGGCCAGGCCGACCGCACCAAGTTCCTGGCGCTGAAGAAAGGCTACCACGGCACGCATTTCGGCGGCGCGTCGGTTAACGGCAACGCCAATTTCCGTCGCAACTACGAGCCGCTGCTGCCCGGCGTCTTCCACATTCCCGCACCCTGGACCTTCCGCAATCCATTCGACGAGACCGATCCCGCGCGGTTGGCGAGGCTCTGCGCCAAGGCGCTGGAGGACGAGATCGCCTTCCAGGGCGGCGACACCATCGCCGCTTTCATCATGGAGCCGGTTCTCGGCGCCGGCGGCGTCATCGTTCCGCATGAGAGCTTCATGCCGCTGGTGCGCGAAATCTGCGACCGCCACGAGATCCTGCTGATCGCCGACGAGGTGGTGACGGGCTTCGGCCGCACCGGCGCATGGTCGGGTTCGCGTCTGTCCGGCGTGAAGCCGGACTTCATGACCATCGCCAAGGCGATCACGTCAGGTTATTTCCCGCTCGGCGCGACCTTGATCGGCGGAAAAGTCGCCGATGTCTTCGAGGCCGACAAGACCAGTTTTGGTGCGATCGGCCACGGCTATACCTATTCCGGCCACCCGGTCGGCTGCGCGGCGGGTCTGGCGGCGCTTGCCGAGACCAAACGGCTTCGCCTGAACGAGAACGCGGCGGCACGGGGCGTCGAACTCGCGGCCGCGCTGGAGGGGCTGAAGGCCAGGCATGCGATCGTCGGCGATGTCAGGTACAAGGGCTTGATGGCGGCGCTGGAGTTGGTCTCGGACCGCACGACGAAAAAGCCGGCCGACAAGAAGACCATGGCCGTGGTTTCGGAGGCCGCCTATGAGGCCGGCGTCATGCTGCGCGTGTCGGGCAACGCCATCATCCTGTCGCCGCCGCTCATCATCACCGCCGCCGACGTGACGAAGATCGGTGAGGCGCTGGATGCCGGCCTGTCGAAGGTCTGACGATTAGCTGGACACAACGGAGTTTCGAGACGCAATGAGTCAATCGCAAGAAGCACTGGTTAGCCGGCGTTCCCGCCTGCTTGGCGCGAAATCGCAATTGTTCTATGACGAGCCCGTGCATCTGGTGCGCGGCGAGGGCGTCTGGCTCTACGAAGCCGACGGCCGCAAATATCTGGACGCCTACAACAATGTCGCGCATGTCGGCCACTGCCACCCGCATGTGGTCGAGGCCTTGTGCCGGCAGGCAAGCCTGCTCAACACCCACACACGCTATCTGCACACCGCCATCCTCGATTATGTCGAGCGGCTGACCGCGACCTTCGATGCCAGCCTGTCCACAGCCATCCTGACCTGCACCGGCAGTGAGGCCAACGACATCGCGCTGCGCATGGCGCAGGCCGCCACCGGCCGCATGGGCATCATCGCCACCGACGCCACCTACCATGGCAACACCACGGCGGTTTCGCAGCTCAGCACCCGCATGCCGCCGGTCGGCGACCGCGCCCGCAACGTCAGGCTGGTGCCGGCGCCCGACAGCTATCGCCATCCGGATGCGATGGCCAACGGCAAAGCCTTTGGCGACGCGGTGCGCGAAGCCATCGCCTCGCTGGAAGAGGACGGCATCGGCCTGTCCGGCATCATCCTCTGCCCGCTGCTCGCCAATGAAGGCTTTCCAACGCTACCCAGCGGCTTCTTCGACGATGCCATGCGCGCGGTGCGCGACGCCGGAGGGCTGGTCGTCGCCGACGAGGTGCAGCCCGGTTTCGGCCGAACCGGCAGCCATTTCTGGGGCCACCAGCGCGCCGGCTTCGTTCCCGACATCGTCACCATGGGCAAGCCGATGGGCAACGGCCATCCGGTCGCCGCCGTGGTCACCACTGGGGAGATCCTGGCGACCTTCCGCAACGCTTTCCGTTACTTCAACACCTTTGGCGGCAATCCGGTTTCCTGCGCGGTGGCCAATGCCGTCCTCGACGTCATCGAGCAGGAAGATCTCGTCGCCAACGCACGCGATGTCGGCGCCTATGCGCTCGGTCTGCTGCGCCCGCTGGCCGAGCGCCATGAATGCATCGGCGAGGTCAGGGGCGCCGGCCTGTTCTTCGGCGCCGAACTGGTTCACGACCGCGAGACGCGCGAGCCGGCGCCCGACATTGCCGAGCAGGTCGCCAACCGCATGCGCCACCGCGGCGTGCTGATGGGCAAGACCGGCATCCACGGCAATGTGCTGAAGATCCGCCCGCCAATGCCGTTCTCGCGCGACAATGCCGACGTCCTGATCGGCGTCCTCGACCAGGTGCTGGGTGAAGTCGGCGGAGTGAAGGCGTGAACGCTGTTTCCACGCAATCCGAGCCCGAGACGGCAGCCGATGTCACCGAGCTTGCCAAGCGCGCGCTCGAACATTGGGGCATTCGTGAGGGTGAGCCGGAGCTGCTGAAATTCCGCGAGAACGCGGTGTTTCGCGTCATCTTGCCAACAGGCCAGCCGGCCGCCATGCGCATTCATCGGCTTGGCTATCACACGGACGCCGCCCTGCGCTCGGAACTGCAATGGATGGGCTTTCTGCAATCGGCCGGCATCGCCACACCCTCGCCGGTCGCCACGCCGGCCGGCGATCTGTTCGTGCTTGTCAGCGCCAACGCCTCAGTGCAACCCCGTCAAGTCGATTGCTTGAGCTGGCTGGAAGGCCGCGCCGTCGGCGCGCGAGGCGTGCCGCTGGATTTTACGCCCGAGCAGGCAAGACAGGTCTTTACCGCGATGGGCCGAACCATCGCCCACATGCACAATGTCACGTCTGCCTGGACGCCGCCCGCCGGCTTTGCCCGCCATGCCTGGGATTTCGACGGCTTCTTCGGTGCGAACCCGATTTGGGGCCGTTTCGAGACCTCGCCCTTCCTCGACGGCCCTCGTCGCGAGCTGGTTTTCCAGGCGCGGGGAAAGGCCGTGAAGGCGCTGTCGGAGCATGAACGCAGCACCCGGAACTTCGGCATCATCCACGCCGACCTGGTGCGCGAGAATGTGCTCGTCCATGACGGCGCGATCCGCATCATCGACTTCGACGATTGCGGCCATGGCTGGCACATGTACGACCTTGCCGTCGCGCTGTACCAGAACCGCGAGGAGGCGATCTATCCGCTGATCGAGGCCGCTCTGCTCGACGGCTATCGGCAGGAGCGGGAGCTGACGGCGCGCGACATCGCCGCGCTGCCGCTGTTTTCGGCTCTGCGCGCCTTCGCCTTTCTTGGCTGGGTGCAGAGCCGCGTCGAAGGCGACATCACCAGGGATGTCGGCATGCGCATGTCGGCCATCGCAGCCGATGTGGTGGTTGCCTATCTGCGTGGCGAATAGAGGCTGCCGTGCGGGTTGGCGGCGGAACCGTCAGCCCTTCGCGAAGTGAATGCTGACCGTGCCCGAACTGCCGAAATCGGCGACGATTGTGTCGCCGGGCCGCGCCTCGACCGGGCGCACGAAAGAGCCTGACAGCACCACCTCGCCGGCCGCGATCGACATGCCGTAGCGGGCGAGCCTGTCGGCCAGCCAGGCAATGCCCATCGCCGGATGGTTGAGCACGCCGGCGCCGAGCCCGGTTTCCTCGACCTCGGCATTGCGCGAAACGATGGCGCCGATCCAGCGCATGTCGGCCTCATCAGGCCGCTGCGGCCGGCCGCCGATGACGATGCCGGCATTGGCGGCATTGTCGGAAATCGTGTCGAAGAAGGTGCGTGCCTTCTTCGTCTCGGCATTGATGCGTTCGATGCGCGTGTCGAGGATTTCCAGCGACGGGGTGATGTAGTCGGTGGCGTTGAGCACATCGGAGATGGTCACGCCGGGGCCTTTCAGCGGCGCCTTCATGACGAAGGCGATCTCGGCCTCGACGCGAGGCTGGATGAAGCGGCCGGCCGGCACCGTCGCGCCGTCATTGAAGAACATGTCGTCGAACAGCACGCCCGAATCCGGCGTGTCGATGGCAAGCGCGTACTGCATTGCCTTCGATGTCAGCCCGATCTTCCAGCCCTTCGGCTTCAGCCCGGCATCGATCTTGCGCGTCACCAGCGCCGCTTGCACGCGGTAGGCGTCCTCCATCGTCGCATCGGGAAAATCGAGGCTGAGCAGACGGATCTGGCGGCGCGACCGCTCGGCCTCGAACAGCCGTGCCGCGGCGTCTTCCACTTGCTCCGGGGTCATTGCGCTGCCTCGTCGACGACACCGTTTCTGAGCACGCCGATGCCATCGGCCTCCACCTCGATCACATCGCCGGGCTTCAGCCAGATCGGCGGATCGAAGCGGGCGCCGGCACCCGTCGGCGTGCCGGTGACGATGATATCGCCCGGCACCAGTGTGGTGAAGGTCGAGACATAGGCGATAATCTTGCGAAACGAGAAGATCATCCGGCTGGTGCGGTCCTGCTGGCGCAGCTCGCCATTGACGCGGGTGGTCAGCGCGATGTCGGCGATCTGCGCCTCGTCGGTGAACGGTACCAGCCACGGGCCGATCGAGCCGCTGCGGTCGAAATTCTTGCCTTGCGTGACGTTGAACTTGGCGTGCCGCACCCAGTCGCGGATGGTGCCCTCGTTGCACAGCGACAGCGCCGCGATGTGGCCGAGCGCATCGGCCTCCGCGATGCGGCGCCCGCCCTTGCCGATGACGATGACGATTTCGCCCTCATAGTCGAGTTGCGGTGATTCCGGCGGCCGCACCAGCGGCGCGCCATGGCCGACGAAGGAGCGGGGAAAGCGGATGAACAGCGACGGATTCGCGGGCGCCGCCTGGCCGTCCTTGTACTCCTCGTTGCGGTCGGGATAGTTGACGCCAACGCAGATGATCTTTTCCGGCGATAGGATCGGGATTTCATAGGCGATGGCGTCGAGCGGGAAGTCCGGGGCGAAGGCCTCGGCCTCTTCCGCCAGCCGCCGCAAGGCGCCGGCCTCGATCACTTCGCGCAGCGTCGGCCACTGTCTGTGGCGCGCCGACAGGTTGATGACGCCCTTGCTCGTGATCGCGCCATAGCGCGCCTTGCCGCCGGCGGTGAAGGTGGCGAGCCGTGCGGGGTTCATGCTGCGGCTCCGGCTTTGGTGATGTTGATTGCGGGCAAGGTTGGAGCTCTACGGCGCCCCCCTCTGTCCTGCCGGACATCTCCCCCTCTTGGGGGGAGATTGGATATCGTCTCTGCCTTCGCCAATTTCCAGCGTTGCGAGAAGGGCCCGGGCCGCGAGGCCAGCCAATCTCCCCCCTTGAGGGGGGTGAGGAGTGATCCGCGTAGCGGACGGGAAGCCAATTGCTTGGCTTTCCGGACGACGAACGCCCGAAGCGGCAGCGAAGGGCCGGGTCCGGCAGGACAGAGGGGGGCGCCAAGGAACGCAGACATCTCCAAATCCACTAAGGCGCAATGATCGGCGAAGCCGCCAAATCCGGCTGGCGCACCGCAGCTCCGGCAAATACACTACCCTCCTCGAACCAGCTTTTCGGCGCCGGCGCGCCCCACAGCGTCTGGCGCTGCGGGTCCTTGAGGTCCCATTTGATCGGCTCGAGGTCCGGATCGACCGTCTGGTAGTCCGAACAGTAGATCTCGATGCGGTGGTTGTCCGGGTCTCTGACATAGAGGAAGAAGGCATTGGAAATGCCGTGCCGGCCGGGGCCGCGTTCGATGTTCGGCAAATAGCCCGTCGTTGCCATCAGATCGAGCAGGTCGATGATGTTGAGCGGCGTCGGCACCCAGAAGGCGACGTGGTGCAGGCGCGGGCCGATGCCGTTGGTGAAGGCGATGTCGTGCACGCCGCCCTTGCGGTGCGTCCACGCCGCCCACAGTCTTCCGCTGCTGGCGTCCTCGGTATACTCGGTCACCCGGAAGCCGAGCTCGTTGTAGAAGGCGACGGACTCGTCGACATTGGGCGAGAAGCAGTTGAAGTGGTCGATGCGCAGCGGCTTCACGCCCTTGTACAGCGCGTATTTCTGGTGGATCGGCGGCAGCCGCTCCATCTCAGCGTAGAATTCGAGCGGAATGCCGTGCGGATCGCGGGTGCGGAAGGTTCGCGACTGGTAGGGTCGCTCGACCCATTTCACCGGCAGGCCTTTTCCCTTGAAGAAATGCACCGCTTTGTCGAGATCCTCGTCCGAGAAGACCTTGAAGCCGAGGTCGCGGGCTTCGGCCGTGGCCCCCTTCTTCAGCACGATACAATGGTGCCCGCGCTCCTCCAGCGCCCTGAGATAGATGGTGTCCGAAGTCTCGTCGGTGACCTGGAGGCCGAGCGTATCGACATAGAACGCACGGGATTTGGCGAGGTCGGTGACGGCCAGCTCGACATGGCTGAGGCGCACGATGTTGAAGGCGGGATAGAGATTGGGCTTGGGCAAGGGCATCTGATTTCCTCCGGTCAGCCGCCGAGTTTCTGGATCGCGTGCGCGGTCGTCGCGAAGGCTACGTTCTTCGTCTCCATGTAGAAGTCGAAGGAATGGTCGCCGCCGTCGCGGCCGATGCCGGAATTCTTGACGCCGCCGAACGGTGTCGGCAAATGGCGCACATTCTCGGAATTGACCCAGATCATGCCGGCATCGAGCGCATCGGTGAAGCGAAACGCTCGGGTGACGTCCGAGGTCCAGAGATAGCCGGTCAGGCCGTATTGCGTGTCGTTGGCCAGAGCCAGCGCTTCCGTCTCGTCGGCGAACGGAATGGCGCTCAGCACCGGCCCAAAGATCTCCTCCTGCGCGATGCGCATGCGGTTGGTGACGTTGGTGAACAGGGTCGGGCCGACATAGCAGCCACCGCCCGGCCCATCGACCTTGCCGCCGCCGGCCGCGAGCGTCGCACCCTCCGATTTGCCGATGTCGATATAGGACAAAACCTTCTTTTCATGCACCGGATGGATCAGCGGCCCAACCACCGTTTTCGGATCGAGCGGGTGGCCGACGACGATGCGCCTCGCCCTCTCCGCGATTCTGGCGGTGAAGCTCTCATAGATCGAGGCTTCGACCAGCAGTCGCGACGACGAGGTGCAGCGTTCGCCATTCAGCGAATAGATCATGAATACGGCGGCGTCGGCGGCGCGTTCGAGATCGGCGTCGGCAAAGACGATCACCGGGTTCTTGCCGCCAAGCTCGAAATGCACGCGCTTCAGCGTGTCGGCGCCTTGGCGCATGATCATCGAGCCGGTACGGCTCTCGCCGACGAAGCCGATCGCCTTGATGGCAGGGTGCTCGGTCAGCGCCTTGCCGGCGTCCTCGCCAAAACCGTTGACGAGATTCCACACGCCTTTCGGCAGGCCGGCCTCCTCGGCAATCTCGACCAGCAGGCGGGCGGTCAGCGGCGAAAATTCAGCCGGTTTATGAACCACCGTGCAGCCAGCCGCCAGCGCTGGCGCGATCTTCCAGGTCGACAGCATGAACGGCGTGTTCCACGGCGTGATGATGCCTACCGGGCCGATTGGCACCCGCGTGGTGAGGTTGACCTGGCCCGTGGTCCGCAGCGTCTCGCCGTCGCGCGCTTCGGGCGCACGGTCGGCGAAGAAGCGGAAATTCTCGGCACCCCGCAACGCCGCCTTGGCCATGAACTTCAGCGCCTGGCCGGTATCCATGCATTCGACGAAGGCGATCTCCTCGGCACGCGCCTCGATCGCGTCGGCGATTCTGTGCAGCAGCTTCTTGCGTGCCTCGCCAGGCATGGCGGCCCAGGCCGGGAAAGCCGCCTTCGCCGCCCTGGCGGCGCGGTCGATGTCGGCAGCCCCGCCGCGCGCGACGCTTGCCAGCGGCTTCAGGTCGACCGGCGACAGCGTTTCGAACGTCGTGCCGTCGAGCGCCGGCACCGCCTCGCCGCCGATCTGGTTCAACACGCCATCGCGCTTGAAGCGGGCCAGATAGGCCTCGGCCTTGTTCAGATTGCCTTGCAGGTCGGACATGTCGGGTTCCGTCACTTGCCGCGCAGTCGCGGGTGGATTGCGTTTCTCTTCCAGCTGAGCACCGGGTCGATTTCCCGGATTTCGAGCGACAGGGCGAAATGCGGGGTCTCGAACAGCGTGCCAAGGTATTCGCTCACCGCCGCGAAGACAGCCTCGCCAGTCCGCTTCTTGTCGTCGGCGCTGCGGCCGGTGCCGATGCGAAACGACATGTCGAGAAAGGCGTTTTCCGGCAGCCTGTCGGCCATCGCGTAGGCCTCGGCGCGAAACGCCCGCACCCGCACGGCGCCGGTTTCGAACAGCCCGGTGTCCAGCACTGTGCGCAACACCAGAGCGCACAGTTCGCCCATATCGACCTTGGCATCGAGATTGGCCGAATACTCGATGGAGAAGTGAGGCACGGCGTTTCGTTCCCTAGGTTATTGCCTTGTTGTAGTTAACGCGTTAATTACATGCAGCATGCGCGAAGTCAAGCCTTGCATCGGGCTTGGCGCAACGATACGGGATGGCGGGAACGGGCCCTGGCAGGCGGATTCGGCCGAGGGAGGCCTGTTTCGATCGCAAGCGTGGGAGGCTCTTTTCTTGCTGCCGGAAAATACCCGTCGTTCTCTGCCGATGGCGCTGCTTCATGCCCGCGAAGCGGTGATGGCGCGGTTTCGGCCGATGCTTGCCGCGCATGACGTGACCGAACAGCAATGGCGCGTGCTGCGCGTGCTGAGCGAAGCCGGCCCGGTCGAGGCGACGGAACTCGCCGACCGCGCCTCGGTTTTGCCGCCCAGCCTGACGCGCATCATCAAGGCGCTCGAGGGACGCAAATTCATCACCCGCAACAAGGCCGAAGGCGACGGCCGCCGCGTCGTTCTAACCATTGCGCCCGCGGGTTCCGCCTTGATCGACGCCCTGTCGCCCGAGCGTCGTGTCATTTATGACGACATCGAACAGCGCTTCGGCCACGAAAAGCTCGAGCAGTTGCTCGATTTGCTGGAGACGCTGATCGATGGCGAAAGCTGATCGTTCCGGCTACCGCAGAAGTTTCGACGGTCGCTCGGGTTGACGGACCGCATACCTTGGACAGGCCGAAACACCCGATGGGGGTCAGCTAACCTCGCAACCTCACACCTTCCGGATCGAAGAACGGTATCGGCGCCACGACCGCACGCGTCGGCTGACCACCGATATCAATGTTCAATTCGGTGCCGACAGCCGTGAAGGGCAGCCGCAGATGCGCGGTGGCCAGCACCTTGCCGAGGGAATAGCCGTGGTCGCTGTAGGTGACGATGCCGGCGTCCTCGCCATCGGCCAGAACCTTGGCATCGGTCGCGGCCGGCTTGTCGCCGTCGAGGATCAGTCCGACCCATTGTTCGTCGAGGCCGGTGTCGCGGACCTTGAGAAGCGCCTCGCGGCCGACGAAATCGCCCTTGTCGAACTTGATCCAGCGGTCGAGGCCGACATGGAACGGGGTGCGGCTCTCGTCCATGTCGATGCCGTGCGCCGGGTAGGCCTTTTCCAGGCCCAGCGTGAACATCGCCAGCACGCCATAGGGTTTCAGGCCAAAGTCACGGCCGGTGCGCATCAGCGCGTCCCAGAGCGAGGCCGCCTCGTCGGCCGGCACGAACAATTCGAAGCCGAGTTCGCCGGTCACGCCGGTGCGCGAGATCAGCACCCGCGTGCCGTTGATATGGCCCGACGTGAACGACCAGCGCTTCAGTCCATCCAGATCGGCATCCGCAATCAACGCTTTCAGCAGTTCGCGCGAGCGCGGGCCCTGGATGGTCGGGAAGGCGATGGCCGCCGTGATGTCGGTGACATAGGCCTTGCGGCCCTGGGCGTGATGATGCAGCCAGGGCAGCATCTTCAGGCGGTTGACCGAGCCGGTCACCAGCATGAAGTGCTCCGGGCCCAACCGAAACACGGTGAGGTCGTCCATGATGCCGCCATCGTCGCGACAGACGGTGGAATAGCGCACCTGCCCCGGCTTCATCGCGGCGGCGTCATTGACGATGACATGGTTGACCAGCGCCTCGGCGTCCGGCCCCTTGACGTCCATCTTGCCCATCGTGCTGAGATCCTGCACGCCGACATTTTTGCGGGTGTTCAGGTGCTCGTCGGCAATGTCGGAATAAGTTTTGGCCGAGATGAAATCGCCCCCGACACGACCCATGGTCGCGCCCAGCCCGACGATGCTGCTGTAGAAAGGGGAACGCCGCTCAGCCAAGGAAGTCTCCATCATCCAAGAAAAACGGCAGCGCCAGGCGGCGCTGCCGAAGGTGATTGCGTCAGGATCAGCCGCCGTAGACGTCGAACGAGAAATATTTGTCGTTGATTTCCTTGTATTTTCCGTTGGCGCGCAGCGCGTCGATGGCCGTATTGAGCTTGTCGGCCAGTTCCTTGTTGCCCTTCTGCAGCGCGATGCCGACGCCGGGGCCGTGAATGGCCGGATCGGCCGTCAGAGTGCCGAGCAGCTTGCAACAGGCGCCGTCGGGCTTCTTCAGCCATTCGGTCAAGATGATCGAGCCGTCCATCATCGCGTCGAGGCGGCCATTGGCCATGTCGGTGCGGGCGTCGTCGCCGGTCGGATAGGCCTTGACGGTGGAGCCTGAATATTTCTGCTCGGCGAATTTCTGGTGGATGGTCGCGGTCTGCACGCCGAGCGCCTTGCCTTTCAGGTCGTCCGGCGAGGTGCCTGATATGGTCGAATCCTTCGGTACGGCGATGGCCGGCGGCGTCTGGTAGTATTTGTGGGTGAACTCGACCTTCTCGGCCCGCTCGGGCGTGATGGTGATGTTGATGATGGCGTCGAACTTGCCGGCCTGCAGCGCCGGTATGGAACCATCGAAATCCTGCACGCTGAACTCACACTCGGCCTTCATCTCGGCGCACAGCGCCTTCCCCAAGTCGATGTCGAAGCCACCCAGCGTGCCGTCGGCACTGGCGTAATTGAAGGGCGGATAGGCGCCCTCGGTACCGATCCTGAGTTTTTTGTCCTGGGCGGAGGCGGCGCCCGTGGCAAGGGTGAGGGCGACGGAAGCGGCAAGCACGAAACGACCGGAAAGACGCATGTTTGAGTTCCCCGTTGAAAGCGGGAAGTCTACGGTCTTCCGGGCGTGTGGCGGAGACGGAAACGACATGCGCTGCGGCGATCGCGGCGCGGGGGGCGATCCAGTCCAGGCGATCGGTGGTGCGTTACCCGGCGCGCTGCTTGTTGGTCGCCGTCCGGTCGATGGCCAACTCCCCGGCCGAGAGGACAACGCCAAACTTTTCGGTGGCTTCCTCTGATGTGTAGTACCCCAGCGCCACGTCGCGCAGCACCAGATCCGGATCGCGCTGCAGCGGATCGCTGTAGCCGCCGCCGCCCGGCGTGCCGACGCGCACGCGGTCGCCGGCCTTGAGCGCAATGTCCTGCTCCTTCGAAAGGTGCAGCGGCACATGTTCCTCGCCATTGCGGAAGACGGTCACCATGTTGACCGCGCCGTCCTTGCCGCCGAGTGCGCCTTGCGGGCCGAAACGGCCGTGATCCATGACGAAAGAAGCACGGGCGTCACCGCGCAGGATTTCAACCTCATAGGCGAGGCCGAAACCGCCGCGATGCTTGCCTGCGCCGCCGGAGCCTTCACGCAAGGCGTAGTGGCGGTAAAGCACCGGGAATGCCTGTTCCATGATCTCGACCGGCGGCGATTTGGAAATGCCGATGGTCGAGCAGCCATTGGTCAGCCCGTCATGGCCTGAATTTCCGCCGTAACCGCCGCCGGAGATCTGGTACATGACGTAATCGCGGCCGCGCGCCGGGTCATTGCCGCCGAGCGCGAAATTGCCGCTGGAGCCGGCGGGCGCCGCCGTCACCTTGTCGGGCAGCGCCTGCACCATCGCCGCGAACACCGCCTCGGCGATGCGCTGCGACACTTCGGCCGCGCAACCCGAGACCGGTCGCGGATATCTGGCGTCGAGGAAAGTGCCTTCCGGCCGCTTGACTTCAAGCGGTTCGAACGCGCCGGCGCTGATCGGCACATCGGGGAAAATGTGGCGCATGGCGAGATAGACCGAGGACAAAGTCGTCGCCAGCACGCTGTTCATCGGCCCGGCGCACGGCTTGGACGAGCCGGTGAAATCGAAGGTCAGCGTATTGCCTTTTTTCTCGACGGCGAGCGCAATGGTCAGCGGCTCGTTGACCACCCCGTCGGAATCGACAAACGCCTTGGAGTGGTAAGTGCCGTCGGGAATGGCTGAGATGTTGGCGCGCATCTGCTCGGCCGCGCGGCGGCGCAGTTCGGCGATCGCCTCGACAACGGTTTCGTCACCGTAACGATCCAGGATTCCGTTAAGCCGGTCCTGGCCGATCAGCAGTGCGGCGGCCTGGGCCCTGATGTCGCCGATGCGCTGGTCGGCAACGCGGATGTTGGAGCAGATGATGGCGTAGATTTCCGGATCGAGCACGCCCTTCTTGAACAGTTTTACGGGCGGCAGTCGCAGGCCTTCCTGCTCGACCGCGGTCGCGGAGGCCGAAAAACCACCCGGCACCGAGCCGCCAATGTCTGGCCAGTGGCCGGTGTTGGACAGCCAGCAGAAGATTTTTCCGGCCCGGTAGACCGGCATGGCGAAGCGTACATCCATCAGATGGGTGCCGCCGAGATAGGGGTCGTTGACGATGTAGATGTCACCCGGCTCCGGGGCCAGGCAGCGGCCGTCGGCGATCATCTCGATCACCGTCCTGGTCGAATATTGCATGACGCCGACGAACACCGGCAGGCCTTGGCTTCCCTGCGCGATCAGCGAACCATCGACAGCCGAATAGATGCCGTCGGAGCGGTCGTTGGCTTCGGCGATGACAGGCGAGAAAGCGGCGCGAGAGAACGTAAGGTCCATCTCGTCGCAGACCTGTTGCAGGGCCGCCTGGAGGACCGAAAGGGTGATGGCGTCGAGTTTTGCCGTATCAATGTCAGGCATCTCAGGCCTCGCCGATGTCGATGATGATGTTGCCGTCGGCATCGCAGCGTGCGCGGTCGCCGGGCTCGAGCACGGTGGTGGCGTCCATCTGTTCGAGGATCGCCGGCCCTTCGATTTCAGCGTCAAGCGGCAGTTTTTCGCGTGCATATACCGGCGTGTCGTGCCAGCGCCCGCCATACCAGACCGGCCGGATTTCGCGCCTTGCCTCATCCAGCGTTGTTGCGCGCCCCGCCGGATCGATCAGCCGCGACAGATCGATCGCCGGACGCACGCCGGTCACCGACGTGTTGAGATTGACGAGGTTGGCGCGGATTTCCGGCAGTTCGACCTTGAAGCGGGCGAAATAGGCCTTTTCGAAAAGCTGCTGCAGCGTTGCGCGCGTCACCGACGAGGACGGCAGCGGCACGTTGATGATGTGGGTCTGGCCGACGAACTGCATGTCGGCGGAGTGGGTGACGCGGATCGTCTCCGGCTTCACCGCTTCCTTGCCGATCAGCTCTTCACCTTCGTTTCGGTGGCGTTCCAATACAGTATGAAGCTGTTTTTCGTCGAGCACCGCCACCGGCTGGTTGATGGTGTTGACGAAATCATGGCGCAGGTCGGCGACGACGCAGCCGAGTGCGTTGGTGATGCCCGGACGCGCCGGCACCAGCACCTTGGGCAGGCCGAGTTCGCGCGCCAGGGCGGTCGCATGCAGCGGGCCGGCGCCGCCAAAGGCGAACAGCGCGAAATCACGAGGGTCATGGCCGCGCGACACCGAGACCATGCGGATGGCGCCGGCCATCTTCATGTTGCCGAGCCGCAGCACCGCGCCCGCCGCCTCGACGCCGGACAGGCCGGTCGCCTTGCCGATCTTGTCCTCGAAAATGCTGGTGACGCGCTCTGATGTGACGGGATTTTGGACCGCCAGCAGCTTCTTCGGCGCCAGCCGGCCGAGCACCAGATTGGCGTCGGTAATGGTTGGCTCGAGGCCGCCGCGTCCGTAGCAGATCGGGCCGGGATTGGCGCCGGCACTTTCCGGGCCGATCTGGATCAGGCCGGCCGCATCGACGCGGGCGATCGAGCCGCCGCCGGCGCCGACCGTGTGCACCGCCACCATCGGCACATGGATCGGCATCGCATATTCGATTTCGATCTCGTTCGACACAGCCGGCTCGGCATTGCGGATCAGCGCCACGTCGGTCGAGGTGCCGCCCATGTCGTAGGTGACGAGGTTTTCGAAGCCGGCGCGCTTTCCAGTATAGGCCGCGGCGATGACGCCCGAGGCCGGGCCGGACATGACCGTCTTGGCCGATTCACGTGTGACGAAGCGCGCCGAGATCATGCCGCCATTGCCGTTCATGATCAGGAAGTCGCGGGCGTAGCCTTTTGCAGCCAGTTCCTTGCGCAGCCGCTCGACATAACGTTCGAGGATCGGCTGCACCGAGGCGTTGACCGAAGCGGTGACGCCGCGCTCGAACTCGCGCGCCTCCGACAGCAGCGCGTGGCCTGCCGTGATGTAGCCGTTCGGCCAGAGCTCGGCGGCGATTTCGGCGGCGCGCCGCTCATGTGCCGGGTTGGCGTAGGAATGCAGGAAATGGATGACGAGGGATTCGCAACCGGCCGCGATCAGCGTCTGCACGGCGTCGCGCATCTCGGTCTCGTCGAGCGGCGTGCGCACCGCGCCCGATGCTTCGACGCGCTCCGAGACTTCGAGCCTGAGATTGCGCGGAATGATCGGCACGAAGCTGCCGGTCATGCCATAGGCCTGCGGCCGCGTGCGCCGACCCAGTTCGATCACGTCGCGAAAACCGCGCGTGGTGATCATGCCGGTTTTCGCCAGCCGGCGTTCCAGCACCGCATTGGTGGTGGTGGTCGTGCCATGCACGATGAGGTCGATGCTATCGATGGCAAATCCGGTGGCGCCGAGTGCCGAAACGACACCGAAAGCCTGGTTGTCCACCGTGGTCGGCGTCTTGGCCAGATACACCCGGCCGCCGTCGCTTCCGTCGATCAGGAGCAGGTCGGTGAAGGTGCCACCGACATCGATACCGGCGACGACATTTCCCCGGGAATTGCTCGCTTGCGCCGAAATATTCTCTTCCATCGTCGAAACCCGAAATGCGCGGACTACGGATATGCGCCAGTTTGGAAAGCTGTTTTAAGGGAGCATCTTGACGCAAATATCGTTTGTATACTAATAAATTCCGGACACAAGAGCTTGCCGCTTTGCAGTGTGCGAACAGCCCGCCGGGATCTGAATGGTCCGGGCGTGCAGGTGAAAGTTTGGCGCCCGCGTCCACGGTTGGGCCAGAAGGTTGGATTTGATGAACACCACATCCGCTCTCAACACCGTCGGCGCCCGACCGCTGCAGTTCCCGATTCCGGCCAACGTCTATGCCGAAACCGTCGTCTCGGTGAAGCACTACACCGACCGGCTGTTCTCGTTCCGCATCACCCGTCCGCAGTCGTTGCGCTTCCGCTCCGGCGAGTTCGTCATGATCGGCCTGCCCAATGCCGAGAAGCCGGTGTACCGCGCCTATTCGGTGGCAAGTCCGGCCTGGGACGAAGAGCTGGAATTCTTCTCGATCAAGGTGCCGGACGGCCCGCTGACCTCGGAGCTGCAGAAGATCCAGGTCGGCGACACCGTCATCATGCGCCAGAAGTCGACCGGCACGCTGGTGGTCGACGCGCTGACCCCGGCCAAGCGGCTGTTCATGATCTCGACCGGCACCGGCATCGCGCCTTTCGCCAGCCTGCTGCGCGACCCTGACACCTACGACAAATTCGATCAGCTGGTCCTGACCCATACCTGCCGCGACAATGCGGAACTCACCTACGGCCAGGAGCTGGTCGCGGCGTTGGAAAGCGACCCGCTGATCGGTGAACTGACCACTGGGCGCGTCACGCTCTACAATTCGACGACCCGCGAAGAGTCGGCACGCATGGGCCGCATCACCGCGCTGATCGGCTCCGGCAAGTTCTACAGCGATCTCGGCATCGACAAGCTCAGCCCGGAAACCGACCGCATCATGATCTGCGGCTCGATGCATATGCTGAAGGACGTCAAGGAACTGGCCGAAAGCCTCGGCTTCGAGGAAGGTTCGCTGAGCCACCCGGCGACCTTCGTGGTCGAGCGCGCTTTCGTCGGCTGAGCCGCACCTAACATCTCGAAGTCTGCGTTTTTGACCGCGCGGTCAAAAACTGCTGCTTTCGCCGCCTTTTTCGGCTATCACCGTCTGCAGGACTCGTGAAGTACGACTTCGCGGGCTATCTTCGGCACACGTCGCTGAATGAAAGGGCAGGAGATGAGCAGCACAATCCGAGAAGCCGATATCGGCTCGTCCAAGGTGACGCCGCTGCCGGCGCGTGCCGCCGCCAACACAGCCGTTCCACCGGACCATCGCATTGCGCGCAATCCCGGCATGAAGCTCGATCTCGGCTTCATGGAATCGGTGCGCAGCGTCAACCGCTCGGCGCTGGAACGGCGCGTCGCCAGCCTGACCAAGCGGCGCTCGATCAAGGCCGACAACCAGGCCGCCTGGCTGCTAAAGGCCGTCTCCTGCATGGATCTGACGACGCTGAATTCCAACGACACCGAGGAGCGCGTGCGCCGGCTCTGCGCCAAGGCGATCAACCCGTTCCGCCGCGACATTGTCGAGGGCCTCGGCATATCAGGTGAAACCATCCGCCCGGCCGCCGTCTGCGTCTACCATCCCTTCGTCGCCACCGCCGTCGACGCCGTGCGCGGCACCGGCATCCACGTCGCCGCCGTCTCCACCGCCTTCCCGCATGGTCTGGCACCCCTGTCGACCCGGCTGCAGGAAATCGAAGCCTCGGTCCGCGACGGCGCCGACGAGATCGACGTGGTCATTCCACGCGGGCTGGTGTTCGGCGCCAACTGGCGGGAGCTTTACAATGAGATCGTCTCGATGCGCGCCGCTTGCGGTGACGCGCATCTGAAGGTCATTCTCGGCACCGGCGACCTCGCCACGCTGCGCAATGTCATGCTGGCCTCGATGGTGGCGATGATGGCAGGTGCCGACTTCATCAAGACCTCGACCGGCAAGGAAAGCGTCAATGCGACGCTGCCCGTCGGCCTCGCCATGGTGCGCGCCATCAGGGCCTATTTCGAGGAAACCGGTTACCTCATCGGCTTCAAGCCGGCCGGCGGCATTTCCACGGCCAAGGCCTCGCTCGACTGGCTGGTGCTGATGAAGGAAGAGCTCGGCCGGCCATGGCTGGAGCCAGACTTGTTCCGCTTCGGCGCGTCGAGCCTCTTGACCGATATCGAGCGCCAGCTCGAGCACCATCTGACCGGGCACTATTCGGCCAATCATCGCCACGCGATGGCTTGAGCGCACCACACCCGATCGGCTTTGCCGATCGACCCTCCCAGGCGGGAGGGTGAAGGAGGCACCTGATGAACATCCTCGATCGCTATCATGCCATGGAGTACGGCCCGGCGCCGGAAGCCCGCAACGAGGCCGATGCATGGCTTGCCGCGCGCGATTTCGGCAAGGCGCTGTTCATCGGCGGCGACTGGAAAGCCGCGTCCGGCGGCAAGACTTTCGAAACCAGCGAGCCGTCTTCCGGCAAGCTGCTGGCCAAGATATCCGACGCCAATGCCGTCGACATCGACGCGGCGGTTGCGGCGGCCACCAAGGCGCTGCCGAAGTGGTCGGCAGCCTCGGGCTATCAGCGCGCCAAGGTGCTTTATGCCATCGGCCGCGCCATGCAGCGCCACCAGCGCCTGTTCGCAGTGCTTGAGACCATCGACAACGGCAAGCCGATCCGCGAAAGCCGCGACATCGACGTGCCGCTGGCGATCCGCCATTTCATACACCATGCCGGTTGGGCGCAGGCGCTGGACAAGGATTTCCCCGGCCACAAGGGTGTCGGCGTGGTCGGCCAGATCATCCCGTGGAACTTTCCGCTGCTGATGCTGGCCTGGAAGATCGCGCCGGCCCTCGCCGCCGGCTGCACCGTGGTGCTGAAGCCGGCCGAGTTCACGCCGCTGACATCAATCCTGTTTGCTGAGATCTGCGAGCGCGCCGGCGTGCCGAAAGGTGTCGTCAACATCGTGCAGGGCGGTCCTGAGGCCGGCGGGGCCATCGTCAACCATCCCGGCATCCAGAAGATCGCCTTTACCGGTTCTTCCGAAGTCGGCAAGATCATCCGGAAAGCCACCGCCGGCTCGGGCAAGAAACTGTCGCTGGAACTTGGCGGCAAGTCGGCCTTCATCGTCTTCGAGGATGCCGATCTCGACAGCGCCGTCGAAGGCCTGGTCGACGGTATCTGGTTCAACCAGGGCCAGGTATGCTGCGCCGGTTCGCGACTGCTGGTCCAGGAAGGCATCGCCGACGCCCTGATCGCCAAGGTCAAGACGCGGATGAGCCGGCTGCGCGTCGGCAGCCCGCTCGACAAGAACACCGATATCGGCCCGCTGGTCGACGCCACACAGCTCGAGCGCGTCAAGGGCCTGGTCGCCGAAGGTGCCAGGCAGGGCGCCGTCTGCTGGCAGCCGGATGCGGCGCTGCCGTCTTCCGGCTACTACCATCTGCCGACGCTCGCCACAGGTGTTTCGCCGGCTAACATATTGGCGCAAGAAGAGGTGTTCGGCCCTGTTCTGGCGACCATGACCTTCCGCAATACCGAGGAAGCGATCGAGCTCGCCAACAACACGCGCTATGGCCTCGCCGCCTCGGTGTGGAGCGAGAACGTCAACCTTGCCCTGCACGTCGCGCCGCAATTGAAGGCCGGCGTGGTCTGGGTCAACGGCACCAACATGTTCGACGCCGCCTGCGGCTTCGGCGGCTACCGCGAGAGCGGTTTCGGTCGCGAAGGCGGGCGCGAGGGCATGTTCGAATATCTCGCGGCGAAACTGCCGCTCGGCCAGATCATCAAGCCGGCGACGACCTCCGCACAGCCAGTCGAGCAGGCCGACGGCTCGGCAATCGACCGCACGGCAAAGCTATTCATCGGCGGCAAGCAGGTACGGCCGGACGGCAATTATTCGCTGGCTGTCGCCACCGCCAAGGGCAAGCTGGCCGGTGAGGTTGGTCTCGGCAGCCGCAAGGATATCCGCGATGCTGTCTCCGCAGCCCGCGCCTGTAGGGGCTGGCCCGAGGCGACCGCCTATAACCGCAGTCAGGTGCTTTACTATCTGGCCGAAAATCTCTCCGGCCGTGCCGGCGAGTTCGCCGCCCGTCTCACCGAATTGACCGGCGCTACGCCCAAGGCCGCGCGGGAAGAGGTAGAACAATCCATCGAACGGCTGTTCCTCTATGCCGGCCTAGCCGACAAGTTCGAGGGCCGCGTGCACCAGCCGCCGGCGCGTGCCGTGACGCTGGCGCTTCATGAACCGGTCGGCGTCGTCGGCATCGTCGCCCCCGACAGCTCGCCGCTGCTCGGCCTGATCTCGCTGGTCGCACCGGCGCTGGCCATGGGCAACACCGTGGTCGCGGTGCCTTCGGAGCGCTATCCGCTGCTGGCCACCGATCTCTACCAGATCATCGAATATTCCGACATTCCCTCAGGCGCCATCAACATCGTCACCGGCCGCAGCTCCGAACTCGCCGGCGTGCTGGCCAAGCATGACGATGTCGACGGGCTCTGGGTGTTCGCCGATGCAGAGACCTGCGCCAAGGCGGAGGCCGAGTCCATCGGCAACCTCAAGCGCGTCTGGAGCGGCAATGGCCGCGGCATCGACTGGGCATCCGACGAAGCCGCCGGCGACGCCTTCCTGCGCCGCGCCGTCGAGGTCAAGAATGTCTGGGTGCCTTACGGCGATTAATGTATGTCGCCCAAAAGTGCGCAGCGGTTTTGGGGCAACGACATATATAAAGGCAAAGAGCCAAAGCGCGTCGCGCGCTTTGATCTCCCCCCGGCGCGGTAGAGATCGTGTTCGGGGTTGACGCATGGACAGATGTTCTTTAACGAGAAAAAACATCTTTATCAGTGAACGATCAACGGCGCAGGCTGCACGATCATGCGCGACTGGCACATGACGCCTTGGCCAGCCGCGGATTAGACCCGGACTATCCCTAGCGGACGAGGAGAACAGTATGGCTGATCTGGCAGGCAAGGTCGTTGTCGTCACGGCAGCGGCGCAAGGCATCGGCAAGGCGAGCGCGCTGGCTTTCGCAAAAGCTGGCGCCACCGTCTACGCCACCGACATCAACGAGGCACTGCTGGCGGAGCTCGCCAAGACGCCGGGGATCAAGACCCGCAAGCTGGACGTACTCAACGACGAAGCCGTCAACGCCGCCTTCGCCGAGATCGGTGTCGTCGACGTGCTGTTCAACTGCGCCGGTTTTGTCCATTCGGGCTCGATCCTTGAGATGAAGGACGGCGACCTCGATTTCGCGCTGAACCTCAATGTTCGCGCCATGATCCGCACCAGCCGGGCCGTGCTGCCCGGCATGCTGGAACGCGGCGACGGATCGATCATCAACATGGCCTCGCTGGCCAGTTCGACCAAGGGCGTGCCCAACCGCTTCGTCTACGGCCTGACCAAGGCCGCCGTCATCGGCCTGACCAAGGCGATCGCCGCCGACTATGTTGGCAAGGGCATACGCTGCAACGCCATTTGCCCCGGCACGGTCGAGAGCCCGTCGCTGCAGGACCGCATGCACGCGCAAGGCGACTACGATGCCGCCCGCGCCGCCTTCATCGCCCGCCAGCCGATGGGCCGGCTTGGCACGCCGGAGGAGATCGCGGATCTCGCCGTCTATCTGGCCGGCGCCACCTATACGTCAGGGCAGGCGTACAATATCGACGGCGGCTGGTCGATCTGACTGCGGAAATCTTGCGCGAGCCGGACGATTTGGCCCTTTCCCGGCGTTTGACAGGGGATCGAAGAGTCTGAAAATCCCGCGCGCCGCTATCTTGCATGGCGATCGCGCTTGTCCGTAGTCAGGTCGATGGGTACGGTCCGCCGGTTCCGCGAAGGCGCAATCGCCTTGGCGGAAAGTTTGCAAAAGGCCACGAGGCCGCAATCAGGAGAAGAATTTAGATGAAACTGCTGCGCTATGGCGAGGTGGGAAGCGAACGTCCCGGCCTGCTCGATGCGGATGGAACGATCCGTGATCTCTCCGCTCACGTTACCGATATCGGCGGCAAGACGCTCGATCCGGCATCGCTGGCGGCACTCGCCAAGCTCGATCCGAAGTCGCTGCCAGCGGTTTCCGGCAGCCCGCGCCTCGGCGCCTGCGTTGCCGGCACCGGCAAGTTCATCTGCATCGGCCTCAACTATTCCGACCATGCCGCCGAAACCGGCGCCACCGTGCCGCCGGAGCCGATCATTTTCATGAAGGCAAGCTCGGCCATTGTCGGGCCGGATGACGACGTGTTGATCCCCCGCGGCTCGGAGAAGACCGACTGGGAAGTCGAACTGGCCGTGATCATCGGCAAAACCGCCAAATATGTCAGCGAGGCCGATGCGCTCGACTATGTTGCCGGCTATAGCGTTGCCCACGACGTCTCCGAACGCGCCTTCCAGGCCGAGCGCCAGGGCCAGTGGACCAAAGGCAAGTCCTGCGACACGTTCGGCCCGACCGGCCCGTGGTTGGTGACCAAGGACGAGGTAGCCGATCCGCAGAACCTCAAAATGTGGCTGACCGTCAACGGCAAGACGATGCAGAACGGCTCGACCAAGACCATGGTCTACGGCGTAAAGTATCTGGTGTCCTATCTCAGCCAGTTCATGTCGCTGCACCCCGGCGACATTATCTCCACCGGCACCCCGCCCGGCGTTGGCCTCGGCATGAAGCCGCCGGTGTTTTTGAAGGCAGGCGATGTGGTGGAGCTCGGCATTGAAGGCTTGGGGCAGCAGAAGCAGACGTTCAAGGCTGACGTGTAGGCTTCTCTGTTCTCTCCTTGTGTCTCTGGAATGAGAAGAGGAAGGGGCGGTTTCGCGCCTTTCCTCTACCCCGTCGATCGGGGGAGAGGTGGCGAGCGAAGCTCGACGGAGTGGGGGCTCGATCCGCTCGTCTGTCGAAGCGACTGTACTGACACGTCAGTCCCTATCCTATGGCGGTTTTGGCTTGGGTCTAGGTCTTCCCCCACTCCGTCGCCGCTTCGCGGCGCCACCTCTCCCCCCTCCGGAGGGAGAGGAAAGGAAGAGGGTGTCAAGCTACTTCAACACCTTCCCATCAGCGCCAAACCGATACGTCTTCGCCGGATCCGGCGTCGCATACAGCGTGGCACCCGGCTCGGCATCATAAACACCAAAGATCCGCACGGTGATCAGACCGGCCTTCTCGCAGTCGAGATACAGATTGGTGTCGGCGCCGAGATGCTCGGCGTGCACCACCGTTCCCTTCCAGGCGCCGGATTTCGGATCGACGGTCAAATGTTCCGGCCGCACGCCGATGGTCTTGGCGGTTTCGCCGAGGCGGGCGCCGTCGACGAAATTCATCTTCGGTGAGCCGATGAAGCCGGCGACGAACTCATTTGCCGGCGAATTGTAGAGCTCCATCGGGCCGCCGATCTGCTCAATCCTGCCGGCATTGAGCACGACGATCTTGTCGGCCAGCGTCATCGCCTCGACCTGGTCGTGGGTGACGTAGATCATCGTTGCCTTCAGCCGGCGATGCAGCTGCGCGATCTCCAGCCGCGTGTTGACGCGCAGTGCCGCATCGAGGTTCGAAAGCGGCTCGTCGAAGAGAAAAAGCTTTGGCTCGCGCACCACGGCGCGGCCGATGGCGACGCGCTGGCGCTGGCCGCCGGAGAGTTCGGCCGGCCGTCTTTCGAGATAGGGCTCCAGCGACAGCATCGATGACGCGATGCCGATGCGGCGCTCGATTTCGGCCGCCGGCGTTCCTGCCTGCTTGAGGCCAAGGCCCATATTGTTCTTCACCGTCAGATGCGGGTAGAGCGCATAGGTCTGGAACACCATGGCGATGCCACGCTTGGCCGGCGGCGTGGCCGAGACGTCCGCGCCGTCGATGACGACGCGGCCCGAGGTCGAATCCTCCAGTCCGGCAATGACTCGGAGCAAGGTCGACTTGCCGCAGCCAGACGGGCCGACGAAGACGACGAATTCGCCGTCGTTCACTTCGAGGTTGATGCCCTTCAGCACCTCGACCGGCCCGAAGGCCTTTTTCACGTTCTCAATGTTCAGCGAGCCCACGGCGATCCTCCGGATTGGAATGTGGGCGCGAATGCAACCCGTGACGACAATTCTGCGGTCACAATCGCACCGCCTTTCCACTGCGCACGCTCTCGTCTGCGGCAAGGCAGACGGCGAGCGATTTGACCGCGTCGTCCATATGTTTGGTGAGATCCAGATCCTCGCGGATCGCCTTCAGCACGAAGGCCTGTTCGAGGTCGCAGAGGTCCTGATGGCCGGGTTCGCCTGCCATCGACAGCATTTCGTCGGCCTTGAGAAACTTGCCGTCCGCGCCGGTCGCGGCGCTGTGCAGGCGAATGGTCGAGGTCTTGGTGTGGGTGTCGATGTCGTCGGACTTGACGCCTTCCTTCATCACGATCGATACGCAGCCCTTGGGCGAGATCACGTCTTTCACGAAGAACGCCGTTTCCGAAATCATCGGCCCCCAGCCGGCCTCATACCAGCCGACCGACCCGTCATCGAACAGCACCTGCAGATGGCCGTAATTGTACATCGAGGGTGCCACCTCCTCGGTCAGCCGCACGCCCATGCCACGCACCTCGATCGGTTTGGCATCGGTGATCTGCAGCATGACGTCGAGATAGTGCACGCCGCAGTCGACGATCGGCGACGTCGTCTGCATCAACTGCTTGTGCGTCTCCCAGGTGTGGCCCGAGGATTGCTGATTGAGGTTCATGCGGAAAACGTAGGGGCCGCTTAGCTTGCGCGCTTCGGCGATCAGCCTGATCCAGGACGGGTGATGGCGCAGGATATAGCCGATCACCAGTTTTCTGCCATTGGCCTTCGCCGCCGCGACGACGCGCCTGGCGTCGGCCACCGTCGTTGCCAGCGGCTTTTCGACGAAGACATGGCAACCGGCCTCGAACGCCCTCACCGCATAGTCGGCATGGCTGTCGGAATAGGTGGCGATGCAGGCGACATCGGGCTTTTCCTCGCGCAACGCCTCATCGAAGGAGCGCCTGATGCCGTAACCCGACAGCCCGTCTGGCAGCGGCACGTCGGAGCGATTGATCAGCGCCGCGATCTCGAAACCGGGATTGGTATGATAAGCCAGCGCATGGCTGCGGCCCATATTGCCGAGGCCGGCGACAACGACACGAAGGGGTGTTTCAGAGTTCACTTGACGGCTCCGGACGTGATGCCGCGGATCAGCTGCCGCGAGAAGATGACGTAGAGGATCAGCACCGGCATGATCGCCAGCGACAGGGCTGCCAGGATGGCGTTCCAATTGGTGACGAACTGGCCGAGGAACAGCTGCGCGCCGAGCGTCACCGTCTTGGTTTCTTCAGACGGCGCCAGGATCAGCGGGAACCACAGATCGTTCCAGATAGGGATCATGGTGAAAACGGCGACGGTCGCCATCGAGGGCCTGACCAGTGGCAGCACCAGCCGGAAGAAGATGGTGTATTCCGACAGGCCGTCGATGCGGCCGGCATTCTTCAGATCGTCGGACACCTGCTTCATGAATTCCGACAGGATGAAGACGGCAAGCGGCAGGCCCTGCGCGGTGTAGACCAGGATCAGCGCCGTCAACGTGTTGACCAGCCCGCTCGCCACCATCAGTTGCAGGATGGCGACGGTGCCCAGCCGGATCGGGATCATGATGCCGAGCGCCAGATAAAGCCCCATCAGCGAGTTGCCGCGGAAGCGGTATTCCGACAGCGCGAACGCCGCCATGGCGCCGAACAACAGCACGAAGAACAGCGAGGCGACGGTGACGACGAGGCTGTTCTGGAAATAGTGGATGAAGTCGCCCTGGCCGATCACCGTCGTGTAGCCGATCAGGTCGAAGGTTTTGGGCGTCGGCGGCGTCAGCGGCGCGCCGAAGATGCCCGCGCGCGACTTGAACGAGTTCATGATGACGAGGATCACCGGAAACAGCGCGATCGCCGTGTAGGTCAACAGGATCGCGTGGGCGCCGATGGTGCGGGGCACGGAACGGGTGGCGGTGCTCATTGGGAGGTCTCCTGACGCACACTTCCAAGGAATGGCGCCAAGGCACCCCCCTCTGTCCTGCCGGACATCTCCCCCGCAAGGGGGGAGATCGGATGTCGCGACTGCTTTCGCCAATCACCAACGCAGCAAGATGGCCGGCAAGGCCAACGCTGCCAATCTCCCCCCTTGCGGGGGAGATGGCCGGCAGGCCAGAGGGGGGTGTTCAAGCTCGACATCTCGCCCCTCAGAACTGGTAGCGACGCAGGCGCGTCTGGACGAGGAAGAGGTAGACGCAGACGCCGCCGAGGATGATCAGGAACATCATCGTGGCAATCGCCGCGCCCATATTGGGGTCGCCGGTCTGCAGCTGGAAGCCGAAGAAGGCGCGGTAGAGGAAGGTGCCGAGAATGTCGGTCGAATAGTTCGGCCCGGCGAGCGCGCCTTGCGCGGTGTAGATCAGGTCGAAGGCGTTGAAATTGCCGACGAAGGTGAGGATCGAGATAATGCCGATCGACGGCAGGATCAGCGGCAGCTTGATCTTCCAGAACTGTGAAAGGCCGGTAATCCCATCGCATTCGGCGGCCTCGATCACCTCTTCGGGGATCGACAGCAGGGCGGCATAGATCAGCATCATCGGGATGCCGACGAACTGCCACACCGAGATCAGGCTGAGTGCGGTCAGTGCATATTGCTCCTTGCCGAGCCACGGCGTGAACAGGCCTTTGAGGCCGACGAGATCCATCAGATGCGGCGCCACGCCCCACAACGGGGACAGGATCAGCTTCCAGGCGAAACCGACGATGACGAAGGACAGGATGGTCGGAACGAAGATCGCGGTGCGGTAGAAGGCCGCGAATCTGAGTTTCGGGCTGGACAGAAGCGCCGCCAGCATGACGCCGATCGGGTTTTGCACGATCATGTGGATGATGAAGAACCAGGTGTTGTTCCTGAGCGCGTTCCAGAAACCCACCGACCAGTTGGGGTCGCCGAACAGGGTGCGGAAGTTTTGCAGCCCGACGAAGACCTGGTGCTGCTCGATGTTGCGGAACAGCGACAGCTGCAGCGTGCCGGCGAGCGGCAGGATCATGATCGCCGTGTAGACGAGCACCGCCGGCGCCAGGAAGATGCCGATGTGCCAGCGGAACGGTCTTTTCGGTCGTGTTTCTGCGGCCATGAGTTCGGTCCCCGCCGTCTCTCGGTTCCAAAGGGTATCGATCTAGATGATGCCTCGATGCACGGCCCGACCGTTCTTGCCCGATGCGGCAAGAACAAAGGCCTGCGACTGGTCAGCTAGCCTTGCCCCACAACAGCGAGGGTAAGGCCGAGAGGCGGTGCCGACAATCGCAATCTGAAAAACCAGGATAGTCCGAGACCGGCCAGGCATACGCCCGGCCGATCTCGTTGCCTGAGCGCTTACTTGGCCGGCTTGTACCAGCTGTCGAGACCGGTCTGCAGCTTCTTGGCTGCAGCGTCCGGGGTGTCGGTGCCGTTGATGACGTTGGCCGATTCAACCCAGGTCTCGTTCTCGAGGTTCGGCGTGCCGCGCGACAGGATCTGGTAGGTCGAGCGGATCGTCGACTTGCACTTGCCGCGCCAGGAGACGAATTCCTGCGCCAGCGGGTCTTCCATCTTCACCGGCGCGGAGTTCAGGCTGAAGAAGCCCGGCAGCGCGTTGGCATAGATGGTGGCGAAATCCGGCGAAGCGACCCAGGACAGGAAGGTCTTGGCCGCATCGGCGTTCTTCGAAGCCGCATTCAGGCCCATGCCGATATCGGTATGGTCGGAGATGTAGCAGGTGTCGCCGGCCTTTTCGACCGGCGGCGGGAAGGCGCCCATCTTGAACTGGGCCTGGGTGTTGAACAGGCCGATTTCCCACGAGCCGGCCGGGTAGATGGCGGCGCGGCCGAGCGTGAACAGGTTCTGGCTGTCCGGATAGGTCTGCGCCTCGAAACCGTCACCCAGATAAGGCTTCCACTTGGCCAGTTCCTCATACGGCGCGACCCAGTCCTTGTCGGTCAGCTTCTGATCGCCCTTGATCAGCGCTGCGCGGCCGTCCTCGCCCTTCCAGTAGTTCGGGCCGATGTTCTGGTAGCCCATGGTCGCGGCTTCCCAGAGATCCTTGGTGCCCATCGCCATCGGGATGTAGGTGCCGTCGGCCTTGATCTTCTCGAGCGCGGCGAAGAACTCGTCGCGGGTCTCCGGCACCTTGATGCCGAGCTTTTCGAAGGCGTCCTTGTTGTAGATGAAGCCGTGAATGACCGAGGCCATCGGCACGCAGAAGCTCGCCTTGCCGTCGTCGGTCTGCCAGGCGGACTTTGCCACGGGCGAGAAGTTCTCCATGCCGGGCAGCGCCGAGAGATCGGCAAGGTTGCCCTTCTTGAACAGCTCGAGCGACTTGTCGAATGGGCGGCAGGTGATCAGGTCGCCCGCCGAGCCGGCGGCGAGCTTGGCGCCGAGCGCTGCGTCATATTCGGTCGGAGCCGACGGCGCGAACACCACCTTGATGCCCGGATTCTTGGCTTCGAAAGCCGGGATCAGCTTATCCTTCCAGATGGCAAGGTCGTCGCCGCGCCAGCTTTCGATGTTGAGCGTTACGTCGTCGGCATAGGCAACCCCGGCCGAGCCGAGAATGCTGGTGCCCAGAAGCAGTGCCGTCAGTAGTTTCGTTGTCATGCTCAGTCTCCCTGTTGACCTTTTTCAGGTTCGGTTTTGATGAGAACGGAGGCAGTGCGCCCCTTGCTCCCCTCTATAGCGGAAAGGGCCGGCCGCAGCTTCTGGCCGGCCTCTTCCAGTATCTTCTGCGCCGCGTCAGTGCTGTCGGCGCCTGCTGCGAGCAGAATGGCGGTCTTGACCGCGCCGCCGCTCTTCTCGAGCAGACGGGCCGCTTCGTCCGTGCCGCGCCCGCTGATCGCGGCGACGATGCGCGCCGCGCGGTCGCGCAGCTTGATGTTGTCGGCCATGAGATTGACCATGTAGCCGTCATGCACATGGCCGAGATGGATGGCGGTCAGCGTCGACAGCATGTTGAGCGCGATCTTCTGGGCAGTGCCGGCGCCCATGCGCGTAGAGCCGGCGATCAGTTCCGGCGGTGTTTCGAGCAGGATGGCGGTTTGTGCCTGGCGCAGCAGCGCAGAGTCCCTGTTGTTGGCGATGCCGATGGTGGCGGCGCCCCGACGGGCGGCTTCCTCGATCGCCTTGACGGCATAGGGCGTCGTGCCGCTGGCGGAAATGGCGATCAGGCAGTCGCCCTTGCCGAGGCCGGCCTTGGCGACCGCTGCCGCGGCCTCCTCGGTATCGTCTTCCGGCCCGCCGGCCAATGTGCGGAAAGCGTCGTCGCCGCCGGCGATCAGGATAGCAATGCGGTCGCGGTGAATACCGAAGGTGCCGGGCAATTCAAGCGCATCGGCCAGCGCCATCAGGCCGGAGCTGCCGGCCGCCGCATAGGCAAGCTTGCCGCCACTCTTCAACCCACCGGCGATGATTTCTGCTGCCCTGGCGATGGACGGGATGGCATGGCGCACAACTTTTGCGGCTTCGATCTGCGCGTCGGCCAAATAGGAAAGGATGGCGTCCGGGGCTTGGATATCCAGCCCCTCGGCATTCTGGTGAAGCGCTTCGGTGCGCGTTTCGGCCATCCCGGTTCCTCCAATACCAGAACAATACCAAAAAAATACCACTTGTCCACACGCATTAACGAATTCGCTGGCCAGAAATCGCTGAGCCGACGAAATGCATAGGTTTTTCAATAAAATACGGCTTAATCTTTTTGAAACGGAAATTAACCCTTGGCTATTGGTATTTTATTGGTATTATCCGCATGGAGGAGAAACCACGTGAATCTCGTGCTCGGAATCGATGGTGGCGGCACCAGCTGCAGGGCTGCCCTGGCAACAGCGGATGGCACTGTTGTTGGCCGCGCCAAAAGCGGCGCCGCCAACATACGCACCGACCTGACCGGCGCCCGCTCGAACATCGTCGAGGCCGCCAGGCAGGCGTTCCTCGCCGCCGGGCAGGATCCGGAACTGATCTCGCAAACACCCGCAATTCTCGGCCTTGCCGGCGCCAATGTCGGCACCTACCGGCAGCAGCTTGAAGCGATCCTGCCATTCAGCATCAGCCGCGTCGAGACCGACGCCGAGATCGCGCTGGAAGGCGCTGTCGGCTCCGGCGACGGCGCCATGGCGATCCTCGGCACCGGCACCGCCTATATGGCGCGCAGACAAGGCAAATCGCGCGCCATCGGCGGCTGGGGCTTCCAGGTTGGCGACCAGGGCAGCGGCGCCCGTATCGGCCGCGACCTGCTCGAACAGACACTGCTTGCCTATGACGGCGTCCGCGAAGGTTCGCCGCTGACGCAGAGCATGCTGGCCGTGTTCCGCAACAACCCGGAGGACGTCGTCGAATTCACCACCAATGCCAAGCCGGGTGACTTCGGCGGCTTCGCACCCAAGGTGTTCGAGCATGCCGGGAAGGGCGACAGCGTCGCCAACTGGATCCTCGACAGGGTGGTCGCCGATGTCGAAGCCTCGCTCGGCGCGCTCGACCTCTCAGAAGACGCGCCGCTGTGCCTGCTCGGCGGGCTGGCGCCGCTCTACGCGCCGCGGCTGTCTGCCCGCTACCGGGCGCTGCTGAAGCCGCCGCTCGACGACGCGCTGGGCGGCGCGGTGCAGATGGCGGTTCGCCTTTTCGCCGGACACGCGGAGGCAACTCGATGAGCGAGGCCGCCGACCAGATCTTCGCCACGCTCAAACATCAGGCGCAAAGCGGCGCGCCGCTTTATCTGCAGCTTCGCAAGAGCATCGAGGACGCGGTCAATCGCGGCCTGATCGGGCCGGGCGACGCGCTGCCTTCCGAGCGCGACATCGCCACCAAGGCCGATATTTCGCGGGTCACCGTGCGCAAGGCGGTGCAGGACCTCGTCAAGGGCGGCATCCTGGTGCAGCGCCACGGCTCCGGCACTTTCGTGGCGCCGCGCATGGAGCGTGTCGAACAGTCGCTGTCGCGGCTGACCTCGTTCACCGAAGACATGGCGCGGCGCGGCATGGCTGTGCGTTCGGCATGGCTCGACCGAGGCCTTTACGCACCTTCGCCCGACGAGATGATGGTGCTCGGCCTGTCGTCGAGCGAACTCGTGGCGCGCGTGGCGCGCCTGCGCATCGCCAACGACACACCGCTGGCGATCGAGCGCGCCTCGCTGTCGGCCAGCGTGTTGCCCGACCCGGCCGATATAGGCTCCTCGCTCTATGCGGCGCTGGAATTGACCGGCAACCGGCCGGTGCGCGCCGTGCAGCGCATTTCCGCCGCCAATCTCGGCGACAGCGACGCGCGCCTGCTCGAAGTGCCGCCAGGCATTGCCGGCCTGCACATCGAACGCATTTCCTATCTGGCGAGCGGCAAGGTGATCGAATTCACCCGCTCCATCTACCGGGGCGACGCCTATGATTTCGTCGCCGAACTGCGGCTGACAGGGCCGAGCGAAGAGGGCCGACCATGAGCACGACAGAAATGACCCATATGCGGCGCGAGATCGAGGAGGTCCCGCAAGCGGTCGCCCGCCTGCTCGACGGCTCCGGCGCCGGGTTGACCGAGGCCGGGCGCGGCATCCGCGAACGCGACCCGCAGTTTGTCGTCACCGTGGCGCGCGGCTCGTCCGACCATGCCGCCACCTTCATGAAATATGCCGTCGAACTGACCGCCGGCCTGGCCGTCGCGTCGGTCGGCCCGTCGATCGCCTCGATCTACGGCCGCAAGCTCAGGCTCGCCGGCTCGGCCTGCCTGGCGATCTCGCAGTCGGGCAAGAGCCCCGATATCGTCGCTATGGCCGAAACCGCGCGGGCGGGGGGCGCGCTGACCATCGCCATCACCAACACCGCTGATTCGCCGCTGGCGCGCGCATCGGACTATGCGATCGATATCCTGGCCGGCCCCGAGCGCAGCGTGGCGGCCACCAAGACCTTCATCAATTCGGCCGTCGCCGGCCTCGCTCTGATGGCGCACGCCACCGGTGACGATGCGCTGTTGGCCGCACTTGCCCGCCTGCCGGAGCATTTCGGCAAGGCGATCGCCTGCGACTGGATGAGCGTGCTGTCTGAGACGATCGAGAAGCAGAAATCGCTGTTCATCCTCGGCCGCGGACCGTCGGCGGCGATGGCCAATGAGGCGGCGCTGAAATTCAAGGAGACCTGCGGCATGCATGCGGAAGCCTACAGCGCCGCCGAAGTCATGCACGGCCCGCTGGCGCTGATCGGCCCCGATTTTCCGGTGCTGGCGCTGGCTGCGCGCGACGCCTCCGAACCGTCCATTGCCGAGGCCGCCGACAGCCTGGCGGCCAAGGGCGCGCCGGTGTTCGTCACCTCCGCACTTGGCAAACGCGCTGTGCGCCTGCCGCATGTCGCCACCGGCCACCCGCTGACCGATCCGCTGACGCTGATCGTCTCCTTCTACATGTTCGTCGAGGCCTTTGCCCGCCATCGCGGTCTCGACCCGGACACGCCGCGCAATCTTCGCAAGGTGACGGAGACAGTATGAGCGATCGCTTTGCCCTGACTGGCGCCCGGGTTTTCGACGGCGACGACTGGCATGAAGGCCACGCACTTGTCGTGCGCGACGGTCTCGTCGAGGCCATTTTGCCCGCCGGCGCCATCCCCTCGGATATCCGCGTCGTCGACACCGGCGGCGGCGTGCTGGCGCCGGGCTTCGTCGACCTGCAGGTCAATGGCGGCGGCGGCGTCATGCTCAATGACCACCCCGATGTCGCTTCGATCGAGACCATCTGCCGCGCACATGCGCCCTTCGGCACGACGGGGCTGCTGCCGACTCTGATCACCGACACATCAGACATCACCGCCGCCGCTGTCGCCGCCGGCGAGGCAGCGGCGCGCCAGAAGGTGCCTGGGTTTCTCGGGCTGCATCTCGAAGGCCCGCATTTGTCGGTTGCCCGCAAGGGCGCGCATGATCCGGCGCTGATCCGGCCGATGACGGATGCCGACCAGGCGATGCTGATCGCCGCGCGGCAAAAACTACCGGTGCTGCTCACCACCATTGCCCCTGAATCCGTCGAGCCGGCGCGCGTCGCGGCACTCGCCAAGGCCGGCATCATCGTCAGCCTTGGCCATTCCGATACCGGCTATGCCACCGCCAGCGCTTTTGCCGCGGGCGGCGCCTCGATGGTCACCCATCTGTTCAACGCGATGAGCCAGATCGGCAATCGCGAGCCCGGACTGGTCGGCGCGGCCATCGACATCGGCAGCTTGTCGGCCGGTCTCATCGCCGACGGCATCCATGTCGATCCGGCCACGATCAAGATCGCGCTGCGCGCCAAGCAAGGTCCCGGCAAAATCGTGCTGGTCACCGACGCCATGGCGACAATCGGCACCGACATGACGTCGTTCACACTCAACGGCCGCACCATCTATCGAAGGGATGGCAGCCTGAGGCTCGCCGACGGAACGCTGGCGGGCGCCGATCTCGATATGATCTCGGCCGTTCGTTTCATCCACCGCGTCGTCGGGGTCGAGCTTTCCGAGGCCTTGCGCATGGCCTCGCTCTATCCGGCGCAAGCAATCGGCCAGTCGCACCGGCTGGGCCGATTCGCCAACGGCACGGCCGCGGACATGGTCGCGCTGTCGGACGATCTCGACACGAAGGGCGTCTGGATCGGCGGCGAAAAGGTTTTTGCGGCCGGTTCCGCCACTGCGTTGATTTCAGGTTCAAGTCGGCTGACGTCATGAAACCTTTTGATTTTGAGGTCGTTGTCGGAGCGTATGTCCGAGGCGAAACCCAAATTGAAACAGGCCGACGGCATCAAACCGCGCGATGCCTTGAAGCCGCGACAGCAAGCGCCGCGTGACCAGAGGCCACGCCACGAGGAGTTGCGCGAAAAAAAGCCGTCGGCCGCCGAAGCTGCCCCCGAGGTCGACGGCCAGCCGGGACCGCCACCGGAGGCTGTCGAGCCCGATCCGCAACTGACGCTCGAAGAGGCCGAGCAGGCGCGCAAGAAATATCTGCTGCGGCGTTTCTGGATCAGCGCGCGCGGTTACTGGAGCCGGCGCGGCGACCGGCTCGCCTGGCCGTTCACGATCGGGGTGTTGCTTCTAATCTGCATCAATATCGGCTTCCAGTATGGCATCAATGTCTGGAACCGCTCGATGTTCGATGCGCTCGAGCAGCGCAACGCCCGCAGCGTCTACTTCCTCAGCGCGCTATTCGTACCGCTGGTGATCTGCAGCGGCAGCCTTGTCGTCGCGCAGGTTTACCTGCGCATGACGATCCAGCGCCGCTGGCGTTCCTGGCTGACCACCGCGGTCATTGCGCGCTGGCTGGCAAGCGGTCGCTACTACCAATTGAACCTCGTCGGCGGCGACCACCAGAACCCCGAGGCCCGCATGACCGAGGATTTGCGCATCGCCACCGAGTCGCCGGTCGATTTCATCGCCGGCGTCCTCAACGCGTTCCTGTCGGCCTCGACCTTCATCGTCGTGCTGTGGACCATCGGCGGCGCGCTCACCCTGCCGATCGGCAGCGAGAGCATTACCATTCCCGGCTTCCTAGTTATCACCGCGATGATCTATGCCGCCATCACCTCGACCTCGATGGTGGTCATCGGCCGCCATTTCGTCCGGCTCTCCGAGCAGAAGAACCAGGCGGAAGCCGAATTGCGCTACACGCTGACGCGCGTGCGCGAAAACGGCGAGAGCATCGCCTTGCTGGGCGGCGAGGAGGAGGAGCGCAGCGGCATCGACAGGAATTTCGGCCATGTGCTCAGGCAATGGGCGCTGCTGACGGGCCAGCACATGCGCACGGCGGCGGTGTCGCAGGGATCGAGCCTGTTTGCGCCGGTCGTGCCGATCCTGCTGTGCGCGCCAAAATTCCTCGAGGGCTCGATGACGCTTGGCGAGGTGATGCAGGCAGCGTCTGCCTTTGGCATCGTGCAAGGCGCGTTCGGATGGCTGGTCGACAACTACCCGCGTCTTGCCGACTGGAACGCCTCGGCGCGGCGCATCGCCTCGCTGATGATGTCGCTCGACGGGCTCGAGCGTGCGGAGCAGAGCGACGCGCTCGGACGCATCCAGCACGGCAAAACCGAAGACGGTGCGATGCTCAGCCTCGACGATCTCTCCGTCACGCTCGACGACGGCACCTCCGTGGTCAAGGAAACCGAGGTTGCGATCGAACCGGGTGAGCGCGTGCTGGTGGCTGGCGAATCCGGCTCGGGCAAGTCGACGCTGGTGCGGGCCGTTGCTGGCCTGTGGCCATGGGGCGGCGGCAGCGTCAATTTCCACGCCGACAGGCGACTGTTCATGCTGCCGCAACGCCCCTACATCCCCTCGGGCACGCTTCGCCGCGCGGTCGCCTATCCCGCGGCGGCGGACAAGTGGACGATCAAACAGATCAAGGCCGCCCTCGACAAGGTCGGCCTTGCCTATCTTGCCGAAAGGATCAAGGAAGAAGCGCCATGGGACCAGACGCTGTCGGGCGGCGAAAAGCAGCGCCTCGCCTTCGCGCGCCTGCTGCTGCACCGCCCCGATATCGTCGTGCTGGATGAAGCAACCTCGGCGCTCGACGAGAAGAGCCAGGACACCATGATGGCGACGGTGATCCGCGAATTGCCTGATGTCACCATCATCAGCGTGGCGCACCGGGCCGAGCTGGAAGCCTTCCACAGCCGCAAGATCACCCTCGAACGGCGCGAGGGCGGCGCCAAGCTTGTCAGCGACATCAATCTCGCCCCACGCAAGCGCAACCTGCTGAAGCGCGCCTTGTGGGGTTCCGGCAGTCGGGCCGAAAGGCCGCGCAAGGAGTAAGGCGCCCCTGCCCCAGCGCAACTATGATGCGTATATGTCCTTGTAGGTATCGCGCAGCAGGTTCTTCTGTACCTTGCCCATGGTGTTGCGCGGCAGCTCATCGACGAAGATCACCCGTTTCGGGTGCTTGTATTTCGCCACCCGTCCGGCGATGGCGCCGAGAATTTCGGCACCGGTGATCCGCGATGACGGCGCCCGCACGACGACAGCGGTGACGCCCTCGCCGAAATCCGGATGGGCAACGCCGATGACGGCGCTTTCGCTAACCCCGTCGAGGGCGTCGATCTCGCTTTCGAGTTCCTTCGGATAGATGTTGTAGCCGCCCGATATGATCAGGTCCTTGCCGCGGCCGACAATGTGGACGTAGCCGTCGGCGTCGACCATACCGAGATCGCCGGTGATGAAAAAACCGTCGGCGCGGAATTCCGCCTTGGTCTTCTCCGGCATGCGCCAATAGCCGCCGAAGACGTTGGGGCCTTTGACCTCGATCATGCCGACCTCACCCTGCGCAAGTGCTGCGCCGCTGTCGGGATCGGCGATGCGAAGCGTGACGCCGGGCAAGGGGAACCCGACCGTACCGGCGCGCCGCTCGCCCTCATAGGGGTTCGAGGTGTTCATGTTGGTCTCGGTCATGCCGTAGCGTTCGAGGATCGCGTGGCCGGTGCGCTCGCGCCAGGCCTTGTGCGTCTCTGCCAGCAGCGGCGCCGAACCGGAAATGAACACGCGGATGTTTTTCGCCGCCTCACGGTCCAGTCCATCCTGCTGCAGCAGGCGTACGTAGAAGGTCGGCACACCCATCAGGGCCGTGGCACGCGGCAGCAGCGAGACGATGCGGGCCGGATCGAACTTCTGCTCGAACAGCATCGAGGCGCCGGCCATCAGGACGACGTTGGTGGCGACGAACAGGCCGTGCGTGTGGAAGATCGGCAATGCGTGGATCAGCACGTCGTCTCCAGTGAAACGCCAGTGCTCGACCAGCACGCGCGCGTTCGAAGCAAGGTTCTCGTGGCTGAGCATGGCGCCTTTCGAACGGCCGGTGGTTCCCGACGTGTAGAGGATTGCCGCGAGGTCATCCGACCCGCGCGCCACGTCATGAAAATCCGTCGGCAGCCGCGAGGCCTGGTCGGTCAGCGATCCCCGGCCGTCGCGGCCGAGCGTGACGGTGATGGCGCCCGTCTTTTCCGCCAGCGCGCCGATGTCGGCCGCTCTTGCCGGGTCGCAGACGACCAGGCGTGGTTCCGCGTCGCCGAAGAAATACTCCAGCTCGGCCAATGTGTAGGCGGTGTTGAGCGGCAGGAAGACGGCGCCGGCTCGCAGGCAGGCGAGATAGAGCATAATCGCTTCCGGGCTCTTCTCGACCTGCACGGCAATGCGGTCACCGGGCTCGACATCCAGTTGCAAGAGCGCATGCGCAAGCTGCGCCGAGCGGGCCAGCATATCGCCATAGGTGAGCAAGCGGCCATCATCGGTCTCCATCAGCAAGCGCGCTGGCGCCGGCATCCGGGACCGGAACGCATCGAACAGATGATTGCTCATGAAGACTTCCTGGGGTGCTACGGCGCTGAGCATGCGCCTGTCGCGGCATGCCTCGGCGGCGAGAGTTCGCGGTTCTTGGCCGCGCCGTCAAGCCCGCCGACAGCAGTTCACGCCAGCCGCTCTCCACGCAGGCTGAGCGCAAGAAACGAGCGCAAGAGACCCGCCAGGAAACGACTGCTATCGCCGAGCGCGTTTGCCGGCGAGTTCCTTCGTTTCGTCGTCCTGCTCGAAGCGCTTCATGCACATGGCGGCAGTCAACCGGTAGTGGTTGAGCAGTGCCTCGACGGCACCGTCGGCATTGCCGTCCAGGGCACATTCGGCGATCAGGCGATGCTCGCCGAAATCGTCGCGCTGGATGCCTTCGCCATCATTGGCCATTTGCCGGTAGCGATAGGCGTGATCGGAGAGCTGGTCGCAAAACCCCACCAGCCATTGCGACCGGCAGGCCGAAATCAGCACCCTGTGAAAGATGCGATGCAGCCTCTCCCAATCGGGATTGAGCGAGACGAGGTTCTGCGGCGAAAAACGTGACGCACGGCCCAGGCGATGCAGCGCCAGCACGAGTTGTTCTTCCCATTCGGCGGTGCGGTGGACGATGGATTCGCGAAGCGCCCGCTCCTCGAGCCAGCAGCGGGTGCGCGTCAGCTCTTCGAGTTCCGGCGCACTGACCGGCATGATGAAGAAGCCGCGCTGGTCGTGCCGGCCGAGAAGTCCTTCCGAGGCGAGGCGATTGAGAGCCTCGCGGACAGGTGAGGCGCCGGCCCCATATTTGGAGACAACCCATTCGACCCGCAGTTTGCTCTCGGTTTCAAGGACACCGCCGAGAAGATCGTCCCGCAATTGCTGATAGACCGTACTCGCAAGCGTGCTCTTCGGTCCCGCAGCGTCGTCGTTCAGATTGGCAGCTCCGTATGTCATAGCGACTCCTTGTCCCCAAGACTTGGCCTGGGCGATTCGAGTCTGAAAGCATTCGCCGTCTCGTACTTGTACCATACAGCGCGAGCATTCGCCTGCTCAAGCAGAAGATCACGCTATTGTACTTTAGCACGAAGGAATATGCGGCATTCCGGAGCTCAATGCTGTAATTCCGCGCATTTTCACAACCTGTGGAAACTTAACATGTTTTGTATGCACGCAGGAGAATCTGTCTTTCTGTTCTTTTGTATGCGCGCGAGATCAACTGTCTGCTTTGGGCATAGGCCGGCGGACCTTGAGACCGAATCAGGCAACCGCTCAGCCCGATGCCGTTGCGCATCAGATTTTCACAAGCCCCGCCCGGGACCAGAACCTTAGCCGGCATGTCGGGCCGACCGCGGGAACACCGCTGGTCAGCCGGCTGCGTTGTCGGCTGCCGTCCTGATCGCCTGGATGTTCTGACGATAAGCCTCGACGCTGCCGCCTTTGAAGATGGCGGCGCCCGCCACCAGCACGTCGGCGCCGGCAGCGGTGACCAGCGGCGCGGTCTCGGCTGAAACACCGCCGTCGATCTCGATGCGGATCGGCCGGCCGCCGATCAGGGCCTTGACCCGCTTCACCTTGTCGACGACCGCCGGGATGAAGGCCTGGCCGCCGAAGCCCGGATTGACGGTCATGATCAGGATCAGGTCGAGCCGGTCGAGCACGTATTCGACCACGCTTTCCGGCGTCGCCGGATTGAGCGACACACCGGCCTTCTTGCCAAGGTTCCTGATGGTCTGCAGCGAGCGGTCGAGATGCGGGCCGGCCTCGGCATGGACGGTCAAACCGTCGCAGCCGGCCTCGGCGAAAGCGGCCAGATAGGGGTCGGCCGGGGCAATCATCAGATGGCAGTCGAAGAAGGCCTTGGTGCGGTTGCGGATCGCCTTGATCACCGGCGGGCCAAAGGTGATGTTGGGCACGAAATGCCCGTCCATCACATCGAGATGGATCCAGTCGGCGCCTGCCGCCGCCACCGCTTCGACCTCATCGCCGAGTTTGGAAAAATCCGACGCCAGCACCGATGGTGCAATCAGGGTCTTTCTGCTCATGGGTGCGGCCTTTCCGAGTGTCCTTCTCGTTCGGCCACCCTATCGACTGCCTAATGCGCCACAGCCGACTTGTCGAGGGTGCAGGCGCGGGCACCGCGCAGGCTGACGTGCCAGCATCCCCGATCACGTGCGGCCAATTCCCGCTTGCCCCCACAGCTACGAAGAAAAACCCGCCGAATTGCTCCGGCGGGTTTCTGGTTTCGTGTCGAGCAGTGGTTATTGCTGCTGGAGTTTCAGGATTCTGTCTGGAACCGGATCCTGTTGCTGTTCGACCTGCGGCCTGCGCCGTGGCAATACCTGCTGCAGCAGCAGGCCGGGGTTGAGCTCCAGCGACGGTTGTCCGCGGACGGGCCGGCAGTTCGGATAGCGCCCGATCGTGCCTTCCGGGCAGCGCCGCCTGATGATCGGCTGGCATTGGCCATTGATCATCTGCGAGCCCGGTGCGCATTCCACCTCCTGTCTGGGCTTGCGGCATGCGCCGTTGATCACCTGCGTCCCACGCGGACAGACACACTCGCCACGCTTGTTGTGGACCTGGCCGCGTATGTCGCATTGCTCTTGCGCCGGCTGCTTGCGCCGGCAGGCATTGCCCCGCACCTCGGTACCCCTCGGGCAGACACAATTGCCGTTGGTGTCGTGGACCTGACCACGGATGGTGCACTGGTCAGGCTTTGGCCGGATCGGACGACAGGCGCCGTTGCGCACCTCGGTCCCTCTCGGGCAGACGCAGTCTCCATCCGCGTCGTGAACCTGACCACGGATCGTGCACTGCTCAGGCTTTGGCTGGATCGGGCGGCAGGCATTGCCCCTGATCTCGGTTCCCCTGGGGCAGACACAATCGCCATCCGCATTGTGGACCTGGCCACGGATGGTGCACTGCTCGGGCTTGTCGGTCCTGACACATCTGCCGTTCTCGAGCCCGGTTCCGCGTGGGCAGACGCAACGGCCGTCCTCGGTGCGGATCTGGCCTTCGAGCAGCACACAGCGCTTCGGCTGTTCCGGCTTCGGCACGATACCACCGCCCGGCGAGCACTGGCCGTTGCGGTAGGTGGTGCCTTCCGGGCAAACGCAGCGGCCGGCATCGTTCATGACGAAGCCTTGCGAGCATTCCTTCTTCGTCTCCTGGCCAATGGTGAAGGGATGGCAGGCATAGGCCTTGCCGCGATCGCCCTCGATGTTGGCCTGGTCGTCGGAAAGCACGTCGCCACCGCCTTGCACCCGTGTGTCGGGAGAGAGCACGCCGACGCAGTTCTGGCCGCTGACATTGCCCTGCAGATTGGCCAGGCGACCGTCGTCGGGAATGACCACGGTGACATGGTGCACCCGGCTTTCGCCGGCGCCGAGCGACAAATTGGCAATGCAGGATAGTGGCAAGATTGCCGGTTCCGGCGAACAGCCAAAGGGCGGATCGATCGACGTGATCTCAACGCCTTCCAGCCTGCCGAGACCCTCCACGCCGATCGCATCGCCAATGCGGACCGGCCCGGAGAAGGGGGTCGTTCCGTCATTGGTGATGGTGATCTCGAACGAACAGGGTTGGCCGAGCCTGCATTCACGGTCGCCGGTCTTTTCGACACGGATGGTCGAAGAACCGCCGCCCTTGGCGCAGGCCTGGCCAAAGGGATAGACGACGTCGTCGCCCGGTGCCGGCCCATAGGAGCCGCGCGCGCAGTTTTCGAACGCGCCATTGGCCGAGACCGTCACGTCGAAGTGGCGGCTGGTTCCAGGTACCATGACGGCACCGGGAATCTGGCACGACAGCGCGTTGGCCGGAACCGGTCCACACGCCCATTCCGCACCGTCAGGGGTGACGGTTTGGATCTGGACAGGCGCGCCGCCGGCAACCAGCGTGGCGGCATCGTTGACCCGCACCGGGCCGGTGGGGGCAGCGGTGCCAAGGCTGATGACGGTGATGCGGCAAGAGATGACCGCAGCGCCGGCGAGCGAGCCGTTGCACACCTTGGTGATGCGCAAGGTCGGCTTGCCGCCATTGGGATGACGGAAGCGTTCCTTTGCGCAGGCCTTGTTGTTGGTGAGATCGTTTTCACCGGGGATGGGCTTCACCGTCGCGCAATTCTCGACAGTGTCCGACTGGTAGCCGGCCGGCATGACCGCCTTGACGACGATCGGCGTCGAGCCGCCCGGAGGCAGCGAGATGCCCGCATTGTCGCAGCGGAACAGCCCGGGGCCGGTTGGTGCGCAGGTCCATGGCGGGCTCGGGCCGAAGGTCGAGGAGGCTGGCGCGCCGCCGGGATAATTGTCGATGACCGTCAGCGGTCCATTGTAGGTGGCGCTGCCGTTGTTGATGATGTCGATCACGAAGTAGCAGATGCCGTCGGCCGTGCAGACCGGGATACGGGCACGCTTCTTCAGGATCAGGTCGACCTTCTTTTCGACCGGCGGCCGGCAGTCGCGGTCACGGTCGCCACGTCGGCAGACCGGGATCGAGGCACAACCGCGGTCGTTCGACTGGCTGCCGAACAGTGGCTTGTCGCTGGCGCCGTAATTATAGGTGGCGCAGTTGCGCAAGACGCTGCCTTGCCAGCCTCCGGCCGGCTTGAAGCCGAGCTTGAGGTCGACGGAGGCCCCCGGATTGAGCGTGGTCACCGGATGGGTGCAAATCATAGGGGTGGTGCCGGGTACGCAGACCCAGGGCGGATTGGGCCCTGAATCGAGTGTCGAGCCGGCCGGCAGCGTCACCTCGTCGAGCACGATCTTGCCGTGGTAGGCACTGGTGCCGACATTGGTGACCCTGATGGTGAAGTCGCAGCCGCCGCCCATCGTGCAACGCGTCACGTCGGCGCGTTTCTCAACCTTGAGGTCGGGCTCCTTGTCCTTGGGCGGGCACCTCTGGTCACGCGGGATGACGATGTCGATGGTCTGCGTGCAGCACAGGCCCCAGCCTTCCTTCGGACCGGCATAGGTTTCGATGCCGGTGACGATGAGGTGGATGACGTCGCCGGGCGATGCGCCGACGATCTTCCAGTTGAGCACACCGCCGCCCGCCGGCACCAGTTGCGTGTCGGGGATGATGGTGATGCCTGATGTGGTCGTCGAAACCTGCACCCATTTGCCGCCCATCTCCGGGCCGACCGGCATGTGGTAGATGAAGGCACCGCCGCCGGGCACGCAATCGACCGTGCCGCGTTCCACCTTGAAGCATTCCTTGCCGGGAGGTGGCGGCGGTGGGTTGCACTTGGTGACGTCGATCTTGATCGAGGTCTTCACGCCGGTCTTGAAATCGCCGTCGTCGGGCTTGCTCGGATCCTGCGACGGGATGATGGTCCCGGTGCCCGGTCCGGCGGTCACCTTGATCATCCCCTGGTTGTCGACGATCGTCGGCGCGGGAAATGCCGCATGATCGATCTTGGCCGTGATCTTGAAGTTGATGACGCGCTCGTTGGGAGCGCCGGCGCCGTCGAGATCGGAAGTGGAGATGCGGAAGTCTGAAACAACAGCGGTATCGTTGGGACCCGCCGAGGTGCTGATCGTCGCGCCCGGCAGTGGTCCGCCGGATGAATCCGTGCCGTCGCCGGACACATTGACGTTGACGATCTCAAGGCCGTGCGGAAGCTGGTCCTTGAAGTCGACCCGGACCTTCTTCAGCCTGGCCTCAAGGCTCGGGTCGGCAAGGCCCTGCGGATCGCCGCGCAGGCCGAAGCTCAGCGAATAGACGACGTAGTCGCAGCCTCGTTGAGTGCCTTTCTTGGTGAAGAAGGGCACGACCCGGTCGGGCCTCGGAGTGATGACGCGCGAACTGTCGAGATCGAGCTTCAGCTCCGGGGTGATCGGGGCAGCGCCTTCCGCAAAGCCTTGCACCGGGGTTAGCATGGCGACCGCGATACCGGCCGCCATCAGCCAGCGCGCGCCGCGCCTGGCGTATGACAGGGGTTTCATGATCGTCTCCACGATGGTTTCTTGAGTGTTGGTTGCGAATGGGGAGAGTGCGAGATTTTTCATCTTCCCCTCCTCAACGTTCGCAGCTGACGGCTGGGGTTCGGAGCGGCAAGATCATCTTGCAGCAAGGGTAGTAGCCACCCTTGTCCTTGTCGGACTTCCTGTAGAAGCAAAGTCCAACATCCACTCTGTCGCCCGGATAGTGGCCAGTAATGTCGATCGTGTAAGGCTGGCCGGGCGCATGCGACTGGGATGATGTCACCCCGACGCCTGGCGTCCTGGACTTTGTCTCATTCGAAGGTTGGGCCTTTATCGAATCGCCGCCGAAGCCGGCACGGTCATGGAGATAGAGATCGGCCTGGAGGCCGCGAGGCGTACAGTAATACCTGATATCCTCGACATGGATGCACGGAGGCAGATTGCCGGGCGGTGGGAAGTCCGGCGGGTAGAAGGGGGGCAGGTAGCCGCCCGGGATTTCTTCATAATAGCCGGCGCGGCCCTCGCAAGGATGCCAGACGGCAACGTCGCCGACATGACCCTCGACCTCCGGGTCTTCGAAATAGCCGTCGAAGTCGACGAACCAGGAGCCGAAGGGCGGCACATTAGCCGGCTTGACCAGCTCTTTCGGCGTGATCTGCACGCCGTGCACGGCGAGCGGCCCGCCGGCGGCGAGCTGTTCGGCGAGAGCCGGATTGTCGCGCAATTTGTCGCCGGTGTTGACCAGCGTCTGCGTGCAGACCGATGTGTCGAGAGTGCCGTCGGAATCATAGCCATACTGCAGGTCGAGACCGCCGGCCGACTGCCGGTTGCCCTGCGGGAAGCCGACCGCATATTCCTGCGGCACTTCGACCCAGACCGATTCCGTTTCCGGATCGTCCGGGTTCTCTCTGAAGTAGCGGATGACCTCGCCCTTGCCGGAATCGGCGAACTGGCTGTAATCGTAGCGGTTCTCGACCGGGCCGCGCTGGGCCAGGTACATGAAGCCGCTGTTGTCGAAGGCGATGTCGGTAACGGCGTAGTCCTTGTCGGCCTTGACCGTCAGTTCCCAACGCGGGTCGCCGGCAAAACTGCCGTTGCGGGCAATGCCCACCGACCAGATTTCAGACTTTTCACCGACCGAATAATAAAGCCGGCCGCCATGATAGGAGACGGCCCAGATGCGGCGCTCGTCCTGCGTGTAGCCCCAGCTGTCGGGGTCTTCGCTGTCGAAAGCCGCACCCTGTATGTCCATCACCGAACCATCGTCGGCGATCGGAGCTAGCCCATGCGCCGGGCGCCCGGCAACGCCGTGGTCGAAGCTGTCGATCAGCGTACCGGTGGCATCGATGCGATGGATCAGGCCGGTGTCGAGATCGGAAGCGAAGAACTGGCGATGAGCGGCGTCGAAGGTGAGATTGCCGATACCGGGACCGCTGTTGGTGTCGATGTCGGCAAACTTGGAGACCTGGCCGGTGATGCCGTCGATTTTCCAGATGGTGCCCGGCCCGCCACCGTTTTCGGTGCCGAACTGGCCGTCCATGAAGGTGGCGCCGGCCGCGCCGCGGCGTTGCCGCTCGGGGCGGCCGTCATCATCGGCGTCAAGGGTGACGATACGGATGCCGTGCAGCGAGGTGGCGCCGGCATAGAGATTGGGAATGCCCGATGGAACGCCGTCGCGCACGCCGTCATCATAGGTGACGCCGAACACCTGGCCGATCTGCTCCGCCGTCACCTCGAGGGGCGGCGGGGTGTTGACCAGTTGCCCGGAGGCCGGGCCGCCCAGATGCGAGACGTCGAACACGCGCAAGGTGGCGCGCGTGGTGTCGATGAAGGTTTCGTCGACCGGATCGACGCCGGGCGGCAGGCCCCCTTTTTCGGAATCAGGGGGGTCGAAATTGGGAATGACGGTGCCGGAAAACCCGGTCACCGCCATCGAACCGGGATAGATGATCCGGGTTTCCTGCGCCTGGGCGGCGCCCAGCCACAGGCCGAGTGCCAGCGCCAGCAACCCGCCTGGATGCACAGCGCGGCGCAAGCCGCCATCAAGAGACGACACGAACGAGCCGCGGATGCGAGACATGACACTACCCCCCGTAGTCGACGGGAGAACGTCGGGTCTGGCCGCGCAAATCAGGGCAAGGCGCGGCGGTCCGGCTCGTTCTTCCCTGATCGAATTGTCTGCTTTCCTCAAAATCACGATACGCCTGCTCTTACGCAGGGTCAACGGAATCAGCGGAAAGCCCAGCGCATCGACCTCGTCCCGAAGGCGGTGGTCGCGCCGAGCTCCTGTTGTTCCCGGAGACCGCAGAGCCTCTGGGTTATTGGTCATGGGGGGCTTCCTTTCCGGGCCGCACCATGCGGCACCTGGAGATCAGTCGCGGGCGGAAGTGGAAAGGTTCATGGAAGCCTTGCGCAGAATGCTTGCGCGCGATGCCGCCTGTTCTTATATACGCGCCAAGCCGTTCGGCGCCGGAATGCCGGTTGCCGGAACGGGATTTCTTGTGAACAGGGGCTTTCGTCGGAACGCCTGTACGGGTCCTGAGAGCCTGCTTAGCGGAGAGACTAGAAAAATGGCAAAAGTAATCGGTATCGATCTCGGCACCACCAACTCCTGCATCGCCATCATGGATGGCAAGGAGCCGAAGGTAATCGAGAATGCGGAAGGCGCGCGCACGACGCCTTCCATCGTCGCCATCTCGGGCGACGACGAACGTCTGGTCGGCCAGCCGGCCAAGCGCCAGGCGGTCACCAATCCTGAAAACACCATCTTCGCGGTCAAGCGCCTGATCGGCCGCCGCTATGACGATCCGGTGACGGAGAAGGACAAGAAGCTTGTCCCCTACAAGATCGTCAAGGGCGACAATGGCGATGCCTGGGTCGAGGCCGGCGGCAGGAAGCAGTCGCCCTCGCAGATCTCGGCCATGATCCTGCAGAAGATGAAGGAGACGGCGGAAGCCTATCTCGGCGAAAAGGTCGAGAAGGCGGTCATCACCGTTCCAGCCTATTTCAACGACGCCCAGCGCCAGGCGACCAAGGACGCCGGCAAGATCGCCGGCCTTGAAGTGCTGCGCATCATCAACGAGCCGACCGCGGCAGCGCTTGCCTATGGCCTCGACAAGAAGGAAGGCAAGACCATTGCCGTCTATGACCTTGGCGGCGGCACGTTCGATATTTCGGTGCTCGAAATCGGCGACGGCGTGTTCGAGGTCAAGTCGACCAATGGCGACACCTTCCTCGGCGGCGAGGATTTCGACATGCGCCTGGTCGAATACCTGGCGGCCGAGTTCAAGAAGGAACAGGGTATCGACCTGAAGAACGACAAGCTTGCCCTGCAGCGCCTCAAGGAGGCGGCTGAAAAGGCCAAGATCGAGCTGTCGTCGACCACCCAGACCGAGATCAACCTGCCCTTCATCACCGCCGACGCGACCGGGCCGAAGCACCTGACGCTGAAGCTGACGCGCGCCAAGTTCGAGCAGCTGGTCGACGACCTGGTCCAGCGCACGATTGCCCCTTGCAAGGCGGCGCTCAAGGATGCCGGCCTGAAGGCCGGCGAGATCGACGAAGTCGTCCTGGTCGGCGGCATGACCCGCATGCCCAAGATCCAGGAGATCGTGAAGCAGTTCTTCGGCAAGGAGCCGCACAAGGGCGTCAATCCGGATGAAGTCGTTGCTCTCGGCGCCGCCATCCAGGCCGGCGTGCTGCAGGGCGACGTCAAGGACGTGCTGTTGCTCGACGTGACGCCGCTGTCGCTCGGCATCGAGACGCTGGGTGGCGTGTTCACCCGCCTGATCGAGCGCAACACGACGATCCCGACCAAGAAGAGCCAGGTGTTCTCGACGGCCGAGGACTCACAGTCGGCCGTGACCATCCGGGTCTTCCAGGGTGAGCGTGAAATGGCCGCCGACAACAAGGCGCTCGGCCAGTTCGACCTGGTCGGCATTCCGCCGGCGCCGCGCGGCGTGCCGCAGATCGAGGTCACCTTCGATATCGACGCCAACGGCATCGTCAACGTTTCGGCCAAGGACAAGGGCACCGGCAAGGAGCACCAGATCCGCATCCAGGCATCGGGCGGTCTTTCGGACGCCGACATCGAGAAGATGGTCAAGGACGCCGAGGCCAATGCCGAGACCGACAAGAAGCGGCGTGCGCTGGTCGAGGCCCGCAACCAGGCCGAAGCGCTGCTGCATTCCTCGGAGAAGTCGCTGAAGGAATATGGCGACAAGGTTTCGGAAGGCGAGCGCACGGCGATCTCCGACGCGATCGCGGCGCTTAAGACCGCGACCGAAGGCGACGACCCGGCCGACATCGAAGCCAAGAGCCAGGCGCTTGCCGAGGCTTCGATGAAGCTTGGCCAGGCCATGTACGAGGCTTCGCAGAAGGAAGCGGCGGAAGCCGACGCCAAGGCGGACGCCGCCAAGGACAGTGACGTTGTGGACGCCGATTTCGAGGAAATCGACGAGGACGACGACAAGAAGAAGTCGGCCTGAACCGTTTGACGGCAAGATAAAGCGAAAAGCCCGGCGAAGGCCGGGCTTTTTTGCAACCCCTTGCAGAAAAACAGCTGGCCTTGCTGAAAAAATGCAGGCAAGGCCGCGTCGACACTGGCATCGCCCTTCCATCGCACCTAAATCGAAGCGTCAGTGCCGGCAAGAGACGCAACAATGCTTCAAGACGTTGAGCATCCGGACAGCGGGAAAAAATGAAAGCTGATTTCTACGAGACGCTGGGCGTCCAAAAAGGCGCCGACGAGAAGGAGCTCAAGAGCGCTTTCCGCAAGCTCGCCATGCAGTTCCATCCCGACCGCAACCCCGGCGATCATTCCTGCGAGCACAAGTTCAAGGAAATCAACGAAGCCTACGAGACGCTGAAGGACCCGCAGAAGCGCGCGGCCTATGACCGCTTCGGCCACGCCGCCTTCGAACAGGGCGGAATGAATGGCGGCGCGCAAGGTTTCGGCGCCGGCGGTTTCGCCGATATCTTCGAGGACATCTTCGGCGACATGATGGGCGGGCGCCAGCGCCGCTCGTCGGGCGGCCGCGAGCGCGGCGCCGACCTGCGTTATAACATGGAAATCACCCTGGAAGAGGCTTTTGCCGGCAAGACCGCGCAGATCCGGGTGCCGGCGTCGATCTCCTGCTCCGAATGTTCGGGCAGCGGCGCCAAGCCCGGCACCCAGCCTGTCACCTGCTCGATGTGCAACGGCCACGGCAAGGTGCGCGCCACGCAAGGGTTCTTTTCGATCGAGCGGACCTGCCCGCAATGCCAGGGGCGCGGCCAGACGATCAAGGATCCGTGCCCGAAATGCGCCGGCCAGGGCCGCGTCACCGAGGAGCGTTCGCTGTCGGTCAACATCCCGGCCGGCATCGAGGACGGCACCCGCATCCGTCTTGCCAATGAGGGCGAAGCCGGCCTGCGCGGCGGGCCATCGGGCGATCTCTATATTTTCCTGGCGGTCAAACCGCACGAGTTCTTCCAACGCGACGGCGCCGACCTGTATTGCAAGGTGCCGATCTCGATGACCACAGCCGCCCTTGGCGGCTCCTTCGAGGTGACGACGCTGGACGGGACGCAGACCAAGGTCAAGGTGACCGAAGGCACGCAGAACGGGCGCCAGTTCCGCCTCAAGGGCAAGGGCATGCCTGTGCTGCGCCAGCCCAATATCGGCGACCTCTACATCCAGACCGCGGTCGAGACGCCGCAGAACCTCACCCGCCGCCAGCGCGAACTGCTGGAGGAGTTCGAACAGCTCTCCTCGCAGGACAATTCGCCACAATCGAGCGGCTTTTTCGCCCGCATGAAGGATTTCTTCGAGTCGTTCGGCGAACGTTGATGCACTTTGGCCCGCCTAAGCCGATTTGCAACGCGTAAATCCTTGAATCTCGTCACCCCTTGAGACGCGACGAAAATTATCTTATCCACGACATGCGTCCGGCCGCGCCTTGCCTAGCACCGCTCAGGTGCTAAGTAACTTGCGGGGAGCGCTGAGGAGAGCTTGCATGACACGTGGCCCTGGACTGCGGAAGGCGCTTGTCGAAAAGTTCGACGACGAACTCAAATTCTTCAAGGGCTGGATCGACAAGCCGAAGGCGGTTGGTTCGATCGTGCCGACCAGTTCGGTCACCGCGCGCAAGATGGCCTCGATCGTCAATCCTAAATCCGGCCTGCCGGTGCTCGAGGTCGGTCCCGGTACCGGCGTCATCACCCGCGCCATCCTGGCCCAGGGCGTGCGGCCCGAGAACCTCTACGCAGTCGAGTATTCCACGGATTTCGTCCGTCACCTGCGGCGACTCTATCCCGGCGTCAACGTCATCGAGGGCGACGCCTTCAACCTCAACGCCACGCTTGGCGACAAGAGCGGGATGATCTTCGATTCCGTCGTTTCCGGCGTGCCGCTGCTCAACTTCCCGGTCGCCCAGCGCATTGCCTATATCGAAAGCCTGCTCGACCGCATCCCGGCCGGACGGCCGATCGTGCAGCTGACCTACGGCCCGATGTCGCCGATCCCGGCCGGCCGTGGCAATTATACGGTCAAGCATTTCGATTTCATCCTCCGCAACATCCCGCCGACCCAGCTGTGGATCTACCGCCGCGAAGCGCATTAATTTCTCGGCGCAGGGTTGTTCGCGGATCGCCAGTGCTCACCGCATACCTTGGCGATGGCGGGAACGTCCCTCGCTTCGTCATCCACGGGCGGAGCAAGGAGCGCAGCGACGCAGCGCAGACCCGAGGATCCATGCCGCGACTTCCGAGCGCCGCTACGGCGCAGAATTCTGTTCCGCTGCACTCCTGGATAGCTGTCACGGAATGGATTCCAGGGTCTCCACGACGGAGCTTCGCTCCTGCTTCGCCCAAGGATGACGAAGTTGGCGTTGATTTGCTCGATCCTTGGCTGTACCTGTCCGGGAACAAGGGTGGCCAATGGCAGTGATCCCGAAAATCCTCGTCTTCGCCGGCTCGGTTCGCAGCGGCGCCTATAGCGGCAGGACCGCCGACGTGGCGCAGAAGGAACTCGCCATGCAGGGCGCCGAGGTGACCCGCATCTCGCTTGCCGACTACCCCCTGCCGATCATGGACGAGGATTTGGAAAAGGAAAAAGGCGTTCCTGAAAACGCCCAGAAACTTGGCCGTCTGGTGATCGCCCATGACGGGCTGCTGATCGCCACGCCCGAATATAACGGCTCCATTCCGCCGCTGCTCAAGAACACGATCGACTGGGTGAGCCGGGTGCGCAGGGATGGCGGCCGGCCGGTGAGGCCGCTGGCCGGCAAGGTCGCCGGCCTATGTTCGTCCTCCAGCGGGCACTTTGCCGGCATCCGCTGCATCAACCATCTGCGCGCGGTGCTGGTGCGCTGCCAGATGGAGGTGGTGACGCCGGAATGCTCGGTGCCCGACGGCGGCGGCGCCTTCGACGAGGATGGAAACTTCCGTGACGAAAGACTGCACAAATCGATGGAGCACCTATGCCGCACCCTGATCGAAACCTCGCGCATGCTGTCCACCCGGATCGAGGCGTGATCGCAACGACGATGCAGGCACAATCCATACAGGCACGATCCATGCAGGAAAGACTGATAGTCGGCCTCGATGTCCCGACCGTGAGGGAGGCCGAGCAGGCGGTGCGCGAACTCGACGGCGTCGTCTCCTTCTACAAGATCGGCTACCAGCTTGCCTTCGCCGGCGGGCTCGATTTCGCCAGGGAACTGGCCAGCGGCGGCACCAAGGTTTTCCTCGACATGAAGCTGCTCGACATCGACCACACGGTGGCCAAGGGCGTCGAGAACATCGTCAAGATGGGCATGACCATGCTGACCATCCACGCCTATCCCAAAGCGATGGCGGCGGCGGTGGAAGCAGCGCGCGGCAGCAATCTTTGCCTGCTTGCCGTCAGCGTGCTGACCTCGATGGACGAGCAGGACATGATCGACGTCGGCTATGAGTACGACCCGCATACGCTGGTGCTGCGGCGCTCGGAACAGGCGCTGCATGCCGGCATGGGGGGCATCGTCTGCTCGGCCGCGGAAGCCGAAGCGGTGCGCCGCATCGTCGGCCCCGACATGGCGGTGGTGACGCCCGGCATCCGGCCGACGGGCAGCGATCATGGCGACCAGAAGCGCGTGGTGACGCCGGGCCAGGCGATCCGCAACGGCGCCAGCCATCTCGTCGTCGGCAGGCCTATCATTGCTGCGGCCAACAAACGGGAAGCGGCCGAAGCCATCCTCGACGAGATGCGCTCGGCCTGAGATTTCCAAGAACAAGTTCGGAGACCAAGAAAATGCCCAAGGGATACTGGATCGCCCGTGTCGATGTGCGCGACGCGGAAGGCTACAAGGACTACGTCGCCGCCGCCAAGCCTGCCTTCGAGCGCTTCGGCGCGAAGTTCCTGGCGCGCGGCGGAGAGCATGAAAAGGCCGAAGGCCCCGGCCGGGCACGCAATGTCATCATAGAGTTCGAATCGCTCGCCGCCGCGCATGATTGCTACCATTCGCCGGAATACCAGCGCGCCGTCGCCATCCGTCAGAAGGTCGCCGACGGCGAGATCGTTCTGGTCGAGGGCGCCTAAAATCCGCCTCGAGCAGTTTTGACGAATCGCGGGTGTGACGGACGGCATACCTTGGCGATTGCCGCAAACGCCCAGCGCCTTCGTCATCCACGGGCGAAGCAAGGAGCGTAGCGACGCAGCGCAGACCCGAGGATCCATGCCGCGACTTCAAAGCGTTGCAGCGGTGTAGAATTCTGCTCCGCTGCATTCTTCGGCCAAGGTCGCGGCATGGATCCCAGAGTCTCCGCGACGGAGCTTCGCTCCTGCTTCGCCCTAGGATGACGAAGTTGGGAGGCTTCGGCCAATCTCGAACGCTTAGGATGGTCCACCAACGAACGATGAAATCTCGGCCGTCGATAGGCATCCTGTCAAATCCCTGCTGCAGCGCTAGTAGCAGGACTTCAGACGAAATCCTGCAGGTTTACGTCCGCAGTTTGGCGCCGCTAAGCAGGGCTCCGACATCAGGTACATGGCCGGGGCGGCCCATCGCGCAATCAACGTCCGAGTCCGAATAGCCGCATCCAGTCTTGCGATGCGGGGCGAACTGTAGGTTGACATGCAGGTATTTACCTGCATATTATGCCTTACAACAGAGTGAGGCAGATGGACGCCGACAAGGTTTTCAAAGCGCTGGGCGACCCGACACGCAGAAGGCTGCTTGACCTTCTGTGCCAGCAGAACGGGCAGACGCTCGGTCAGCTTTGCGAAAACCTGGACATGGCCAGGCAATCCGCCACCCAGCACCTCGATCTGCTGGAGGCGGCCAATCTGGTGAGCACGGTCAAGCGCGGCCGCGAAAAGCTGCATTTCATCAATCCCGTGCCCTTGCACGAAGTCTACGAGCGCTGGGTACGGAAATTCGAACGGCAGCGGCTCAGCCTGCTGCACGACCTGAAGCAAGAACTCGAAGGAGAAGACCAATGACCAGGGAAACGACCAGCTTTGTCTACGTGACCTATATCCGCTCGACGCCGCAGAAGGTGTTCGAGGCCATAATCAAGCCCGATGTCGCAAAGCGCTACTGGGGTCACGAGAACGTCTCCGAATGGACGCCGGGCTCGAAATGGGAGCATATCCGCGCCAATGACGAACGGACCGTCGAACTCGTCGGCAATGTCGTCGAGGTTTCGCCGCCGACCCGCCTCGTCATCACCTGGGCGAACGCTTCGCAGGCCGACGATCCGTCAAAAACGAGCCGGGTGACGTTCGCCATCGAGGAATACGACACCATGGTGCGGCTGACCGTCAGCCATGACGAACTCGAAGCCGGCAGCGGCATGGCGAAAGGCGTCAGCCAGGGCTGGCCGGCGGTGCTGTCGAGCATGAAATCCTTCCTCGAAACCGGCAGCGGCATCGACATTTTCGCCAAGCCGAAATCAGCCCTGATCGCCGCGGGAGAATAACGATGACCAAGCGCTATACCGGCGGCTGCGCATGCGGCGCGATCCGTTACGAAACCAATGACGAGCCGATCTTCCAGAACCACTGCCAGTGCAGCGATTGCCAGAAGCGCTCAGGCACCGGCCACGGATCCTACCTGACCTTCGGCCAGCGCACCGATATGGCAATTACCGGGGAGGTGAGCACCTGGCGCGTGGCGGGCGCCAGCGGCAATGAAAAAATCCACACCTTCTGTCCAACCTGCGGAACGCCGGTCTTTTTGATATCCGTCGCCATGCCGGAATTCATAGCGGTCCACGCGGCCAGCCTCGACGATCCGGAACAGTTCAGCCCGCAGATGGTGACCTACACGAGCCACGGCCATGCCTGGGACAAGATGGATCCGTCCTTGCAGGCGGCCGAGCGAATGCCTGGCGGGTAGCGTCTGCTGGTTAGCCCGCCGACACAAGGCGCACAGCTATCGGTCGACACCGGTCAGCCGGCTGGCGGCGGTTTCGGCCATGGCGTCGGCCAGCTCGAGGCCCCATTGCTGGCGGCAATAGGCGCGAAAATCGAAGCAGGGCAGGCCGGGGCAGACCTCGAACTCGATGAGGTGGACGGTGTCGTCGGCCTCGACCCTGAGATCGATGGAAAACACATCGCGCAGGCCGAGCCCGCTCATCAGCCGCCCGGCGATCGCACGTATCGTGGCGTCGGCGGCCGGCTGGCTGTCGGCAACCGCAACGAGCTCCGGTTCGGCGTAATGTCCCTCCGCCTTCGCTGCCTCGCCGGTGTCGCCGTAGAGCGCCAGGCTGTCCGCCATGGTCTGGAAATCGGCGCCTGAATCGACAAAAGCCACGCCAAGCGCTTCGACCCCGGCGCCTGGCACCAGGCCGAGGAAACTGGCGCGCACGTTGCGGCCGGCGACATAGGGCTGGACGACGACATCGTCGCGATAGGCCGAAAAGACGCGCCGGCTGAGTTCCAAAGCGTGGGCGAGATCGCAACAGCGCGAATCCGGCCAGATGCCGATCTTGGCGCCGAGCCGGTTGGGCTTGACGAACCAGCCGGCGGGCGAGGCCGGCGGCTCGACCAGCCATTGGCCGTCGCGCGCAAGCCCGGCCTGCGGCACCGGCAGGCCGAGTGCGCCGAGCACGGCGCCGGAGCGGAACTTGTCCTGGCAGAGCGCGAACAGCGCATCATCTGCGCCGATCGTCTTGAAACCGCCCAATCGCGCCAGAGCGGGCGCCGCGCCGCCGCGAAAATAGGCGATGCCGTCGGTCAGCGTCCAGACCAGCGTTGTGCTGGGATGCTCGCCGGCGAGCACGCCGGTGGCCTCGTCCAGCGCCACCGGCGTGAACGACAGGCCGCGTGCCTGGCAGGCACGGCCAAGCACGTCGAATTCGGGGGCGAGGTCGGTCGACTGCGCCAGATAGGACGCGATTTCGCCGGCGCGCTGCGGTGCATGACCGTCGGCGACCAGACGGTCCAGGCAGGCCTTTTCCGGCTCATGGACGAGGATCAGTTTCGGCTTGCGGCTGGGCATGAGATGACGATCCCCGGCAGTAGGATTGCCTACCATCGCATGGTCAAGGCGTCAGGCTCTCGTGAAACCGACATGGCGCGGGCGGTTGCGTGACAACGCACCGTCCAACCGCAGAATCCAGTTCGCTCAGGCGATCAGCACGCGCGGCTCGAAGCGGCCGTTGACGGGAATGTCGAGCAGAAAGGTCATGCCGCCCTGCAGATCCAGCAGACGCTGCTTCTCATCCTTGCCCGACCAGGCGGAGGTGACCGCCAGCCGGTCGGCCTTGGCGCGGACAAAGGCCGGGCAGGACGGTTGCGTCACCGGCATGGCGACCGTGCGGACGAGCTTGCCGTCGGGTCCGTAGGCTTCGATGACGCTGCCGCCCCAGACGGCGTTCCACAGGATGCCGTCGCGGTCGAGCACGGACCCGTCGATATAGCCCTTGGCCGAGCGGTGATCGACGAACAGCTTTGGCTCACCGGCAGGCAGGCCGGTCGCCGGGTCGCAGGCGACGCGCATCAGCAGCCCGGTCGAGGTGTCGGTGTAGTAGGCGATTGCGCCATCCTCGGTAAAACAGATCGAATTGGAGACGGTGATGTCCGAAAACAGCCGGCGCAGTTCGCCTCTGAAAAACCAGTAGATCGAACCCGCACCCTTTTCCTCGCCCTTGCCCATGGTGCCCATCCACAAGGCGCCGCAGGGGTGGACCCGGGAATCGTTGGAGCGCGTAACCGGATTGCCGGCCTCGACAGGCGTGTGCAGCGTCAGTTTGCCGGTCGCGACGTCGCGCACATAAAGGCCGGTCTCGGCGGCGATAAGCTGGCGCTTGTCGTCGATGACGGCGATGGCGCTCGCCATCTGGCCAAGCTCATGGACGGTGGTCGCGCCGCCGGACAGCCGCTTTTCCAGGAGCTGGCTGTTGACGATGTCGAACCAATACAGCGTATCGGTGGCGGGATCGTAGCTCGGCCCTTCGCCGAGCTGGCAGACGTGGTCGGAAAAAACCGAAACGATCGCTTCGCTCATCCTGCTTCTCCGAACGCCGCATCCCAGGCTGTCACCGCCGCCTCGGCCCGCGCGGCCACCTCGTCGACGCTCATGCCCGGCTTGAACAGGCTGGATCCCAGTCCAAAGGCGGTAACGCCGGCCGCCTTGTAGCCGGCAAAATCTTTTTCGGAGACGCCGCCGACGGCACCGACCAGCGTCTGCGCCGGCAACACAGCGCGCATCGCTGAAATGCCGCCGGCACCCAGCACGCTCGCCGGGAAAAATTTCAGGGCTGAGGCGCCGAGCTTGATCGCCAGCAAGGCTTCGGTCGGCGTGAACACGCCGGGCATCGTCACCATGCCGTAATGCATGGCGCGCGCCATGACCTCGGCATCGATGTTGGGACTGACCAGCAGCCGCCCGCCCGCCTTGTGCAGACCATCGACATCGGCTGGCGTCAGCACTGTGCCGGCGCCGACCAGCGCCGTTTTCGGCAGCACTTGGACGATGCGGGCGATCGACGAGAACGGTTGCGGTGAGTTCAGCGGCACTTCGATCGCCTCGATGCCGGCGTCGAACAGCGCCTGGCCCATGGCCATCGCCTCGGTGGGCTTGAGCCCGCGAAGGATGGCGACCAGCCCGCGCTTGAGTTTTGGAAACGGTGCGGTCTGGCTCATCGGGCTGCTCCAATTCTAGCGATCATGCCGTTCTCACGCGCCGCCTCGACGAGACCTGCACGCACAGCCTCGTCGGCGTCGACGGCCCGAACCTCGAGGCCGGCAAGGCCAAGTGCCTCGCTGTACAGCGTTTCCAGCGCGCCGGACGCAATCAGCACCACGGGTTCGGCGCCGGCGCCATGCCGGCGGCTGGCGGAGGCGATCTCGCCGCCGATCAGAAGGCCGGACAGGCAGGCGGCGGCATCGTCGGCTTTCAAGTCCTGCAGCAGGCCGGCGGCGCGGATGGAAAACAGCCGCGAGGTGACATCGCCGCCTTCACCCAATGCGGTTTCGCACCAGCGGCGGAAGAACGGATTGTCCGATGTGACGGGCTTCGGATGTTCGCCGAGCGAATGGCGCAGGATCGAATGCGCGGCAAGCACGGAAAACAGCTCACCGGTCGGCCAGGTGCCGAAGCCGGCAACCGCGCCATCCTCTATCAGCACCCATTTCGAATGGGTACCGGGCATGCAGACCAGCTGGCGCCCCCTGGCCGGCAGGCCGGCGCCGGCGAGCTGGGTTTCCTCGCCGCGCATGACGTCGGGCGTATCGGTCAGCCGCTGGGCAAGACCCGGAACGATGCGGATGTCGCGGCTCTGGCCGGGCACGCTGGCGGCACCAGCAAGGATGGCGCTAAGCGGCGCCGGCACGGTGACATAGGGCGCTTCGAGCCAGCCCTGGCGGGATCCGGCCATGCCGCAGATGATGACGGGCAACGCTTGCGGCGCTCCCATGGCTGCCAGATGTCCTTCGAGAATGGTCGAAAAGCCCTTCTGCTGCGCCGTGATCAGGCCATCATCGCCACGGCGTTCGGCAAGCACCTTGCCTTGCCCGTCGATCAGCCAAACCCGCATGCGGGTCGTGCCCCAGTCGACGGCGGCGACCGCCGGTGCGTTGCCGGCAAACCCTTGGCTCACAGGAAACCTCCATCGACGACCAGCATCTGCGCGGTCAGCATGCGCGACGAATCCGAAGCGAGGAACAGCACGGTGCCGACGATGTCGTCGGGCTGCATCACCTGCTTGATACATTGCTTGGCGACATGGGCGGCAAGCCCCTGTTCGGTCACCCAGAGCTCCTTCTGCCGCTCGGTGATCACCCAGCCAGGCGCAATGGCGTTGACGCGGATGCCGTCGACACCGAGCTTGCCGGCCAGCCCCTTGGTCAGGCCGAGGATACCGGCCTTGGCGGCCGTGTAGGATGGCATGTCAGGGTGGTTGATGAGATAGGATGTCGAGGTGAAGTTGATGATCGAACCGCCGCCGGCCCGCTTCATGCCCGGCGCCACCGCTTGCGCGGTGAAGAAATGCGGCCGCAGATTGATGGCTTGGTTGTTGTCCCAGAACTCGACCGTCACATCCTCGACGGCGTGGCGTTCATCCCAGGCGGCATTGTTGACCAGCACGGTGACATCGCCATGCGCCTCGGCGGCCTTCGCGGCGGACGCACGCAGAGCCTCGACGTCGCGCAAATCGGTCTTGAGATAGAGCGGCCGCTTGCCGAACGCCTTCTCGATGCGGTCGGCGAGGGCCGTGCTTGGGCCGTCGGCGATGTCGATGAAGGCGACATTGGCGCCCTGGCGCACAAACCCCTCGGTCAGTGCAGCACCTATTCCGGAACCGCCGCCGGTGATCAGCACCGAGGCTCCTTCGAGGTCGGCAAAATGCGCCGATGGCATCATCGTTCCTGTCTCCCAGCGCATGACCCCGAAAATCGGATCGATTTTCGGAAAGGGATCATGCGCAAAATGTAAATTGCTACAGCGTCCTTTGCGCGTCCAAAAGGACGCGCGGCTCTGTAGGGTGACCGGCGCGCATCCTAGCCGCGCAAGGCGCGCGGGCAAGGGCGAAAGACCGGATTTCTGGGCTTATGTCCGACAAAACGACAATGCGCCGCACCGGATGCGCACAGCGGCAGCACCAGGATTGCGGATCACGGGGATCGCCGGTCAGATCGCCTTGGCGCGCAGGGCGCCGCGGAAGGAATCACGGAGATAGCCGAGCGTGGCGTCGGCATCGACGGGCTTGCCGAACAGATAGCCTTGCCCGCCGGCACAGCCGAACTGGACGAGGCGGTCGGCCTGCGCTTCCTGCTCGATGCCTTCGGCGACGACGTCCATGCCGAGCCCCTCGCACATTGCGAGAATAGCCCGGATGATGTGCTCCGAGGGACGGTCGTCGAGAATGGAGGAGACGAAGGCGCGATCGATCTTGAGCTTGTCGAAATGGAATTCGCGCAGACGGCCGAGCGAGGACTGGCCGGTGCCGAAATCGTCGAGCGAGACGCGGATGCCGACGCGGCGCAGATCCTCGACGATCTGCGCCGCAGAGGCCGGGTCGTTCATCAGGCCGGTCTCGGTGATCTCGATCTCCAGCCGCCGCGGATCGAAGCCGGTGCGATCGAGGATCGCCAGTATGTGCAGGCCGGTGTTCTGGTCGACGAGCTGCGAGGGCGACAGGTTGAAGGACAGGAACAGATCCTTCGGCCAGCTTCTGGCGGCCTCGGTCGCCTTGCGCAGCACCAGCTGCGACAACGGGCCGATGATGCCACGCTCCTCGGCGATGGGAATGAAGACGGTCGGCGGCACGGAACCCAGGTCGCGATCCGTCCAGCGCGCCAGCGTCTCGAAGCCGATGGTGCGGCGCGTGTTGAGGTCGACGATGGGCTGGAAATGCGGCTCCACCTCGCCGGCCGAGACAGCCCGGCGCAGCGCCTGTTCGATGCGGGTGACGCGCTTGGCCGCTTCTTCCATCTCACGGGTGTAGACGACGACGCGGCCACGGCCGGAACGCTTGGCGTGATAGAGCGCCGTCTCGGCCTTGTTGATGAGGATCTCGGTGGTCTCGTCGCCCGAATAGAACAGCGAGCAGCCGACCGAGGCCGAAAGCCTGGCGGTGCGTTCGCCGACATCATAGGGCGCCGACAGGATCTCGATCAGCATGCGGGACTTTTCGGCCGCTGCATCCTCGCTGAACACCAGGGGATAGAGAAAGGCGAATTCGTCGGCGCCGATGCGGCAGACCGTGGAATGGCCGTCCATCGAGGCGCGCAGCCGCATCGCGACCTGGATCAGGATGTCGTCGCCGGCCTTGTGGCCGAACAGATCGTTGATCGGCTTGAAGCCGTCGAGGTCGAGAATGCCGACGGTAAAGGGCGCGGGATCGTCGGCACGATCGGCGATCAGCCGATCGACCTTGTCGAAGAAGCGGCGATGGTTGCCAAGCCCGGTCAACGGATCGGTGAATGCCAGATCCGTGCTCTCCCTGTTTGCCTGACCGGTGCCAAACGAAGTTTGCATCGGTGTCCCTGTTTTGTGACGTCGGAATTTATTTTCAGACTGGCAGCAAACCCTTTAGGAAACGTATCGCGAGATCGATTTTCCACGGGCAACCGCGACTGTTTCGAAGGATCGATGAAAGCAGCGCATTCGGGTGTCGGATGCCAATCCTAGGAATGTCGCGATTGGCAGACGGGCAGTGAGCCTGTACAGGCAAGACAGTCGTCCATCCGAGCCGCCGGAGACCCGCCATGAAGCTGAAAATCGCCGTCCAGATGGACCACATCTCCACCGTGTCGATCGCCGGCGACACCTCATTCGCGCTGTCGCTGGAAGCGCAGCGGCGTGGCCATGAGCTGTTCCACTACACGCCGGATCGGCTGTCGTTGCGCGACGGCAAGGTGTTTGCCCGCATCGAGGAAATGCAGGTGCGCGACGAGAAGGGCAGCCACTATTCGCTGGGCGAGAAGGTGCGCACCGATCTGTCGGAGATGGATGTCGTGCTGCTGCGCCAGGATCCACCCTTCGACATGAACTACATCACCACCACGCACATCCTGGAGCGCATCCATCCGAAAACGCTCGTGGTCAACGACCCGGCCTGGGTGCGCAACAGCCCCGAAAAGATCTTCGTCACCGAATTTGCCGACCTGATGCCGGACACGCTGATCACCAAGGATCCACTCGAAGTTGCCGCCTTCCGCAAGGAGTTCGGCGACATCATCATCAAGCCGCTGTACGGCAATGGCGGCGCCGGTATCTTCCACATGCTGGAGGCCGACCGCAACCTTGCCTCGCTGCTGGAAATGTTCGGCCAGATGTTCCGCGAACCCTATATCGTGCAGCGCTATCTCAAGGACGTGCGCAAGGGCGACAAGCGCATCATCCTGATCGACGGCGAGCCGGTCGGCGCCATCAACCGGGTGCCGGCCGAACACGATTCCCGCTCCAACATGCATGTCGGCGGCCGCGCCGAAAAGACCGAACTGACGGAGCGCGAACGCGAGATCTGCGCCCGCATCGGGCCGTCGCTGAAAGAGCGCGGCTTCATCCTCGTCGGCATCGACGTCATCGGCGACTACATGACCGAGATCAACGTGACCTCGCCGACCGGCGTGCGTGAGGTCAAGCGTTTCGGCGGCGCCGACATCGCCAGCCTGTTCTGGGACGCGGTCGAGGACAAGCGGCGGACGTAACCGTTTTCACTTTGTCTTAACCATGTTCCGGTTTCTGCAACCGGCCACAACCCAGCCGCGACCGGCGCGGCTGCATATTCTTGTAATGTTCCATTTGATCGGGCGATTGCATAAGCCCGCTACTGATCGACACCGGCGATGGGCTTTCCCTCCCCGCCACTGACCTTGCTGTTTCCACTTGGTTGCGCGACGGCTAATATGTGCGTGTAGTTCGAAGCCTGAAGGCCCGCGCCATGAAAATCAATGTCGTCTACGCGCATCCACTAGCCGACAGTTACCAGGCGGCGCTCCACAAACGGGTCGTTCAGACCCTCAAAGCCAGGGGTGACGAGGTCGTTGATTTCGATCTCCATCAGATGAAGTTCGATCCTGTGATGCATGCCGAAGAAAGACATGGCCACTTTGACCCTGCCCAGGCACCCAGCGACTTGCAGGTTTACATCGACGCGTTGAGATGGGCGGAGGCATGCGTTTTCTGCTTTCCGACATGGTGGTCAGGCATGCCCGCAATCTTGAAGGGTTATTTTGATCGAGTTTGGCGACCGGGGGTGGCTTACGAGTTGCCGGCAGACGGTGGCGTGATCAAGCCGGCGCTATTGAACATCCGGCGGATGGGCGTTGTTACCACATGCGGGTCGCCGTGGTGGTATACTGAACTGTACATGCAAAACCCGGGAAGGAAGGTGCTGCTGCGCGGTCTCAAGACTATGTGCGGCCGCAACGTGAGGCACCTCTACCTGACGAGATATTCCGTCGAAAACATCTCTGATGACCAGAGGGAAATGTTCGCCCGCAAGGTGGAGCGCCTGTTCGACAAATTCTAGCCATCTATGCTCGGGTATGTCATCTTTGATGCCAGCGAGCCTTTGACGGAGCGGGCGCTCAAGCTTCCGATCAAAGCCTAGCTTATGGACGGCGCTCCTTGCCGGCAGAATTCCTCACCGTGGTGAAGCTATATGTTCTCGTAATGTTCTTGCTTAACTCCGAAATCTGTGGTTGTCTTCTTTGACTTCGCTCACACCCTGATCGCCAGGGCATGGGCGAACTACTGTCCGGGGGTACAAAAAATGGTGGCGCGGGTTCGCACGGTCGCTTTCCAAGGCATCGAGGCCGTGCCGGTCGACGTGCAGGTGATGATCGCGCCCGGCAAGGTCAACATGCATATCGTCGGCCTGGGCGACAAGGCGGTGGCCGAAAGCCGCGAGCGGGTGCAGGCCGCACTGCATGCTTCCGGCCTGTCGATGCCGTCGAAGAAGGTGACTGTCAATCTGGCGCCGGCCGACCTGCCGAAGGAAGGCAGTCACTACGACCTGCCGATCGCGCTTGGCCTGATGGCTGCCCTTGGCGCCATCCCGGGCGACATGCTAGCCGGCTATGTCGTGCTTGGAGAATTGTCGCTCGATGGCACGATTGCCGCGGTCGCCGGCGCCTTGCCGGCGGCGATCGCGGCCAATGCCGAGGGCAAGGGCCTGATCTGCCCGTTCGCCTGCGGACCGGAAGCGGCCTGGGCTGGAAAGGATTTCGACATTCTGGCGCCGCGCAGCCTGATTGCCGTCGCCAATCATTTTCGTGGCACGCAGGTGCTGTCGCGCCCCGAGGCCGGCATCCACGCCGCGGCGCTGGATCTGCCCGACCTCGCCGACATCAAGGGCCAGGAGACCGCCAAGCGGGCGCTGGAGGTGGCGGCGGCCGGTGGTCATAATCTGCTAACATTGTGGCCAATTAAACTGGCCATAGCCACTGGCAAAGAGCGGCCGTTAAACGCCGCGTGACGCTCGGCGCAGCGCTTACCAGGGCGACACCGACCCGGTCTATTCCGGGGGCTCGGGACGCGCTACAGCTTGGCGTACCGTCGCCGGCCGACCTTCTTCGGGGGGTGGGTTAGTTGCCGGAATGCTGGATCGCGTCCACAGCGATGAGCTTCAAGTCGCCGATGCACTGGTCTTCGGAGCGGTGTGCTTTCTTGCAGTAGTACATGTATCCTTCCTCCGGGAGGCCGCAAGAGTTCTCGACCAACGCGGCTGCGGCATCGCCGCCCAGAACCGTGATTTGATGCAGCTTGCCGCCGACATGGAACGCAGCGGCACGGTAGCATGCGCCGACGTTCGTAGCGTTCTTCATCAGGCTGTCCATCGTCCTATCCAGCGCGGCCGGGTTGGCGTGCGCTGTCGGCGCCGTGGGGGCGGGCTTCGCGGCAGCACTGTCGTCGTCGTCTGACGGGACCGGCGTGTTGCAGTCTTCGAAGTCACTTTCGGCCGTGAGAATGCACAAGTTGAAGAGTTTGCGCATCCGCGCCGAAACTACATTTCGTTGATCGCATGCCTTGATCGTTTCCGGATCGTCGCCTGAGCCGCCACGGCACAGTTCGTCCAGATGGCGGTAGGACATTCCCAGCGCGGCCGGGCTGGCGTCCTGCGCGTGCGCCGTGGCGCCGGCAAAAAGGAGCGCCGCTGCTGCTGCGAGGGCATACTTTTTCATGATCTGATCTCAGGTGGTGGTGTGGGGGGTCTTAGGGCTGCAACCAACCAAACCGGTTACTAGTGGGCAATGACAGATGGGATTCAGCCAGAAGCAAATTACCGTGAGTTCGATCTGCAAATGGCCAGTATGAAGGCGGCGGCATTCCCGCAGAGGTGCACGCGCCGCATTGATGTCGGCTGCAGTTCCGTCGTCTGAATACCTGCTTTTCGAACGGCGAGCGAGAATTGCCGACCAACGAACAGCGCTGATCTGAGGATCAATCCGAGGGAACCAGACCATACGCCCTTGTCAGGTTGGGCGTTTTCCGGCGAGAATTGGCAGATGAAAGCCTATGCTGAGGGCAACACGGTCGGCACCGATGGCGAGCGCTTCAAGCGGAATACCTAGAAATAAATCTAGCAATTCCAATCGCTTAATTCGAAATCGCCGCAGACGGGAACTGACGCTCCGTTTGCACGCCGTTTCGTTAGCTCCAAACGAGGAACCTTTCAATAGGGCTTTCGGGGCCCGCCGTTAGCATCGCCTGGCATCATAAACCTCGACCACACATCAGTGCTAGATATGTGGAGACGAGCGGCAATTGCAAGCAATTCGTGGAGCCTCTCATACGAGGCGTTCGGTTTCACCTCCTGCCTGTAGGGCATAAAGCCCTTGTCCCGGACCTTCTCCAAAACGATGGGGAACAGTACGGGATGGATCGACCGTTCGTTGCGATCGGTGTAGTCCATTGCGACGCTGACTCCCGTCATAACGCTGACCGCCTGGCCGTCCTGGATCCGGCAGTCCCACAGATTGTCTAGGGCATAAAGGCTACTCCAACCCCTGACGGCGCCACGGAGGAACAGAAAGTTTCCGGCGGGCTTGTAGACGATGAATTCGCGAAGTGATCCGTTGTCGATCTGTGCGACAACCTTCGCCACATTCAAATTCTTGTCCCATTCAAATTGGGCCCTGAAGACTTCTATACGATTCTCATCAGCAGAATTAGGCCGATACAAGTCGTAAAATCCATAGTAGTCGACAAAATCGTCCTTGAGATAAATCCCGGTTTCTTCTTTGGATCTGATCAGGGAATTGTCCGAGAGAAACGCAGAAATCTTCTGAAATTCGACATCTGAAATGCCAATGCCAATCGCGGCGCGGCGCCAAGTTCGATACTCAATACCAGCCTCTTCTAAGCGCAAGCCAATCTGACCTCGATTCGATCCAGAGTATTTTTCAATCCGATATGCCAACTCTTTCCTATCCGCCTCTGTGGTCATGAGCGTCTTCCTCCCGGCCATCTGACAGGGCTGTCAGAACGCTGACAGCCAAAGGGTTACCAAAGCCCACGAAGAGCGGCGATGATCCGGCAGCTCTCAGAGCAAGCCGCACGGTCAGGTCAAGACCGTTGAAATCGAAAGGAGCATCAAATGACCGCTAAATCTATTGCAGTTGCTGCGTATGCTATCTCGGCAGCTCTGTTCGCCGCAAGCCTGGAGCCGGCGCACGCAGACTGGTGGAGCAAGCACATCGCCCCCGTAGGCAAGGGAATCAACAAGACGTTCAATTCCATTGTGAAGAACCCGGGGGAGATCCTTCCCGTCTGTTGGGGACACCCCCAGGATTGCCGAGCGGAAAACATGCCGGGAGATGCAAAGACCCCGCCCGTCAAGCCTTCGGACCGCGCGACCTCGATCTGCGTCCAGCCCGACGGTCAGGGCGGCGCCATCGCCTGGTTCTATCCTATCCGGCCTGCACAGTATCAGCAGAACGCCCCCGTCACCGTGACCAATCTGCAGCAGTGCCAGGAGCGCACGATCTCAGGTCCCGTCATGCCGGCCAACATGCTCACCATTGCTCCGACGGGCTGGACGGAGAGCGTTTTCTCCAACGGAACGACGTTCTGGATGCTGCGCGGACGCATCCTCTGACCAGCCAAGCATCCTGGCCCGCGCACTGCGCGGGCCAGGATAAGACACCCTCTTCTAACTCGAAATCATCAGGAGAACACAATGCGTTATTTCATGCTCGCCTTCGGCGTCATGGTCGGGCTCCCTGTCATTCCGGCCTCGGCTCAGAACTATACCGATAGCCCCCCGGCTCATGGGCAATACATTTCGCCCTGCCAGGACGGCAACAGCTGCAATACGATGAACGTCGGCTCGCTTGGCGGCAAACCGGGGCTGAACCCGGTGCCCGGCGGCTACCCCGGGATCCCGTCCACGGCCGCTCCCCCGCCGCCCCCTCCGCAGGATGACAGCCCCTGAAAACACCCCGGCCTTGCCGTACGATCGCGGCAGGGCCGGCCCCCCATCCAATCATGGGAGTCTTGTTATGTCCCGCGCGCTTATTTTTGAACGCGATACCGCTCCCTGGCTTACGGCGTTGCTTGATGCCTCGAGCTTTCCCGGTGAAGGAGAATGGGAGGGAAGCTTCAAAGGGTATACTCATGGGGGCGCGCCCTTTGATTTTCGGCTCCGCATGTGTCTGCGCATTGGGGCAGACGTCATTGAGGGTGACGGCAAGGGCATTGATTTTCCCCGTCAAGACAGGGAGCCTCGGAGCTTCGCTCTGACGGGATCCGTCTTCGCGAGGACTGTCGAATTCCAACTCTATTTCGACGCGAGCTACCTGCGAAACACCGCGCTTTTGTGCGAGGGCGTACTGTCGCTCGACCGCCAGGAAATTACCGGAGCGTGGCATCTGCCATGCTTCTCTGGCTGCGGATGCAAAACCGCAGCTTTCGGCAACTATGAACTGCGCCGTGTTTCCCGTGGAGTCTCTTCTGGTTCCTAAACAGCAGCGCCTTCGTCGATGCTGACGGCATTGTCGGGATGGACTTTTGCCCACCCAACCTATTTGTGCATTGTTCGGTCACCGTTTGGCTGCCGGACCAAAAAGGTGTCCGTGAAGAGACAAGCTGGGCGGTTTCAGCGGCAAGATTGATTGGGCGGCTCTTTGCCGACCGCATCATCTTCAGCCGTTCGGCCGGCGGGCGCATCTTTGCACAAACCCTCTTTAGGTAACAAACGAATCGGATAAGGGTCGCCGGCCCTGCCTCGCTGCCACTGCGGCTCATCTCTTCTGTCTAAGTGCATGCCTGAAATTTGGAATCCGGAACTGTTGGTCCGAAAACTGTCGGACTTTTGTCGAGTACGCGTCGCACCGGTGTTGCCGCCTCATGAGGTGGAGCGAGTGCGAGCCTACATGGTAGGTCTAATCACGACCGCCCAACGTCCACCAACCCGAAGCCGGGGGTATGATTGGGACGTGATCGCCCTTCAATGTGACATCTCTCATGAACATATCCGCGCGGCGAGAAAGGCAATTGAGCCCGGCCTTGATGCGATCTCACGAGCACTGAAGAATGCCCCAAAGCGGGAAAGGAGCCCGGCCGCGTTGCCCTGTAAGGCAATGGTTCAACTGGACGTCCAGCCCTCGTATAGGCCGCCAAAGGCGAAGCAGGTAGCAACTCAGCTTACGCCAGTCACTGCTTCCCCATACCCTCAACGGCGGCACTTGGGCCAGAAGCCAGGGGTGAAACCTCGCGAGATCGACGAGTTTCCGACGCCGCTATTTTCGGAGTGGTTGGACCCGCAAGCTTTCCAGGAAGCACTGGAACTTCATATGCGACGTCATGGTGACAGCTATTGGCACTTGCATCGTGCGGTGGTGAAGGAAGGCGAGACGCTCGATCACTCCACTATCCGCCACTGGCTTTCAGGAACCAAGGTGCCTCGCAGCGTAACAAGCTTCGAGCTTCTCGGTCGGATTGAACGTAGGTATCGCCTCCCAGAGGGATACTTCAAAGGGAAGCTGCCGCACCGCGCACACTCAGCGACCGGGCATATGCTCGACGATATCGGTCCGGCTGAACGCAGACGTCTGGCATGGCATCTTCCCGACGATTTCAACTCGCGCCCAACTGTCGAACAGGAAGAAATCTTGGAATGGGTGCGTCGCGTGATCATCTCGGGCTCAACCGACTATCGACGCTTTCAGGCGGCGGCTATCAAGCAGCGTTATGCAATACGATTTCCAAGCGTATCTTATGGCCAAACCGATCTAGCCGATCGCGATGACACTGAAGACTTCCAGGTTCGCGAGTCGGGCGAGGGGTCCTTCACAGATCCAGACTTGTTCTCGGGTGTGATCGATGCGCCGCCTACGCTGGCAATGGAAATGGCCGAGCTTATCCGCTTCAAGACGTCAACGCTTACGGCGTTTGGCCTTCAGCGGCAGGGCGTTTGGGGCGAGGAAACCACGTCGCAGAAGATCGAGCACCTCGGTTTGATGTTTGGTGCCCTAGCTGCACACCCGAAAGGACCCGTTCGGGGCTGCGGCGTTCCTTTTCAGCACCTATCATTCGGGATGCTGGTGTTTCCGTCAGTTTGGGACTGGTACGTGCAATGGCGCGAGCGGCGACGCGGTTTCTACACTTCCTGGGAAGTAGACATGTTGCGTATCTCGCTCGCCCTGACCAGGAAGGATACCGGTTGGCTGCGGCAACACCAAAACCTTGCAACGAGGGTTCGACCCGTGCCCGGTTTGATTTCACAAATTGATATCGATCGCGCCAAGGCGGATTGGGACGATGCCTGTGATGTCTATTTTAAACATGCGACGTTCCGGGTGAAAGAAATCCAGCGCGTTGCCCGCGTCCATCGCGACCCGTTTGAACCCATCATGCCGGTGCTCGAAGCCGAAAGCCCGGTCGGCTCATATCGCAAAATCACCGAAGAAATCCTTCGTATGATGCCAGATGAACGCTTCTATCGTCGAGCCGCAGCCGAGGCAGTTCGATCTTTTCTGATGTTGCGATTGGGACTTCACCTGGGTCTTCGGCAAAAGAATCTACGGCAATTGATGGTTTGTGCACCTGGTCATTTGCCGCGCTCTGAACGCCAGCTAGCTGATTTGAAGCGCGGAGAAATCCGCTGGAGCGAGCGAGACGGGGGCTGGGAGGTCCTCATTCCCTCGGTAGCGTTCAAGAACGCCAACTCATCCTTTTTCGGGAGCAAGCCGTTTCGGCTTGTCCTGCCAAATCTTGGCGGGCTCTACGAGCAGATCGAGGCCTATGTTGGCCGTCACCGCCGTGCTTTGCTCGCCGATGCCGGCGATCCAGGAACCTTCTTCGTCAAGACGGTGAAGGCGACAAGCAAGGACGCAGCCTACGACCAAACTACTTTCTACGAGGCGTGGCGACTGATTATCCAGCGTTACGGAATCTACAATCCCTACACCCGGCGCGGCGCTATTCCAGGCCTCTTGCCTCATGGGCCCCACAACGTCCGCGACGTGCTTGCGACCCACATCCTCAAGCAGACTGGGTCCTACGAGCAGGCGAGCTACGCGATTCAGGACACTCCCGATATGGTGGCTAAACACTATGGCCGCTTCTTGCCCCAAGACAAAGCTGCCTTGGCAGCGAGGATACTGAACCAAGTGTGGGAAGCTGCATGAACTGGCGGGGTGGCTAATTAAGCGACCGATGATGTTCCTGAGGGTCATTCCTTAAACTCTATCTTGGCTACGATTTCGGTCATAGCGTAGTGAACGAACTGCTTTCCAAGATCTGTGAGTTCATACGGCTCGATCTCATCAAATGCCGACTTGGCCGTACGGGCTGCTTGTCCTGGTCGAGACCTCCCGGCAGGCTGTTTCCTAAGGAAGTTTCCGGCATAGTCCGTCTGACGGACTTGCCGGATGACGCCGCCTGTGCTGAGGTCACGGACTAACATTTTAAACAAATCGGCCTCAGCTGAGTCCTCTCTAACGTCAGGCTTTTCGAGGTTGTCCCAGATGCCGCCGCGCGTGACGCCGGGATTTCGATAAATTTCACCGATTACTTCAAAGTGGAAATCCGAATAAAGATTTATCCAGTCGATAAATAGCCGCACCACGTCATCGGACGTTGTCTTAGCGGCAGCTGCGTTTGCTAGAATGTTACGGATTCGCTGACGTTTATATTCCGTATCGATTGATGACCAGTTACGAAACGCCTTCTTCATGAGCGACTGATACTCTGGGGATTCTATCCGCTCCTTGACCTTCTCGTCATTCATATCGAGCCGAGCAACGATCTCGGCAATCGTCTTTCCCTTTTCACGAAGCTCGTCCTCAAGCATCTGTAGCCATTGCTTCAGAATGTTGGTGACTTGCTCCTGCTCTTGTTCAGACCAGTAGCCGACACCAGCAGAGATCAAGCCTCCGACGAAAGGAATTGAGCCCGCAAGAGCATTTATCGCTGCTCGAGCAGCCTTCTTCTTGCCGTCCGGCTCCAGTTCATCCTTGTCAATCCTGTCGATTTCCATCGAAGCAACGCCAAGCCCGAGCTATATGCGCGTCGATCTGCCAGACAAACCCGATGCTTCCGGCTCTTCAAATTTCTTCAACGCGACGAACGCGAACGTTTCCTGATGCCTTCTAAACCCATCAAACCATTCGCAAATAGCGTCACCAACCATACCCTTGCCGGTATAAATCATCTTTTTCCCGCCTGTGCGGTGAACTACTTCGTCGCCGACATTGAAATCATCCTCAGTCATCGTCGCCTCCATGGGCCCGAATCGCAAAGTTTAGCGTGCGCTCACGCCGCGCGCTTTGCTACCGGTAATAACAGACTCCCCCGCGATTCACAGGGTGAGGCAGGAGGCGCCATCTTTGACGTTTTTTTGTGCATGTTGCTCGACCTTTTTAGCGTATGGGCGCTTCGTCACCTTCATTTGGTGGTGTTTGATCGGTGGCCGGGGCGCCAGTATGCGATGCCTGATGAACTGGGCCAATCTGATCCCTATTATCGGCTAACTCAGTTTAAGGAGGCCGAGCTTTGCAGCTGCGGATCAAATCGGCGCTATGGCGAATGCTGCCGGCCGCATGACCTGAGACTGCCCTTTCTGTCAATTCTGCACGCCTTCAAAAGGCGTAATCTCGGTCTCGGCATCCTTGATCGAGCGCCCCCCGCCGAAATTGCAGCGTTGATCGCCCAAGGCGGACAAAAACCTCCACCTCCCATGTTAGAGGTTCACTCTACTCTGCGGGCGCATGTCGCGGACGTCAGCGGGAATCCGTAGCTCTACATCCGTAAGCGATGCACGATCGGGTCAGAGGGGGAAGCATGCCGCTCCTGACGAAATCCCCACTGCGAGGTGCCGACGACTTCCGAGCGGTCGAACCAGGTCGAGAAGTTCAGCTTCGGAAAATGCAGCACGTGGCCGCCCACCATATTTTCTCAATATCGTGGTCGCCTGGACCCTTTGCCCATGGGGTCCAGCCCTTGCATAGCCGTTGCGCCGATTCGCTGTTTCGCATCTTCAATCCACGGAATGATGGATAAAATAACGGGGTAATCAGCCGTAATGGGAAGTCTACGAACTGCCAGCAGGTGGACTTTGGCAGAATTTACCAGATTTGTTCGTCGCTCTTGCACCAAATTCAACTTTAGGAGATGCTAACTCGGCCTTGGGAGGGCTGGGGGATGAGAATAAAAGCATTTGTGGCACTTGGTGCCACGGCAGCGCTGGGCGGCTGCCAAACAAGCAATCAAGCCGACTACATGCAAATTGGCTACGGGCCTAGTTTCGACGTCGCCCACGCTCAATGCGAAATGCATAAGGGGTCGGTTGACCAAGGCTATATTGCTATCGGGTCCCCGGGCTTTGTTGCGGGGGCCGGAATCGGCAATGCCCTCGGCAACTTGGCTGCCGAAGACCAGTATATGAAGAACTGCCTCATCCTAAGCGGATGGAAGCGTGCCCCGCATGGCCAGGGTGCCACGGCAGCTCCAGCCGTTGCTGGTGGCGCGCCACCGACACCCTATGGGATCCAGCGCGCACCTGGCAGCTGGATCAATACGGCGCTGCTGGACTGGTCAGACGCGAATAACAAGTGCGTCGCCGGCGACAAGGCCGCGTGTGGGACTCGAGCGAAGCTTAGTGCGCAACTGAGAGCCGCCGGCATAAACCCGGCGCCGGTCTAGGGGCCATGCAGTGGAACCTGGCGATCTGCCTTGGCATCGTTCTGGCATTGAGCGGCTGCGCAGCGGATTACCTCAATCACTACGACAGCGTGACGCTCTCTGCCGGCGACGCCAATCGCGCCAATAGCCTCGCCCAGACAGTCGACCTGTTCAACCCGAGCAGTCAGAACACGCATATCGAGGGCGACGGCCAGCGAACAGCTGGGGTCATCCAGGCCTTTCGCGGAATCCCGCTGACACCGGCAGGCCAAGGTGCTCGCCAAGGTGGCGGCGGGGATACTAGCAATCATCCATGCGATCTGCGCAATGGGGTTGACAGCCTAGGCCGGGCTTGTGGTGAACGTGCCGCCGAAGCGAAACCGGGCGGCCGCACCGGACATGAGGCGAACTAGCAATGCTGCGTGGAATGCGATCACCTCGCCGGAGGCCACTTGGCGTGGTGCAAAGGCGCCTGCTCTTGGTAACGGTAGCCGCGGCTGGCGCTCTGGCTGCGCAAACGGCCATGCAACACAGCGACCACATGCCCGAGCTCAATCTGCCGAACTGGACCAGCGCGGGCCTGGCGACGATTGCCGGCGTGGCATCCGTCATCGACGGCGACACGATCGAAATCCACGGACAGCGCATCCGCTTCAACGGCATCGACGCGCCGGAGAGCCAGCAGCTTTGTAAAAATGCGAGCGGGGCCGACTATCCCTGCGGCCGGCGATCGGCACAGGCGCTTGACACCTTCTTGGCCGCGTCGAGGCCAGTGCAATGCACATTCGTGACCTGGGATCGCTATCACCGCTTTGTCGGCGACTGCCAGCGTGCCGATGGCGCCAGCGTGGCCGCCTGGATGGTCGAGCACGGCCAGGCGATCGACTGGCCCCGCTACAGCCATGGTGCCTATGCAGCGCAGCAGGGGAAGGCGGAAGCGGCGAAGGTCGGGCTGTGGGTCGGAAAGTTCCAAGCGCCGTGGGAATGGCGCGCCGGGCATGGAGACAATGCCGAAGCGGCGGTGAGCCAGCCGCTCGGCATCATCAGCCGTCAACAGGTAGCGCAAAGCTACTCGTGCCAGCCGCGGCGGAAATGCTCGCAAATCAGCTCGTGCGACGAGGCTCAATGGTATCTCAGTAATTGTCCGTGGGGCGGCAAGCTCGACCGGGATGGCGACGGCCAGGCGTGCGAAACCTTATGTTAGGAACAGCGACGATGACAGCGAGACTAATCGGACTGGCTGTGGCTTTGTGCCCGCCCTTTCAGATGGTTGCGCTTGCGGCGAGAGAACCGACCGTCGTCTCCTGCAAGTTTGAGCACCTGCCTCCGATGCTGCTAACGTTCCGTGGCGGCATGGGAGCTAACGACAATACCCTGCAAGTCGGACAAAACCCGCCCGTTCCGTTAAGCGTCGGATCAAGTTTGATGGTTGCCGAAATAGGGGCACAGGAGCTGACGTTTTCCCTTCGAATGCCCACCTCTGTTTCAATAGCCGCGCCTGGCAATGACGTCATCACATACTACGGAGACTGCATTAGCTCCCTACAACCGCGAGGATAACCGGTCGTTCCGCAGCGTGCAATAAATCGAGGCGCAGGGCCCTGTTCCAAGGGGTGGTCGGGAGACAGCAACAATGAAGATCGCACAGAGGCTTTGCCGCGCGTCTATCGCGGGAGTTGTCCTAGTGGTCATTTCGGGATGCGGACCTGACGAAACATCTGATAATGACGGGTTTTCCCTCGTGAACGAGGAAATATACGACGTTCCTGCCAAAACACAGATAGAGCAGCACGTAGTCGCCCAGGGCGTCCCCACGAAGAGCGAGCTGGAAACTGAAATCCTGAAACGCTTCCGCGCCGCCAAAAAGCGCAGCGGCTTCCGGCACCATAACTCTCCGACGAACATATACATCTATGTGTACGGCAGTGAGGAACAGGCACGAGCAGAACAAGGCCTGTGGATCGCGATGCTCGCGAAAAACTACCATGATACGTGGGAGCCACCAGTACTCATGGACGAAGGCCGCCTTGCGGCGCTGTCAAAAGCCCCGGAGGACCGCTTTGGCTTATCGGAGGATGTTCGGAAAAAGGTTTTCAAGGAAAGTGTCGGAGCAGAAAACAGAGCAAGCCGCGAGGCGATGGAGCTTATCCCGGACAGCAGACTGACGGAACAGACCAACCTTGGAAATGGGTTGATCGAGAAATACAAGGCGGAGGTGGTCGCAAGGTACGGCATCACCCAAGAACAACTTAGCAAGGTACAGGTCGAAGGGATCACCAAAGGGTGGCTAAGGCAGTGATCCTGTGAAGCGAGGATATTGGAAGTAGGTAGCCGTTGCGTGCGCCTCGGTCCTTGCACTGGTTTAAGGTAAGGACCTCAAGGATCTGACTGGTCGGCCTTCGAAGGACCAAGAACGCAATGCCATTCGGTTTGAATGCAGGCGATTGCGGGGGACAAGCATGATGCAACTCCTTGGCTGACCTCGCATATGCTGCACCCGTCATTGAATTGCTGACAGGCGGGATTTTCCTGTATCTTCTCGACAAGAGTTCCTGCTGCCTGAGCCGTGGAAGTCACGATCGTTAAAACGACTGCGGCTACGATTCGCGTGCTCATCATTTGTCCTTCTTACGGCACTTCTTTGCGCTCTCTGGTTCGGTCCAGCCTGATGTCAATGCATCCACCCGGGCTGCACGGCCCAGGGTGGGGCGGGCTCCGAGCAGTCACTGAGCGACGACGCGCAGCGCGTTTAACGTTTCGGGTGTAATCGTTCCCGTGACCTTAAGGTTGTAATCAGACTGTAGCTTGGTCAAGCCGGTTCTCATCTCAGGATTCATCGTGCCGTCCAACTCCCCCGTGTAGTAGCCGTATGCCAGCATCGCGAACTGGACCTGAAGGACGATTTCCTTGAACTTGTTGGCGTTACCGGGAAGCGTCGTCAGAGGCGCTGACACAGGCGGTTTTGTTGCCGGTGGTTGATATGCAGGTGCCTGTGGCTGATAGGTTGGCGCGGAATACACGGGCGCCCTAGGCAGATAAATTGTGCCTCCTGATGATGATCGGTGGCTGCTGTGAGAACGATGGCTGCTATGCGATCGATGGCCGGCCAATGTGAATTTGTGATCGAGCTTGAAAATGTCGAATAGCGACTTTGACTTACCTCCTTCACCGGGGGGTACAAGCGGCATCGCGATACTTTCAACCGGCATGAACCCGGCAGCGATCAAGGAGGGAATCGTGAATATTCGTCTCTTCATGCGACACCGAACCTTCCATACCCGTGTGCTTTTGGATGCCATTCGAAGAAGCCGCCACACTCGGTTCGAAGATCGCAATCGGCACAATCTGCGACGTAAGCTCGTTTCCAATCTGAGATCGTCGACGGCGCGAATACTCGATAATCAGCCGGAACAGTGCACAGCGGAAAATTGTAGAGCTTGGTATTGATGCCGCGGCTGACGGCGAAATCTAGTGCCTTGCCAACCAAATCGAAACCCAGGGAACTGTCGAAAAACAGCGAGCCCCAGTTTTGTCGGCCATAGCCGATATTTTCGAGCTGCATGATTGCCCATGTGTCGGTGAACGGCAGGGTGACCGCCACGAACTTAGCCAAATCTAGCAGACCGGGTGCGTTTGGCTTCATCAGAACCGTCCGCAGCTCGATTCTTGCTCCTGCCTCGCAAAGGACGGAAAGGTTTTTCCTTACCTGCTCGAAGGCTCCTTGCTTTCCCACGATCTGATCGTGGATGGCGCCAGCGCTCGAGTAGACGGGAACCCCCCACAGGATCCGGCTCAAATCCAAATCGCGAAGCTCCGCGAGATCGGCGCGTCCAAAATGCTGGGCGTTGGTCAGGATGTGAAAGTCGATGTCGTGCCGCCGCGCCATGGTCTCCCGCAAGAATTCGAAGAGCTCCGACTTGAATAGTGTCGGCTCTCCGCCGGAAAGGCCTATCGTTGAATTCTCCGGCGCCAAAAGCACGGCCGTCTCGAAAAAAGGAAACATGTTGACGTGCTGCTTCTTCGGTGGCTGCGAGCACATCACGCACAGCTGATCACAACGTTCGGTTATCAAAAGCGTGTTGTGGGGAGAGCTGGCCCGAATTAGCCGATGGGCAGTCTTTCGCGATGGCACGACAAACACGATATCGCCATCCAACTCGGATGGATCTACTCCAAAAACGCGGAGATTGCCGGTCGCGCCGGCAAAAAGTGCAGTTTCTCCGTCTGCGGTTTCCAACGCGGCATCGAGAAAGCCGCAGTTATCTGGTGGCTGAGGCATTCCTTCGAACGAGCGCAACCGAACCACATATGGATCGATAGCGTCGGTATCGACCTTGAGCCGGAGCGGGATCACGCGTGCACAGGGATCATGTGATCTCCCCACGACGGTACGCGAGCCCATTTAGCCACCGATTTCCGAGCCGCCTCATCGCTTCGACGGATGACTTCAACGATCTTGTCGAAGATGGACATGTGTCGTCGGCAGAACCAGGTATCGGTGCGAGCCAGGTCTATTCGCCCGTTCCTCGATAAATCATCCACAACGTCTGTCCCGCAGAACGGCTGATAGGCGCAGTGAATGCAGTCTGGGTCGAAATTGTTGAACGACGCATGGTTGAGCAACTGGACCTTCGCCTGGTCGATGCCTGCCGCAACGCTACCAATCGATAGATCGACACGCCCTATGCGCGAGAGCATCCGAGCTTCGTCCGTCGGGTAAAACTGCCCGTCGTGATCGATGACGATGTAGTCCGAAGCGAAGAAGTTGGGATTGCGCAAGTCGACATGATCGTCGGCACCCGATCGGAGAAACCTTCGTAAGCACTGGCTAAAATAATATTCCTCGACGAATCCACCGGTACGGTGGTTCCGTTCAATCAAGTAGTCGATAAAGCCGGAATGAAGCGTATTCCATTTAGCTATCGAACTCGGATGGCTTCCCCGGCGACGGGCGAACCCTTGATGATTTATCGGCCTGAGATAGATCGAGTGTACCCCATACCGCTCGAAATTGCCGACTAGCTCCCCGAAGTCTGGCGGCTCGTCAACATCGATCGTCGGAAGTGCGGATACCTTACCCGGCCCAAGGCGCTTCACTGCCTCGGCAAGGTTTTTGTAGAACGTATCGGTTGCCAGGTCATCGTGGGTGCGCTGGCGCTGGTGGGTGTCTTGATCTCCATCGAGCGACGTGCTGACGAAGGTATCCTCTTGGTCAAGGAAGGCCCATTCGCGATTGCCCAAGCGTTGCAGATTCGTACAGACGACAAACTGGCTGCCCGGAAACCTCGTGCGGACGAACGAGCGAACCTTTTCAAGCAAATCAATCCGCAGCAAAGGCTCGCCACCTTGAAACTCGACTTTGATCTGCGGACCCTTCATCGCTTCTATAAAACCAAGCGTCGCGTTCAGCGTTGCTTCGGTCCAGTCGAAACCTCGTGCTGTTTCTGGCGCCCGTGAAACCTGGCAATAGCCGCAACTCAAATTGCAGCGCAGTGTCGGAACAAGGATAACGTAGGAAAGCTCCTGTTGGCTTGCCTGCCGCTGTGCCCATCGATAGGCAAACGCTGTCCAGTCGGGATCGCCTTCCCGACCGAATGCATGACCGTTTCCGCGAAGAAACTCCTGATCGACTAGCGACAATTCGCCGGCAGCATACCGTTCGAGAAACGGTTGTCTGCTGAGGAAGAAGCCGCCGGTATCATCGGTGAGCAGAAATTCTCCATCGCCACACTCGCGAAACTTAAGTGGCCAGACCGTCATTTTGCAGTAACCGCATCGATAAGAGCTTGCCGAAGCGGCAGTGTCTCAGCGTAGATTTTCTCTCGATAAACCGCATGCAGCACGTTCTTCCGCAAGTCGTCTAAATGGTCGGCAGGAAGAGCGGCGACCTCAATGCCATTGGGCGCAACCTGAAAGCGCAGTGCCGGATACTGAATTTGAACGCGAAGCAATGCACCTTCCACGAAACGTCGAAAGCTCTGTGGAATGTCGATTGTAGCTTTCTCTAGGACGCAATTACCCACCGTTTGAACTCCTCCCGGCCTGGCTGCCAATATACTGGAATTTTTTTCCTTGAACACCGAACTGTACCCGGTTTCCGCAATGCCACGGATGACTACCTTGCACTGCGCTTTTGACCGTGCTTTATTGCCAGAATTACTTGGGAGGGGATATGAAAAAAGCAATTGTGGCTGCTTTGGCGGCTTTGACGATGGCGCTTCCTAACAACGCTTATGCACATAGCGGCGGCACGGACAGCAATGGGTGCCACACCAATCACAAGAACGGTGAGTATCATTGTCACTGACCAAAAGCCGGCCCTGGTGCGCGGCGATCATCTCAGACCGCTTAGGATGATCTTCGCAATGCTTGGGGTGGCTTTTACGGGCATCACTGTCGCAGCATGCGGGCAAGATAGTGCCATTGCCGATTGCACTCAGCGAGGGATCAGTTACTTCAAGGAAATTGAATCTTGGCCGAACCTGAGCGATGGCCGGGATGCTGCCACATTGGCTGCTGAGCGGTGCCAATGGACGCTGACAGCTTTTCTATAAGCTCGATGTGAGTGCTTTTCCTCCAGGAACCTTGAATCTAGTTGTTTCAAACCGCATTCAGGGGGAGTCCTTAAAACATAAACCAGCGTTTATGTTTGAAATCGAACCGCCCAAACGCTGTGATCCTGCTCGCCTCCTATCAGCTACCGTCGCGTAGATGTGCTGTCGCATTCCCGCTAGCTTAGCGGGTTCCGGCTCGCTGATGAGATGCGGGCACTATCGAGGAGACTTTTGGAGACAAGTGGAGACTTGACGAGACATCCTGGCCGGTGGTATCTTCGGCCTAGATTCGGGAGCCAGTGATGAATTTGAAGCTACCGACGTTCACCACCTACCAAAATGCCCTGCACGAAGCTGGCGTTGAGACGGCTTCAGCAAGAGGATTTTGGGGTGGCGTCTCGAAAAATGGTGACATTGTCCTCACGGCTTGGATCGATGGGGGAGTCGGCGATGGGAGGTTCCAAGTATGGAAGCCAAGGACCCGGCATGGCGGGTTAATGGACATGTGGGACCTCGGAAGAATCGAGGTCGGTGCAACGGTCCGGCTAATCATCATCAGACCGAAAGGCCATTCGTCGAGACTGGGGGAGGCTCGGTCAATACACTCTGCAGGCCTGACTCCAGGACGCTGGCGAGTTGTCGCGGCTGGAGACGATAAAGCCGTGGTGGAACCCGCCTGATAGGACGCACAGGTCCTCTATTTTTGGGAGAAGTCGCATGAAAAAATGGACGCACGCAATGTCTTTTGAGCATTTTAAGGTGAAGCCCAAAAATCCGCGGTGGAGTTGGTCTGGACGCAATGAGGACGGCAGTTCGATAGCTGTGACTCTGTGGCAAGATAGATTTGAGAATGCGGGTAAAACGTATCGCTCCAATGCAGATCGAGACAATCCCGATTGGGCATCGTCTTCTGCTCATAAGGAGCTAATAGAAAATCTGTCTGTCGCAAAGCAGACGAAGAACGAGCTGATACACGTAATTGTTGCGATTCCTCGCGACAAATCCGCAGTAAAACGTTCGATCAAAGAGTGCTTCCCACATCCCAAGCTGAAAATGAGGGTTGAAGAATTGGATGAAGCCAACGGCACCTTCGTGTTGCAAGCTTCATAAACTCGTTGTCTCATTTCTGACCCGGCTGTAGTGGCCCTCGTATGCAGTATATTGGCTACTACAGGGTTTCCACGAAGAAGCAGTCGAGGTCCGGGCTAGGCCTAGAGGCCCAGCAGCAGATGGTCCGACAATTTGCCGAAGCGAATGGGGCACTGGTCGCTGAGTTCGTTGAGGTGGAATCTGGCCGGAATGATCAAAGATATGAATTGGCAAAAGCGATGATTGCGTCGAAAAAGGCGGGCGCGTCGCTACTCATCGCCCGCCTCGACCGCTTTTCTCGACGTGTCAGCTTCATCGCATCGATGATGGAAAAGGGAGTTCAGCTTGTCGTCGCGGAGATGCCCCATGCGACCGATTTCCAGCTGCATATTTTTGCGGCGCTGGCCCAGGAAGAGCGGCGGCTGATATCTGAGCGCACAAAAGCCGCACTAGCTCAAGCTAAACGGAGGGGAACTGTGCTTGGCCGAAATGGAAAGGTGCTAGCGGAAGCTAACCGCCAAAGCGCCATAGCCTTCGCCGTGCAAATTGAAAAAGTCCTGCCTCCACGATGGTCGACGATGTCTTATTCCGAGCTTGCTCGTTGGCTAAACGAGATCGGTGCCACAAGCCCTACCGGCAAGCCGTTTCATGCGCAGACAGTTAAAAGCTTCGCCACTCGACTGCTTCGGCGGCAGGATTATAAAGCCGTCTGACCTCTCGTGCTGCCAAAGTCGTTGAAGGTTTTGGCAGTTAGCAAAGACCGGTTATCGCTTGCCGGGATTATCCTGGATCGCCGCGTGACAATTGCTCTGACCGAGGCTATAAACGGCCCGCAGCGCACTCTGTCAAAGGCGTCGCGAAGGTTCTCCTCCTCTGCCTCGGCTTTTGAGCCAACACAGGCATTTTGATCCTTCCGACCATTGGTCGCGCACAGATCCTGAGCGCTGCACTTTCCCTCATGCAACGCCGCGAACGTATCAAACAAATGAAGGGCCAGCCGCCATAATGCAGCGCATCTGAGGATAGCGAGAACACGATTATCGCTACTCTGTCTCAACGATTGCGTAGCTTAGTCCATAGCTCATCGAGGGCTTGTTCAAGCCCCAATTGTCCAAGCGACCAAATGGCGAGACCTCTCCCACCGTTGTAAAATTCGTCTGGTGAATCGAGCACAATTTGGACGGCTTCGCTTTCGGCTAGCGGCCGCAGCCGTTTCGCGCAGAGGTAGGCGTATGTCGCCGGTTGTCGTTCGCGCAGAATATCCCAGACATCATCTGAGACTCCGCCAGCCTTTAATATTGCCTTGCCGACGACCCAGCCTTCGACACCCGACACGATAAAATCATACGCAAGGCCCTTCAGTATCTCAGGCGCACCGCGGTTGACGAGGACCCTTGCGGCTTTTTGATCGCGAGTATTCTGCCAACACCTGGCGATGAGGTCGTCGCCGTAGTGAATATTGTCAGCGTTGATCGCCTTCAGCCACCTGGCCCGCGCAGATGATGTGTTTTTATCCTCCCATCGGTCGAGAAGAAACAGCCGTCTGGTAGGACTGAATGACAGAAAGAGATGGGATAAGCACGCCTCGATCCGCGACCGCAAACGGCGATCTTCGCCCTGCTCGATCAGCCGCACGGACAGATTATCCACATCAATCCGGCGCTCTTCACAAACTCTGCTAATTCGCTTTCGGATTGCCATGTGGATCTGAAGAGGATCCTTGAGCGTGATGATCGCGGCGTCGCAAAGCTCGTCGACCGATAGGCACCCGACATAGGCATGCATGAATGAAGATGCGGTGTTGTCGTAGAAATCGGCCTTGCTCAAGCCTCGTATGCGCGTGAGCTTGTTTTCAAAGGTCATGCTGCGAGGGGCTCGGCTATCCGGCAACCGCCACTTGCTGCTCGCGATATTCTGCAGCCTTCCGGACCAAATCCAAAAATGTGTATCGTTCTGAGCTGGCGATCGGATGAGTTGAGTAGACCAGTTTGATGAATGGCGCCCAATAGAGGCTCCTTGTAACTTCGATGATGTGGTCGCAGGAGTTCTGTTCGTCGCCTGTTAGATGTGGGACGTAGTTACGATCCCGGACAGAAAAGGTTTTTTTCGCCTGTCCGTACATGTTGCTGCCAAGATCGACTACAAACAACTCTTCCATATCGGCTGCTCTTTGTTCCACATCACGGACGAATGGGCCGAAGTTGTCAAAATACCACTCGATGTCGGTCATCTGTCGCCCATACGTGAGCGCTTGATGCCAATCGGCAAGATAAACCATCTTAGTCAAACGGGCATTCGAAAGCTCGTGAGCCATGTTGGCGGGGTAGTGCTGTAACAGGTATGCCATCACGTCGTGTAGCTGTGCCATCACAATCCGCTTTCTGCCGCTTTGGCTGGATTTGGAACGTACGCACGCAGCTCGTGGATCACTCTCGCGTAATCGTTGATCGACCCATTGATTGTAGCATGAAGAGCATCCTCGGCGAAATGATCCGCATTGATGGCTTCGACCACCAATACGGCGATCGCCTTCCCCTCCAGATTATCGAGCCGCTTAACCCCGTATAACGTCGACTTCATGCGGGTGGAGTCGGTTACAGCCTCCGGGATCGCGTATGTCTTCAAGTTGTAGGCTCGACGCTGCGCTCCCTGAGCGGGAAGAGCATTGTCGAAATGCCATCCCTTTTTCCATCCCTCTGCGATGCAGCCTTGATGGTCCGGGTAACTCGTGCGCCCTGGGCTTAGGAACACTGGGTTTCTGGAGTAACGTCCACACCGAATAAATGAACGACCTTCACTATCGTGAACGTAGAGTGACAGCCGCGCCTGCGATCCTTGCTCAAGTTCCAATTTGTTAGCAAGATTTAAAAGAAGACCGTCAAAAAGGATGACGATAACATTGCCGACTTCTTCGATCTGCCCTGTCTGCGCTGCCAGCTTGTCGCGAAGCCGGCGAATAGTTCCATCGCGAGAGGTCACGATCAACCCTGATCCTAATGCCAAGGCAGCCGAGACCAGGAATATTGGCACGGTAAGAGAAGATATCCATTCGAGAGGCCCTGCCCAAGCTGGGTTAGCCTTCTCCCACTGGGCGAAATCGAAGGTTAGAAACGTACCGCTGATAAGAGCAACGAAAGAGGCGCCCGGCTGCACCCATAGAGCGCACCAGTCTTGAATCCAATTCCAAATGCTGCGTCGAATGCTCCCCAAATCGCGCAAAGCATTTCCCCCGAATCTTCACGCAGTAGAACGCGAATGTTTTCAGATGTCGAGCCGACCTCGGTGGAGGCATCTCAACATGGATCTCGACTGATCGCGGATCTCGATGTCACGGCTTGAGCAGTTCAAGTCGATTGGCCAATTTCTGGAATCAAACGCAGGATCTGACGTTCTGTCTCGGGGTCGGCTCCCGCATTACCCGGACCTTGAGCTTCCTGAAGGGACCACCCAAACGCGCGATGGGACGAAGGCAACCTTCTACCAGCGTTCCAGCACTTTGCGACGCGGCCCTAAGGAGGTGGGATCACAAAACTGTTTGACCTTCTCGTGCTGCCTCAAGGCGTCAGGACGATATGGCTTCAGCACGTTGTATTGGAGCAGAGCAGATTACTTTGACTTGCTATCCTGTGCTCTGATCACATGCCAAATCATGGGAGGTTGCCAGCTTGGGCGAACTATTGGACCGCAACCTACAGCGAGAAATTCTGGGGATTCTTTCTAACGACTACCCTCAACGAACAAACATCAGAAAAGCTTTCGAGGGCGGCGGCGGCAAGCTGGATGTCAACCTGGCCTATCTTGAGGAACACGATCTCGTGTCAGTCCACTGGCACAACGGTCAGGACGGGAGGACGCCCATGCAGGCGTCAATCACGGCAAAGGGGCTCGATTTCATTGCTGACGACGGTGGGCTCGGTACCATCCTTGGCGTCGTGACTGTTAGGCTCCACGGGGACACATTACGTGACCTTCTCATCTCCAGAGTGGAGTCCTCGAACGAGGATGAAACACTTAAGCAGAAGGCAATAGCAAAATTGAAAGAGATCCCAGGGGATGCCCTGGGATCGTTGGCAACGAAAGCTCTAGATGCATGCCTTGCCAGCTTGCCGGCTGTTGCCAGCTGGATGCTAGCCCTGCTTGCCACGTAGCTGACGATAGATCACAAGACTCTAGCCAGCCTTCTTCCTTCGCTTCGCTGCGGCTTTCTTGGGGGGAGCGGCCTTCCGGCCCAAACCCATCGATTTCGCCAGAGAGGAGCGAGCCTCTGAGTAGCTCGGCGCCACCATAGGGTAATCGCGCGCCAGACCCCACTTCTCACGGTACGCTTCCGGCGTGAGGTTGTAGTGAGTCATTAGATGGCGCTTCAACGATTTGAACTGCTTCCCGTCCTCGAGGCAGACGATGTAGTCAGGGAAAACCGACTTCTTCGGATTGACAGCAGGCGTGAGAACCGGCTTTTCGGGCTCTACCGGTTGTCCGACCTTCGACAATGACAGGTTCACGCTGTGGATCAGGTCCGGCAGCGACGCAACGGGCACGGGATTATTGCTGACGTAGGCGGAAACGATATCTGCGGTTAATTCGATCAGATTGACGATCTCATCGGCCAAGGCTCTCTCCTTTAAACATTTAGCCTTCCTAGCTTTTGGCGACAGGCTAATCAACGGCGGGCCAGCCTTCGAGATCATCTCGCACAGATCCATTCCAACATTCCCGAGCCTCGTTTGCCGACAAAGACATTGGGGACGCCGGCCAACTCGTCGCCGATCTTGTCCATCGTAGCTCCCGGAACGCAGGCATTGGCTGGACCAGACCGTTCAGCCAAAATCCACCCGGCGAAGCCGCATCTACAAAATGCGAGGAGCGTCGGATGATTCCCGTCCCATCGATAGAAGTAACGCTGACCCGACTGGACCGACACAAGAGCGTAGGCGAATTCCTCCCCTCCCTTCAGGCAGTTGTCGAACTCGTTCCCGACTTTTCGAAGCTGCTCTGCCGTGGTGATTGGGACCAGCGCGCCGATTTGCTCAAACGGCGGGTCGGGGAACGGCATGAGACTGAGCAAGTTGACCAGGACAGCTGCCGGCTGACGAGCCTTGGCTATGGCTCGAACCAGATGCTGCTCATCGTGCAATGGTGTCAGCCTTGAGATCACCCACAACAGCTCAACCATCACCTGGGCGGGCATCTTGCACTTAAGCAGCGTGCGGATAACGCGGTTCGACATCGGCATTGTCACGGCCGAGGCCAGTGAGACAAGGTCGTCGTCCTCGATTTTTGCCGCCCGGAAGACGTGATTAGCCAGCGATCCTTCGACGGAAAGCACTTGATGGAGCGCGAAATAGACGTGTTTTGGCCTTGCAAACGGTCCGAATTTGCCGAGTGCCGAGACCATGCCGGCAGGGCAGGCGCCAAATGCATCCGTCAGAATCTGCCGGGACTTAGCGAAGGTCAAAAACCGGTAGGTTTCGGCCACATTGCCGATGACCATGCCATAGCCAGCAAGCCATGCATGCCAGGCGTGTCGCCGGCTATCTGAGGCGAGCACGTATTCGCAGATGCGTTCATTTTGCCATATCGACCGAATGTGATTGCTGTCTTGCCGAGCTAGTAGCGTAACAATCCCGTTCTCCGACCCGTTGAGATTGATCAACGGATCAATTGGATGGTGATGCATGGTGGCTATCTCCTGATAGCGTGCCATTCCTCTCGAAAGTCCCAACAGACAACGGCCTAGCGCGAGAAGGGGCTGGCTCGCTAGGTTTCTTTCATTCATGTTGCGCAAGCGATTGGCTGAACCTGCGGGTTCCCATCTGAGGGTGCAAATGTGGACTGAGATCACTTTTGGAAAGCATTCTGGTAAAACGCTGCCACAGCTTCTTCTGACCGACCCCGACTATTTTTTCTGGGCGATGGAGGAAGGCGGCGTATTCAAAGGGAGTCTAGCAACGCAAGCGGCGTCACTTCTCTCCAAGGCTAGGCGGGTAAAGATTCCGAAGGCTAATCCCGATGATTGGAGTGTGGAATATGTATGCGCCCCCGACGGAAAATTCGCTCGTTTTGAAATAGTAGAGGAGGATAGACCTCGCCACGTCGGATCGAGTCTCACAGCAAGGAGCGCAACTCTTGATTTTTCTTTTGTCAGAGGGACCAATCGTTACGACAAAAGTGGCTACAAGCTATTTGTACGGAACTTCAAATATTACTACTTTGGAAGTTCCGATAAGAGGCTGACAAAGAAGATCTGCGAGGAATTTTTCGACAGCTCCAGCAACTTCACCTAGGCTGAAGTTAACGGTTGCCGATAGCTGCCTACTTGGGGATAGCGCCTCCGTCGTAACAGGCGGTGGAGGCCGGCTATGGATGCTCGCGTCATTAAGGCATTGGCTTGCGAGAGCAGGCTGAAGATCCTGGACTTTCTCAATTGGCCGGAACTGTATTTCCCAGACGTTCCCAACGCACGCCAGACCGGGCTGACGAACAAGCTCATCTGTGGCAGACTTGGTATCACGCAAGAGTCTGTCAGCCTGCACATGCGTTGGCTCACCGAAGCCAGATTGGTCTCTGGGACGAAGGTCGGGACGCGAGTTTTCTACAAGCGCAACGAGCCAGGAATTGACGAGGCCATCACCGGCCTATGCGACCTTCTGCAAAAACCGACTTCGACACCGAATGTCTAATCGTGCCTTGGCAGCGCTACTGGCAGCAGACCTTGCGAACGTACGTGTTGCCGAAAGTCGCGTAGGCATCGTCGGGGATCGCGCCTCTGGCCTTCATCTCCTTGACGAGCCCTTGGGCCATCGGCTCGTCGAACGTGCTTTCCAAAGTGATCGCAAACCAGCCATTCGTGGCAAGATAGGCGGTTAGGGGAATCGATGCGGAGCGTACATAGGCCTCGGCTTCAGCATAATTATCAAAGCTCTTGACCTGAATGTGCCTCTCTCCGAATCGCCCGCTGTTGTATTGGTCGACGTGTACCCAGGTGTCATGCATGTAGCCAACCTGAGTCCCGGCACGGACTCGATACCAGCGACCGCTGTTGCCAAGGATCGCCACCCAGCTTCCGTTTCTCAGCACGGCTACGTTCGCCGACTTTCCCTCCGGCAGCGCCTTGAGGGGCGCGGAACCTTTCGGATGCCCGATTCGACCCGAGCGGGCTTCCGGGATCACGAGCGATGGAGCGGCTGGAGAAGGTTGACCGGCTGACGGAGGCGGTGCGGCTGGCGGTGATGGCGTGGTTGATCGCGGCTGAGTCGCCGGCGTCGAGGGTGGTACCTGGCTCGCAACTTGGTTATGGCCAGCCTCTGGCGTGAAGGTAACAACCCTGTATTTCACCATCTCGCTCATCGACAAATAACGGATGTCGTTGCTGTCATACTGCAGCGAAAGCTGGAGTAGGGCCGGGTCCACGCCCATCTCAATCATATAGGTCATGACGTCGGCGGTAATTTGCTGAACGGCGGACACCGCTTCCTGGGTTGTAAGGACGACATCGCCCTGGAAAGACGATTTGTGAACGCCGATCGAGCCCGGGTCAGCGTAGCGGATGACGCCGCCAAGGAAAGCAAGTGAGCATGCTGAGGCACATTCGGCCGCCCGAAACTGGATCGTATTTATCCCTAGTTTGCGAATGAGACGCCCGAGCTCCATGGCCTTCTGGATGTTACCGCCTGGAGATGAGAATGTGACTGCGGTCGCCGAATTGGATCGCACCTGGTTCTCAAAGGTAGACAGGTCGTCCTGATAGGAGAAATCGCCTGACACTAGGATGTAGTGCAGTCCCCAGCCAGCCTGTCCAGCTTGGAATTGCAAGCCGGCGCGCGCCGGACTGCCCAGCAAAGCCGATGCGACAAACAGCAGAACATAGACGGAAAAGACGCGAAACATGGCTCTAAGCACCCCGGCCGTATGTCTAGCGCCAATATGGAACGGCTGTCGATTCAATGTTTGGAAATTGGTGAACTCTAGATCGAAGTTTCTGCAGCGTCCGTACAGCGGCTCTAGAAGTGGATCGAGCCCCTCCCGCAGCGGTGCCATTTGTACTGGTAGCCGGATTGGCCGTTCTTACCGTAACACCATTTCGCCGCTTCAAGCTGACGGGCCAGTGTGTCTCTGACGCCGCACGCCTTGAGGGTTTTAGGATCATCTCCAGAGCCGCCACGGCAATTTTCATTAGCCGCCTCCCACTGACGAATGAGCTTCGTTGGTGGAGCTGCCCTTTTGCTCTCGGCTTTCGTAGCCTGTTCCTGACTAGGCCGAACTGAAAAACTCGGAAGAGGAACCTCCTTTGCAGCAGCCGTGTCCGTCGTAACCTTTGATGGATCTTCCACACTCGGATCGACGATTGTAATGTCAGGCAACGACGCATGTTTACCCGCCTTGCCTATTTCGCAGGCGATCAGCTGCTCACCGTCAATTCGTACAGTTCGTGGATTCTCAACGTCCAGGATGAATGACGCATGGAAATGGTCCCCGCCTTCAATGCAGTCTGCGTCAACTGCGTAACGGTTTGTCCGCAGTGGCTTAACAGTCGCGACCACACATCCTGATTCGGGGAATTCGTAGTAGTGCCCGCTCTTGGAGACAGAGAACTCAATGGAATCGACGTTGCCATTGCGAAATTGCTCACAAAGGTCGGTCGTCCTCATATAGGAACCGTCAGCAACAGGTAGTACATCCGTCGCGTTTGCTGTGTGTGCACCCGCGATCAAGAACAGGAGGGGAAGCGTGGTCCTGCAAAAATACCGTGCTAGCGTTCCGCCTGAAAAAACACGCATACGATTCGTACCTCGGAGCTATCGATCGGTTGATCCTGTGACCCATGAATCCGGACCCTAGAACTTCAAACCCTTCCCTGATCCTGGCTTGATCTTTACCACGACCTGTAGCGCCCAGGCGGTGCAATCCTCTTCTATTCGAAAGAGTTCGCCTTCTGTGGTTCTGCCTTTGAACGCGAAAGGCTGAGCGCCCTTGCATACCTCGGCGGCGGAGATAACCTCCATTTCGGCTGAGCCGCCAAACGTGTTGACGAATTCCTGCGAAATTTGGCGCAGTCCGAGCCCATCCGCTCCGAAAAAGCACGCGGCGAACACCATTTTTTCGATCTTGCCGTTGCCGTCGAACGTGATCCACCCGCAGGGATTATCCCCGTCCATAAGCGTGGCGCGCTTGGGTTCGCTATCGTCACCTTGCAGTGGTGCTCGCCATTTTACCGTGAATCCTTGGCCCTTCGCGTTATTATCAACCTGATCGGAGCTATCCGACACAGTGAAACCGCGAAAGCTACTATCGGCAAGAAGTTGCGTCGGTGTGGCAATAGCGATAGAGAGCGCCGCCAAAATGCTTCGACAAAGGCGGCTGCGGGAAGAGGCAATGGTCGAAATACTCATCAGCCCGCTCCTCAATAATAGTACCGCTTATTTCGGAACAGATACATCAACAAGTACCCTGGTATCCAAAGCCCGCCGGATACGATCACCAGCAGGATATGGATCCAGTGCGGGAAACGTCTCAAGGTCCAGGCCCCTGACGCAGCCGCGGCTGCCGCTCCGCCGCCGGCATTCATGAACACCTGGGGAGCATGCTTCTGGCTCTTTAGGAACTCGATTTCACGCATTTGCGGGTCGAGGATTTCGCCGCAGTGTTTGCATTTCTTGGACTTGGGATTGATCGGCTCCGAGCAATACGGGCAGTCGATCGTGCTTACTGGAGCTGCTGCTTCTTCCAAGTGGTCCCCCAACGGTTCTGAAATCAAAACTCGAACGGCCAATCGCCGTCGCCCAAATCATATCATGGTCCTATATTACGTGGTTTCAGACAAGTCCAAATGATTGCTTCCGATAAATGGAAGTCCAATCGTTGGTAGCTTGGAATCTGAGGCAGCTGAGAGTGCGACGAGGCATCTCTCAGGACGATCTCGCTTACAGTTCAGGCGTCGAGCGGGCTTATGTTGGCTATCTCGAACGCGGAATGCGCAATCCTACGATCACCACATTGGCGAAGATTGCAAAGGCGCTCGATATCCACATTTCACAGCTGTTTCGGGAGCCTGAGTCAGGCGAAGTCGTTCCGTCAACTTTAAGTCCTGGACGCAAAAAGGCCGGCTAATGTTCGACCTATCCCGCTGTTTCAGGCGGGATAGGTCGTGGTTTCCGGCTGAAGTCAGCGGCCCTTCTTGAACCGAGCCCTGACCTGCTCGGACACACTGGCCAACTGGCTGTCGAACGTGCCGTCCACGGCTGCTGTTCGGGCCTTCTGAAGCGCATCGATCACACCAGCCATATCGACGCATGCAATCGCATGCTTGCCCTTGGCAAGTTCCAGGGGAATCTTGCCATACTTGATTGCCAGCGTCGGCTTGCCCTCCAAGTCGATCGTCCACCAGCGGCCACGGAACTTGCGACCCTGGTTTTCCGGTTCGGCCATATACAGCTGATGGTCGATCTGCATAACCAACCTCTGCCGACGCTTGGATGCGGGGTCCGATGCGTCCTGCTTCGGGGTAGCGACCAGTTTCAATCCTTCGAATGCCATTGTGATCTCCTTTCTTGTTGATCGACAACGGCATCCCGTCGAACGACTGTGAAGGTCAACGGCGATGAACGGAGCCAGACACCGCCTACCCAGGCACGGCAAGAGAAACCCTGGATAGGTGGGTCAGATATTCAATTTTTGAAAAATAAAAGAAATCCGTAAAAGTTTAATATGGGTGTGGGAGGATGAACAATTACGGAAAACCAAATGCATCCCGAAGGGATGTCGATATAATATTCAATGACCATTCAATTTCAATAGGAATTCCTAAATTTATACGGATATCTATTTCATATTCCGAAAAACGTCTGTTGACGGACCGTTTGTGAGGATGAACGGTGACATCAGTAAAAGATGGGAAGGAATTGCGTAGCCTGGGACTCGACGACCCTATGGATTGGCTGGGTGTGAGATGGCGGAGTAATTCGTTTCCAACTTTTGCTGATCGAGGAACAGGTCGGTGTCCAACTCCGGAAAATGATCCTGCTTGAGTAGGTGAAGGGCTGACACCACTCGGGCTGTCGCTGGCGTTTTGTAGGGGATGAAGTCGTTCCTTGCGTTGTCAACGTCGGTGACCGTGCAGGGAATTCCGACACCTATGAGGATCTCGCACAGCGCCTTGTGCCTGATCCTTCCTGACCTCGCTTGAACTGCATCGAACCCCGCCTGCAGACGACGGAATGCCCTCGTGAGATCCCTTCTCAAGCGCAGAAGGTCGGCGTCTTCTGACTTGCGCATATAGGTTTGTGATGACGGATTCGATTTCCTATTCGTCTCCAAATAGTTGAGAAAACTACTTAAATCCGGCACGGATTTAAGTAGCCTGAAAGGCTGGCGATCCCATTTCTGCCAGGCATCTCTTATCCCAAGGAATTCCTCAAGGCTTTCCAACGGTTGGGATTGAAATGACAAATGTGTGTACGCCTTCCCATTGAAGTCGACCGTTCGATCCTGAGGGTCGACGGGACGTCGTTTCCAGTCGAATTCCATCGATAGCCGCTTGGTGATCGAGCGATACACGAAGTCCGACCCATAGCGAATGGTGTCCTTTAGACCGATTCCTGACGTGTATTGCTGGGTCTCGCCCGGTGTCCGGTTGAAGAAGAGTTCAACGACACGAGCGTTTTCCTCCTGATCCGTCAGGTCGAACTGGGATTTGATCCCACCCTTCTGTATGACGATATTGGCCTTGTTCCCATCGCCAAGTTTTAGCGTTGCCGAGCCTCTAGTGCGCCATCCAAGTGGCTGGCGGATCGTATGTTTGACTTCTAATGGCTGATCGTCCTGTACGAGCCGGCTCCTAGCCTGCCGGAACGACTGAAACAGTGGACCGCTTGTTGCGGCGGCAATTTCGGCGTCGCTGGCATGCGAAAGAAAACCATCGGTGGTGACACTAAACACCTGAACATTGCTGGGAAACCGATTGAGAATCTCACCGAGCACTGCACGGGTGTACGATGTGATGAACGACGCGAAGAATGGTTGGGTTAGCGTGCTTTCGGGTAGCTCGACCATGTCATCGTCGCGCAGGTCGTACACCCGTTTCTTGCGAAGACCCTGTGCGGTTTTTCCATATGTGCTGTTGCCGACTTCCTTCCAGAATAGGTTTTCGAACGTTCCCTTTTTGTGAGCTGACCGCTCGGTAATGCAATCGGTAATGAACCTGCTGAATATTCCGGTATCGCGTTCGACCGGCACCCTAATTGACCTTTTCATCGCCCCAAACTGCGCGCCGAGCTGCTTGGCGAGAACCACTTCTGGAGCAGCGCAATAGGACCGCCCTTTTCGAGGGAAAATGATCCCATTTGGTGATCTGACGGGAAGTGTGGGAAACCGAACGCTCTCGGGAAATTCAAAATCGACTGACACGAACGCAAGATCCAGCATGTCGATTTCCTCGATGCTTTCTACCCTATGCATCTGTTCCCAGACAGGCTTGCCTATCAGAGACATCGCTGTGGTGTATGCGGAACTAAGGTCGTGATCCCGCCATATGTGCTCGTCACATATTCCAAAAAGGAACTGTTCGTTCCGGCCGCCGTGATAGGTTTCGGTGACGAAGTCCAACTCGAAATGCACGTCTTCGAAATAGGGAGTGATCGTCTCTTTGATGGTGTACCCCCTCCTTTTGCTAAAGCGAGGCTGTACCCGTTCCTCTTTGCCGAGGACCTCGTTTGGGTCCCATCCGTGGTTTTCCCAGTCGGCAATCACCAGTTTGGACCCGAATGACGTCAGGGTCAGCGGCATTTTGAATTGGTTGAACAATGCGTCGTATTGCCAGATCACCCGCTCCGCATATTCTGTGCAGATTTCAGCGTCTCGGATGGCGTAATCCCGGAAAAGTGGCCAGTTTTCTCCGCGAAACTGCTTCATATTCTCCTTGATTTTGCGCTCTGCCGCTCGATCCTTGTGAAGTTCGATTTTCTCAATGCCGAGCATCTCGCCGATGTCTGCCAGTTTTTTGGCATTGGCTGGCGCCAGCAGGATCGTATCCCTCAGCCTGACCCGGAAGCTTTCGATCTCGTTTCCGTCGCGATCCTCGATCGTCATCGGGATGAAATTCTCGATCGAAACGAACGTGTTTCGGACGTTGTTCAACGACCGTTTGGCCTCACCGCGAAATTCATGGAACATTGGGAGGTCGGCACGCGTGAAGTGCCCGACCAGATAGATATCAGTGGGTACCTTTACGTTAGGGAATTCCTTGATCAGGGTGCCGATCGCTGCCACGACAAAGTCGCGGAGTAGCCATCGTTGCTCGTTCCCTTCTGGAATGATGATCCCACTGCACTGCGGACCATTGACCAATGGATCCTTGGAAACCAGCTTCGTGCAAAATTGATACGAGAGGATTTCGTTCTTCGCATCCAGGGCCTCATCCTTGGTCGGCCCGATCGGATCGCGTGACTGATATTCGGTGTCGAACCCGATAATCAGGTGCGCTGTCGGCGGCGGCTTCTTTTGGCCGCCCTTGCGCTTCGGTGGAGGGAGGACGTTTTCAGGTGGGATAAGAACTGTAATGGGCGGATCGTTAGGATTTGTGGTCGTGAAATATGTTTGCTCGTTGGCTGTTCCGGACCCTCTGCGGCGCGCGTCCGGTGACCTGGATTCGTCTGGTTCTATGCGTTTGTCTTCCAATATTTCCATGTCTGGTCCCCCTTAGTTCGATCAAAAAACTCATGCCGAAGGCCTCGCCCATAGGGCGAGGCTCGGTCACATTCGGACTGGGGGGTTATGCTGCCTTCAAATCCTCGGCCGGCGTGTGGTCGTCGTTTGCCTGGTGCTTTTCGTCCAACCAGTCAGCGTAAGTTTCGCCTGGAGGGCCGCAGTAGTCTGTCATCTCTGGGAAGCCATCTGCTGGAATCTCTGGCATTCCCTGGCTTGTCGCCTCTTCCGCGTTGGAAAGCTTTGTTTTGTGAAGGGTTTTGATTTCTATGTCCCCTTCAGATGCATGGCGTATAGCGTCACCGAGTTCGTTCCCCAACGCGAGTAATGTCCCTTCTGCCCGCTTGACCTGCCGAAACAGCGTTTTTGCGTGAGCGAAGTCGATCACAAAACCATGGTAGGGATAGTCCTGAGCCAAACTGACTACGGTATCTTCGTCTGCATTGCCCGATATCGACGCGAGTTGACTTCCGTACTTAATCCCCTGTTCCACGTCACGCTTCTCGCGACCGAGCACAGCGGGATCTATTCGGGCAACCAACGGTGACATGATGTTGGTAGCCATTGCTCCGCATATCTCCGCCGCGAGCCTGAAGCTAATACTGCCCTGACTGAGCGTGGCAAGATTGACGACAGAGTCGTTGAAGAAGCTGAACGACGTTTCCATAATGGCTTCGAGAGAGGTTCGCGTGGACAAACTTGAATCCAACACGCCGAGTTCATCCCGCTGTAGGCCCTGCGCGTCTATCGGTCCAAGTTCCGCAAACGGAGACATCCACAACCGGTTTGCACCAAGTGCCAGAAGTGTCCCGGCACTTTTGCAGTGTGCAGGAACAAAGATATCGAAACTGTCGTAAAAGGTTTGGAAGAGCCTGGCAATTTTGAAAGCTGCGGAGCCAGAGCCGCCATTGGTGACCAGAATTAGTATAGCTTTTTCTGATCTTCGGGCGAATAACACCTCGTTGCGAAGCGCTTCGTACCCTTGTTCGTCTATACGCCCAGCGTACATATATATGTCGCTGGAGTGTTCCTTTGCGGCCCTGAGGCCAAGTTTTCCGAGTTGTGATTTTGCGGGTATCGTTCCTGCCATGCGCAAATGGACCCTCCGTTAGACGCCGGCAGAGGTTTCCCTGCCAGCGTCGCGGCTAGATGGGTGCGACAAAATGGCGGCGCAAGTACCCTTGAAAAATAAATTTGTGAAACTTGCACGCCCTTAGCCAGCGCTCGCGGTAAATTGCGGTTTCCGGTCCCCACTCCGTTGTCCAGTGACGATCCAATGGTAGAACCGCTGGATTGCCGATAGTCTGCCTGCATGGAATCAGCGTTCGATCACAATAAGTATTCGGCGATCATATTCATCGACAGTATGGTCGCGCTCCAAGGAAAACCGCTAGAAACGCTCCCTTGGGCAGAGCTGGATGCTGAGGGGCCGATCCTGATCTTGGTCGTTCAGCAGGTCAACGCCGAGATTGACAAGCGAAAGCGTGATGGGCGGCTCAACAAGCGTGCCAGGGCATTTAACCGTCTAATTGCTCCTGCTGCTAACAATGCGGCACCGCACACAATCGCGGTAGGTCCTCCCGTTGTCGACATCGCGGTGGCGCGGTGTGCACGTATGAATTGGGAGCTGTTTGATGACCTAGATCGCGATGAGGGCGATGATCGTGTTGTCGCCCAGATACTTCACGCACAGGATGTACCGAACGATCGCAAGCTTCTGCTCAGCCATGACACCAATCCGATAGCGATTGCCGCTCGCCACGGATTGAACCGTCAGCGACTGGCGGATCACTGGCTACTCGAACCTGAACCGAGTGAAAGTGACAAGGAAGTTCAGCGGCTGAAGCTACGTGTTCGTGAGTTCGAAGCGGCGCAACCTAAAATCGAAGTCTCATTGGATTTTGGCCTGGCTCAGCCTCAAAGGCTTTTCCGCATCGAACCAATGCCTGAAAATGCCAAAGGTGTCATCGCATCACACGTGATCCGAAAAAACCCCAGCCAGCAGGACGATTCTCCATTCAACTTCCGCCGCGACGATAGCTACGATGATCGTTATCGCGATTATCGGACCAAAGTCGTTCCTGCATACACTGCGTCGGTTCATCGGTTCCTTGAGGTTCATTACGCTCAAGTACCGTTCACCTTCTGCCTCAAAAACCTCGGTAATTTGCAGGCTGAGAGCCTGGTGCTCAGATTGGTAGGTAGGGGCGGTTCCCTCCATAATCGTTTCACCTGTTATCCGATCTTTGGCCCGCCTGCGCCTAAGCCAAGAACTTTCCTCGATGGCATCCGGTTCGATCCTAATTCTATTCGGCCGTCGATCGTCGGCAGGCATGAGATGCAGTTTGCTGCCGGTCCCGACCGTAGCCCGGTGATCGAGATACATTGCGCCGATTTCAGGCATGGTCGCAGCTGGGAATTCGAGGGGATTGCGACGATCGATCCCCACCACGAGGGTCCATTCGTTGTCGATGTCGAGGTCACTGCATCGAATATGCGCGGAATTCAGACTGAGAGCTTCAATCTTGCGCTTACGGTGGAGAACGCGAAGATCGGGTATCTCGTTGACCTCCTGAAGCCTGGATACAAGATTCCGATTCCGATGATGGAGCGCTTGAAGGCCGAAATCACAGCCAAGAACTGGGATTGGATCGAAGTCGTCGATGTTGACGGCTTTGAGGAGCAGCATGACGACGATGATGAAGACGATGGCAACGATGAGGATTGAAAACTGAACGGGCTCGGGTGTACGTGGAGAATTGAGAAACGACCACCGTGACACACCCGCCGGGTTTACGGGGCTCTCTTGAACTCCAGAAAATCATGGCAGGGTCACAGAAAAGGCTATTCAAATTTCCGTGTTACCCGAACACCCAAATCCTAAGTGCGTTTTCAGGTCAGAAATTCCCGGCACCCTGCCGAAACCCTGTCTCAGTTCAGTGATTTCTCGATCTGAATCGGCAGCACCCTGAAGTCGTCAGCGACTTTCAGCTCGTGATTATTGTGCACCATGAATTTGGCCATGTACGATGATGCACGACTATCACCCGTTGAATTTCGATGGTCATGATCAAGCTGCTGGATATCTAACTCTCGAATCGAAAACCGTTCTTTGATGGCTAGGAGCCGTTCTTTGTCGTCTAATAACTTTTGGAATCCGTCTCTAGTTTGATCGGTAAAAATCCAGATCGAATGGATATGTGGGTTTTGCAGCTCTCCCATCGATCTCCAGTATCTCGATCCATTCATGTCCAGACAACCGATAGCTAAAGGTTTGAGAGCATGGAATGAGGGGCGATGGTAGTTCCTTCCGACCAGGTTCCGGCAGATCAAATTGTACAGGTCGGTGAACGTGTCCATCACCGTTTTGGCGCCTGGGCCGTCGATCAGGTCGGAACTTTCTAGCCGCTGCTTGCGAATGCTGTGATCGAACGAGATCGTGATGAAGAACCCGTTCCGTCGTTTGAAGAAGGAGGTGGGTTCGAGTCTACCTTTGTGAGCATCGATGAACTGCTCAATCCTGTCATCGAACCAGGATGCATATTGAGATGAGATGGAGTGAGCAGAGGGTTGTGAGTGGCTTTGGAGCATGTGAGTTGGTCTTTTCATAGGGATATAGACCCATCGAGTCTGATGGGTGGAATTGCGTTGAGGTGTTTGAGGTCGTGCGAGGATTGCCGTCGGCACGGCTCAAAAAACCGGTTTGAACTAGTACAATGGAAGAGATCTGAAGGGGAAATTCGGTTCTGAGGGAATGACGGTTCTAGGATTGCTAATCTATTTATGGCGAACCCGATCGGATCTACCCAGCAATCAGAACAGTTGCCTCAATGGGATATCAAATTTTACGGAGACTTGATCCAAATGAATTCGCAGTGGCATCCCTCGCGCAACGTTCGCACAAGGTCGTCAGGTGCAAGATGCCAGTATCAGGACGGTTCTAGGGCTGGATTTTAAAGAAATGGGCAACCGTAACATAACTGAGGCAGGCAAATTGGCGTTGAACCCAGAAGACAGTCAGAGGCCTATATTTCTGCTGCATCTAGGCACTAAAGCTAACATCCTGTTCGACTCTGGCATACGAACGATTGGCGAACTGAGTGAGCGAATGCTGAGCGATGGCCACTCACTGGCCCGTCTGTCGGGTATAGGCGAGGCTACCATCCAGCTGACCCGAAGGAGGCTTGCTGCCGTCGATAAAGCTCAACGCGCAGATGGGTTTGTTGATTGGGACGATTTTGCCGTGAAGGCAGGCCTTGTGTTGACACCGAGTTCGGCGGTCGGCTCTGGCGCCGCGTTTTTGTCGGCTCTACCGGAGGTCTATGAACACATCAAAGAAACCCGAGGAAATGAACTTTCTCGACGAGTCCTTTCGGACCGCCTGTTGGTGGGAGATCGTCGTTCCAGCACGATGGAGGAGATCGGCGACCAATCCGCAAGCCCTGTAACTCGCGAGCGCGTTCGCCAATTGCAGCGTGGCCTTCAGAAGGAGCTCAGTAACGCACTGTTGGATGACACCTATGGAGCAAACCCACTTCATTTTAGGACTTCATTTGTGGAGTATTGGAAACTCATAAGACGGGAGCTAGTAAAGGGCGCTGCTAACACATCCCTCAAGTTCATAGGCCTGGGGTTGGCGGAACTTCTATCGGTAAAATACGGGGATCTGGAACCGCACATGCCGTTCATTGCCCTTGTGATTTTTTCAGATAGGTCGCGACAAACCATTCTATGGGAGATTTTTGGAGACCAGGCATAGTCGCGCATTCGTTGTTGAGAGCGGCGCGATCAATCTCTAGTGGTGGACCACGCGGTGGTTGCTGCATGGCTAAAGTTGAGGGAACAGGACACGTGTGAAGAATGCTTTTCGTCGCAAAGCCTAGGGACCAAAAAGCGTTTCCAGGTCGGCGCCCCGATCGCTGCCAGCCGGATTGCCTGCCGCATCCACGGTGACCTCGGCGACGAAATCCGTTGGGTCGTCATTGTTCAGCACGATTTTGCGTGAGATGCCGTCGGCAAGAACGACCGTGAAGCTGCGGTTATATCGTTTTGCCTCAATGTTGGTTCGTTCGATCACTTCGAGAATGCTCTGGCGCTCTAACGGATTGGTGGCTGCCTGATCGAAGAGCGCTTCCGCCTTCTTCAACCGGGGTTTAGTGCCTTCAATGTCTAATCGCAGGTCGCTGACGATATCGCGCAAGCGGCCGGCAAGCATCGTCCTCTGCGCGAACGCGTCGGGGCCTTCGGTCTCTTGAAGTTGGTCAATCAGCCGGTGCAGCTCATCAGGCGAAATCGACTGCTGTTCGCGGAATTCAGACAGCTGCAGCTCGACGTCGGTGATCTGCACGTCGACTCCGGCTAGATCGTTTTCGCATTCCCTCAGTTTTGCCGACACGAAATCGATCGAAATCGCCTGATTTATAAGGGCGTAGGTTAGCTCCCGTTGAACCTCTAACTGATGACGTTTCTCCTTCAGCGAAGTCAGTCGGTCATCCAAGGCGATTGCTTCCGATTTAGTGGCCGATGCAGCAAGTATTTCACCCAGATCGATCTCCTTGACGTAAAGAAAGAACGACCTCTCAAAATCTTGGTAGCGCCATGGGGTTGAAACGCAATCCAGTCCACGTAATGCCTGACTGCACTTCAGGTATGTTCCGCCTCCCGGTCCAAATCCCTTGTTGAGAAAATGCATAGGCGCGCCGCAGTACCCGCACTTAGCCAAGTGTGTGAACAGGTTGCGCAGCGCTTCTCCCTTACGCCCCCCGCCTTCTATCCGGCGTTTACCCCTGGCGAATTGCGCTCGGAGAAACAGTTCTTCATCGACGATTTGCGGATAATAGCCAGGAATCGGGTCGCCAAACGGTATCCGTTTCCCATTCTGCTTGGTGTGAGGCTGAAACTCACCGAGGACAGCGCGGGTCTGAAGGATCTTGGTGACGTACGACTGCACCCAGCCATTCGACCTACCAAAGGCCGGTATGCCCACGTCGTTCAGCCGTCGCGTGATGACAAACGACCCTTGGCCGCTTGCACTATCTTCGAATATGCGCCTGACGATCTGTGCTCGATCGTCGATCACGCGAAAACTCTTTCGGTCGTCCGATAATTCCAACCAAGCCGGGCACAGTCCGGTCAGTTTCTTGTCGCCGATTGCCCTTCGTTTGGCGCCCCACGCAGCCGACAGACGCTGGCTTTTGATTTCAGATTCCTCGTTTGCACGAGCCATCACAACGATCGACATGATCAGCTGTGCAAACTCAGCTTCCCCGGCTTTGTAGAGCTGGTTGTCCGATAAAGTGACGAGGTTGATACCGTTCGATGTGATATCGAAGAACAGCGCCACCGAGGCATTCAGTTTTTGGCGTGACAGACGGTCAAACGACTCGACAAGCAGGTATGACCCCTTCGGAATCCTGCCTGCTTTGACGGCGTCCAGAAACTTACCAAGCGCGCCTGAGGAGACGTTGTCACCCTTGAAAGCTGAGACGCCAATGTCCTCTAGTCGGAAGTCCTCGACGAGTTGGAGATTGTGATCCTCGGCATATTTCTTCGACCGCTCCGATTGCCTCCGCAAACTGTCGCCTTTCAGCTGGATATCGGTCGACATGCGGACGTAGGAATAAGCGAGCGGCTTTGTCAGGGGAAACCTCCAGATTGGAGGATTAATACTCTACAATGATGTCTATCATCAACCGCCGCCCGCACATTTAATATAACTCACTATCTTGAGAATGTGGGTCATTAAATACTTTAATACGGCACAATATCCTTATGATCGGACCGCCAGGATCGGGCAAATCGATGCTGGCGCAGCGGCTGCCGTCGATCCTGCCGCCGCTGGCGCCGAAGGAATTGCTCGAAGTCTCGATGATCGCCTCGGTGGCGGGGGAACTCGGCGAAGGCAAGCTGACCGACCGGCGGCCGTTCCGCGCGCCGCACCACTCGGCCTCGATGGCGGCGATGGTCGGCGGCGGCATCCGCGCGCGGCCGGGCGAGGTGTCGCTGGCCCATCACGGCGTGCTGTTCCTCGACGAGTTTCCCGAGTTCACGCCGCAGACGCTCGATGCGCTGCGCCAGCCGCTGGAGACCGGCGACTGCATGATCGCGCGGGCCAACCATCGCGTCACCTATCCGGCGCGTATCCAGCTGGTGGCGGCGATGAACCCGTGCCGCTGCGGCATGGCCGGCGAGCCGGGCTATCGCTGCCTGCGCGGCGAGCGTTGCCGCACCGACTATCAGGCGCGCATTTCGGGCCCGCTGCTCGATCGCATCGATCTCAGGATCGAAGTGCCGGCGGTCTCGGCCAGCGACTTGATCCGGCCCGACCGGGCGGAGAAAAGCGCCGATGTGGCGATGCGCGTGGCACGCGCCCGCACCATCCAGCGCGAACGCTTCGAGCGGCTCGGCGCCACCCGCGCCACCACCAACGCGCATTGCTCACCGTCGATCATCGAGGAAATCGCCATGCCTGACGTCGCCGGCCTGTCGCTGCTCAAGGACGCCAGCGAAAAGCTCGCCTTTTCGGCGCGGGCCTATCACCGTGTGCTGAAGGTGGCACGGACGCTTGCCGATCTCGACGCCAGCGAAACCGTCGGCCGAATCCATCTGGCCGAAGCGATCTCCTACCGCATGAGCTCGGAGCGGATGGCGCAGGCGGCGTAGGTCACTCGCCGCCCGACAAGCCGACCTCGCCACATTGCCTTCCGCGATCACGCCATAACACCGCCTCTGCGAATCGATCATCTCCACGGTGCGGCGGACCTGATTGTCCGCTTGGCCGGCGTCCTCACCACCCAACGGCCCCACCGAGCGGGCGCCGGCCATTTTCTTCCTCTTCCAGAAGCGTGGATGTCATCGACGCCGGACCAAAGTCTTGGTCTCTGCATTGGACATTCCTTATTTAGACAATGCGAATATGGTTCCGGTCGGGGAGCCCGCTATGTTCATTGACTACTACGAAGTTTTGGAAGTTAGCCCGAACGCCAATTCGGAAACGCTGGAGCGCATATTTCGCTATTTTGCGATGCGCTATCATCCCGACAATCGCGAAACCGGCGATGAAGCCCGCTTCAGTGAAATCGTGGAAGCCCACAACACGCTCAAGGATCCGGTCAAACGCGCTCAATACGACATCGCGTACAAGGACCATGCCGGCCTTCGCCGCGAGCTGACCGAGGAAGCCAGCAGCACCAAGGGCGTCGAGCGGGATGTCGTGATCCAGGCCAGGCTGCTGTCGCTGCTTTACGCGAAGCGCCGGCACGACGTCAGCAATCCCGGGATCGGAGATGTGGAGCTCGAACGCTTGTCAGGCTGTCCGCGAGAGCATCTCGAATTTCATCTCTGGTATCTGAAAGCGAAGGGCTGGATAGCAAGAGTGGAAAACGGGACAATCGCGATTACGGTGGAAGGCGTCGATAGGGTCAACTCCGAACACCGTCGCGATCCCACCATCCGGCTCCTGGACCATACAGCTTCCTGACGCCTCACCTCCGGAGGAAGCCAGGCCGAAGACCTGCCGCTCCATTCACGGCAGGGACTGGGCTCTTCAGCTCAGTTGCGCCTTCAGTTCCAGCCGCCGCGCGTGCAGCACCGGCTCGGTGTAGCCGTTGGGCTGGACGCGGCCCTTGAAGACCAGGTCGCAGGCGGCGAGGAAGGCTATCGACTTGTCAAAGTCGGCCGCCATCGGCTGGTAAAGCGGGACGCCCGCGTTCTGGCGGTCGACGATGTCAGCCATGCGCTTCATCGTCGCCATCACCTGGTCCTCGCTGCACACGCCGTGGTGCAGCCAATTGGCGATGTGCTGTGAGGAAATACGCAGCGTGGCGCGGTCTTCCATCAGGCCGACATCGTTGATGTCAGGCACTTTCGAGCAGCCGACGCCTTGGTCGATCCAGCGCACGACATAGCCAAGAATGCCCTGCGCGTTGTTGTCGAGTTCCTTCTGGATGTCTTCAGGCGACCAGTTCGGCCGCACCGCGACCGGCACCGACAGGATGTCGTCGAGCTTTGCCTTGGGCCGGTTCTTGAGTGCGGCCTGCACGGCATGGACATCGACCTTGTGATAGTGCGTGGCATGCAGCGTCGCCGCCGTTGGCGACGGCACCCAGGCGGTGTTGGCGCCGGCCCTGGGATGGGCGATTTTCTGTTCCAGCATCGCAGCCATCAGATCGGGCATCGCCCACATGCCCTTGCCGATCTGGGCGTGGCCGGCCAAACCGCATTCCAGCCCGATGTCGACATTCCATGCCTCGTAGGCGGAAATCCAGGCGGCCTGCTTCATGTCGCCCTTGCGGATCATCGGGCCGGCTTCCATCGAGGTGTGGATCTCGTCGCCGGTGCGGTCGAGGAAGCCGGTGTTGATGAACACGACGCGCTCTTTTGCGGCGCGGATCGCCTCCTTGAGGTTGACGGTGGTGCGCCGCTCCTCGTCCATGATGCCCATCTTGATGGTACTTCTGGCCATGCCGAGCAGGGCCTCGACACGGTCGAAGATCTCGACGGCGAAAGCGACTTCGTCGGGCCCGTGCATCTTGGGTTTCACGACATACATCGAGCCGGCGCGGGAATTGGCGCGGCGGCCGTTCGGCCCGACATCGTGCAGCGCGATCAGCGCCGTCATCGCAGCATCCAAGATGCCTTCCGGAACCTCGTTGCCGTCGTGATCAAGGATCGCCGGGTTGGTCATGAGGTGGCCGACATTCCTGATCAGCATCAGCGAACGGCCGGGCACGGTCAGCGTGCCGCCGGCGGGCGCGGTGTAGGAGCGGTCGGGATTGAGCTTGCGGACAAAACTCTTGCCGCCCTTGGTGATCTCTTCCGCCAGATCACCCTTCATCAGGCCGAGCCAATTGCGGTAGACGACGACCTTGTCCTCAGCATCCACCGCGGCGATCGAATCCTCGCAGTCCTGGATGGTGGTCAGCGCCGATTCCAGGATGACATCGGCGATGCCAGCCGGATCGGTGCGGCCGATCTGGTTGTTGCGGTCGATCACGATCTCGATGTGCAGGCCGTTGCGCACAAGCAGCACGGTATCGGGATTGGCGGCATCGCCACGATAGCCGACGAATTGCCTGGGGTCGGCCAGCGTCGTCGAGCCGGCGCCGGCGCTTAGCCGCAGGGCGCCTTGCGCCAATGACAGACCGTTGACCCCGGCCCATTTGCCCGAGGTGAGCGGGGCAGCCTCGTCGAGGAAGGTCTTCGTCCAGGCAACGACCTTGGCGCCGCGCGCCGGATTGAAGGCTTTGCCCTTTTCGGCGCCCGCCGTTTCGGGGATGGCATCGGTGCCGTAGAGCGCATCGTAGAGCGAACCCCAGCGCGCATTGGCGGCGTTGAGCGCATAGCGCGCATTCATCACCGGCACGACCAGCTGCGGTCCGGCAACATCAGCGATTTCGGGGTCGACATTGTCGGTCGACACGCTGAAGGGCGGGCCCTCCAGAACGATATAGCCGATCTCTTTCAGGAAGCCCTTGTAGGCCTCCATGTCGACCGGCGCGCCGTGATCGCGATACCAGCCATCTACCTGTTCCTGGATGGCGTCACGCGCTGCCAGCAGCGCCCGGTTCTTCGGCGCCAAATCATGGATGATGGCCGAAAAACCGTTCCAGAAGGCGTCCGCTTCGATCTCCGTGCCCGGCAGCGCTTCCCTGGCCACGAACTCATGCAGCTCGCGGGCAATCCGCAATCCGGCGATCTCGATGCGGTCGGTCATCAGGCTACTCCAGATGAAAGGCTTTGCGGGCCTTTGGCATGTCAGGTTTGCCGGGTCAATTCAGCTTAGGTGAAGGTGGCGTATTTCGCCGCCCCGCTCAAACCGCAATGCGCGGCCTTCCCGAGGCCACGGCCACGACATGCGCCTCGATGAACATGCGCTGGGCTTCGACGGTCGAGACCCGGAATTCGGTGGCGACGTCGATCTCGGCGCTGTCGGTGCCGGCATCCCTGGCGCGCTCCGCGACGATGGCGCGGACATCGGCCTCGGCCGCCGCGATCGCCGTCGCCTCGTCGAGGAAATCGCGCACGGTCTCGCCCGAGGCGAGACGAAACAGCCCTTCCATGGGCTGGCTGACCCGCGCCTCGGCCGATACCCTGACCTGGCCGACGACGGCGCCGAGCGCGTTGGCGACATCGGTATCCCTGGGCACCACGCAGTCATTGCCGATCAGCGGCGGCAGCCCGGCATAGTGCAGCGGCGCCGAGGCGCCGAGGCCGATGACCGGGCGGTCGAGCGCAACGCTCAGGCGGGCGATGCCGGGATGCGCGTCGACCGCGCGCTGCACCAGGGCGTGCGCCACCGTCGACGCGCCATCGAGCCCATCCTCGGCAAAGGCGGTCTCGAGGATATATTCGGCCGACCAGCGCGTCAGCGTCACCAGCACCCGTTCCGAAATCGCTTCCGGCGAAGCGGCGATGTTCTGGCCACGGCCGTCACGCTTGCGGGCGAACAGTTCGGCGCCGAGGCGCGCGGCGATGGGATCCCAGTTCGCCTGCTTGCCCAGCACATGGGCGGCGTCCGACGGGGTGAAGCCGGCGACATGCACCAGCCCGCGCGACACCAGCCGGTTCAGCGTCGCGTTCTGCGCGTTGGAACTCAAAAGCCTGTCGACGGCGAGCGGCACGGCACCGATCAGCTCGTAGAGCCTGGCTTCGGCGCCGGTCAGGCCGGCGGCGAGCCGGTCCGGCACGCCGGTGCGCACCGCGAAGCGGCCGTCCATGCGGCCGGGATTGGGCGCCCGCAGCTGGCGTTCGAGTTCGGAGGTGACAGCTGTACCGTGCGCCATGCCGGCCAGCGCCAACGGCACCAGGCGGCGCGGCCCGAGCAGGATCTTCGGGTTGAGCGCGCCATCTTCCAGCGCCACTTCGGAATCGCCGCCGAGGCCGAAGGTGCGCATGGCGACGGCCTCGACCATGGTGCGGAAGCCGCCGACGGTGGCGCCTTCCGGGTCGAGCCTGGGACGGCCGTCATCGAGCACGGCGACGTCGGTGGTGGTGCCGCCGATATCGGACACCATGGCATTGTCGAGCCCGGTCATGTGGCGGGCGCCGACCAGGCTGGCGGCCGGGCCGGACAGGATGGTCTCGATCGGCCGCTGGCGGGCAAACGCTGCCGAAACCAGCGCACCGTCGCCGCGCACCACCATCAGCGGGGCTGCAATGTTGCGCGCCTGGAGAAAGCCTTCGGTTGCCGCCACCAGCCGGTCGATCATTGAGATCAGCCTGGCGTTGAGCAGAGTGGTGAGTGCCCGGCGCGGGCCGCCGAGCTTGGCCGACAGCTCGTGGCTCGATGTGACCGGCAGGCCTGTCTTTTCGCGGATCAACTCGCGGGCGGCGATCTCATGCGCCGGATTGCGGGTGGCAAAATAGGCGCAGACGGCAAAGCCGGACACCGAGGCGCCGAGTTCCGGCAACGCCGCCTCCAGTCCAGACAGATCGAGCTTGGCGGCATTGCCGTGCACATCGTGGCCGCCCGGACAAAAAACCACCGGATCGGTGCCGAGCGCGGCCTTCAGCCCGTCGCGGGCGAGGTCGCCCTCGGAAAAGCCGATCATCACCAGCGCGGCGCGGCCGCCCTGGCCCTCGACAAGCGCGTTGGTGGCAAGCGTCGTCGACATCGACACCAATTTGATGGCGGCGGGATCGGTGCCGGCTTTCTGCAGCACCGCGTCGACGGCGCCGGAAATGCCAACGGCGAGGTCATGCCGTGTGGTCAGCGCCTTGGCCTTGGCCAGCACCTTGCCCTTGTTCGGCCCCTCTTGCGGGCCTTCCGTCTCAGACCACAACACGGCATCGGTATAGGTGCCGCCGGTGTCGATCCCGAGGAACAGCGGCTTTGGCTTGGTCTTGGCTGTCATTTTTGGCGGCGGTCCGGGTGGCAATTTATTTGTCCCTGCCCTTAGCCGATACGGAGCGGACGATAAAGCCGCGAGCGCTGGGCCACGGTAGGTAGGTTGGTGGTGGTGAACAAGCGAGGTCGGCGGGACAGCACCCCCCTCTGCCCTGCCAGGCATCTCCCCCGCAAGTGGGGAGATCGGATGTCATCCCCGCTTTCGCCAATCTTCAATGCCGAAAAGGGCGCCGCCGGCGGAAACTGCCAATCTCCCCCCTTGCGGGGGAGATGTCCGGCAGGACAGAGGGGGGTGCTGTCCCGCCGGCCAAAACAGCTACCCCACAAACCCCACCTTCTTGTGCGTGCCATCGCAGAACGGTTTGTTGGCGGAATGGCCGCAGCGGCAGAGGAAGGCGCGTTGCGTACGGTCGACCGTATGGCCGGTTCCGGTGACGATCTCGAGATTGCCCTCTAGCTTGAGCGGGCCATTGGTGGTCGGCGTCACTTTCAGCGGACCATTCCTCGCTTCGAGCGCCAGCGTGTCCTTCAGCGGTGGCCGGTGGCGGCAAAACCTGACTTGTTGTGGCTACCGTCGCAGAACGGCTTGTTTTCCGAGGCGCCGCAGCGGCAGAGCGTGGCACGATAAGAAGTCTCGCCGTCGAGCACGATCCCGGCGTGTACCGCCAGCGGGCCGTTTTCGCGCAGCCGCACGGTGTTGACCACCGGCGGCTGCTCCTGCGGCCCGCCATCCTTCCTGATGTAGGTCATGGCGCCCGAGGGGCAGCTTTCGGCGATGGCAACGATCTTCTCGACGCTGGCCGCCTCGGGATGGATCCATTGGCCCGGCGCGTTGGGCACGAAGACATTCGGATCGCCGAGCACGCAGTTGCGCGAATGGAGGCAACGCTTGCCGGAAAACCCGACGTCGATCTTGTCGCTTTCGACCATGCCGGCCATAGCTGAGCTCCTTTTGCCTGAAGCGCGTCGCGTCTGAACAGTTCGAGGCGGCGCGCGCTGGGTATTTGCACAGGCCATGGCTTCCGGCCCGAAGACCGTCAAGCTGGCAAACCGGTCAGGGGACCAGCTCGATCTCCTCGGTCTCGCCGCCGTTGCAGGTGTAGCAGCAATCTTCGCATTTTTCCGTGTTGCCTGGACCGACGCCCCAATAGGTGCCCTCATCGCCATCGACCCAGGCGCCGTAGCAGATCGATTCGCCCGCGTTGCAGGATATCGGCAGCTGCTTGGTCTCGCCGTCGTCGAGGACGTAGTCCTTGTCCTCGCCCGGCCAGACATAGTCGCGATCCTGGCTGTAGAGCTCGACGCGCATGGCGTTGGGGTGGCTGTTCTTGATGGCGAAGGTGACATCGTCGGCTTGCGCCGCCGACGCAACCAGCATGACGAAGGACAGCGCGGCCAGCATGCGGCGCGCATAGGCATGAAACATGATAACCCCCGAACAAGCGGCCCACCCGGCCGCGGGGCGACCATTGCATGCAGCGCTGAATCGCGGAAGTGGACCGGACGGGCCGATCCCCGACTTAATTTGGGTCCAACGAAACTTCCGCGCTCTACGGCACCAGATCGATCGTCTCGGTGGAATGTTCCACGCAGATGAAGCAGCAGGTGTCGCAGGGCTGGTCATTGTCCGGCCCGACGCCGGCGGAGATGCTGTCATTGCCGTCGGCCCAGGCGCCGTAGCAGATATGTTCGCCCTGATTGCAGGACAGCGGCACGGATTTCTGCGACTCGGGTTCGATCAGGAACACCTTGTCATTGCCCGGCCAGACCGTCTCACGGTCGCGGCTGAACAGCTCGACCGCGACAGATTCCTTGCGCAGGTTCTTGACGAAAAAGGCCATGTCGGCGGCCTGCGCCGGGGCGGTGAAGACCAGCGCTGCCAGTGCAACCATACGAAACAGCGTCACGGCCTGGATCTCCCGAATCATCGCGGCAGAATCGCATGCCTGCCCGTAACTAGGAAGGCGCGGAACCCTGCGTTGCGATGTCATGCCCCAGCCGCACCGTTTCATGCACCAGAAGGTCGAGATCCTCGCGCCGTGTGCGATGGTTGGTGATCGCCACGCGCAACCAGTGCTCGCCATGCACCGTGGTGTCCGAAAGGGCCGCAATGCCCTGTTCCTGCAGCCGCAGCATGATCTCCGTGTTGAGCGCCTTCAGAGCCTCGCCTGTCAGACCGGGCTGATAGCGGAAGCAGACGATGTTGACGGTCGGCGATGCCGCCAGCTGCAACCGCGGTGCGGCCTCGATCAGGCCGGCAAGATAGACGGCCTGAGCAATGTTCTGGTCGATCAGGCGGCCGAATTTCTCGACACCGTGCTCCTTCAGTGCCATCCACACCTTCAGCGCGCGAAAACCGCGCGACGTCTGCAGGCCGTAGTCGTGCAACCATTCGCCGGAAGCGAGGCCGCGCGGCATCGATTCCAGATATTCCGGCGTCACAGCGAAGGCCCCGCGATGCGCGGCGGCATCCCTGACCAGGGCGCAGCCGACCTCGAATGGCGCGTGCAGCCATTTGTGCGGATCGAGCGCGACCGAATCCGCCCGTTCGATGCCGGCGACGCGATGGGCATTTTCAGGCGCAATGGCCATCAGCGCGCCGATGCAGCCGTCGACATGGAACCAGAGGCCTTCCTCATGTGCCAGCTTCGCAAGCGCCTGCAAATCGTCGATCGCCCCGGTGTTGACGGTGCCGGCCGTACCGATGACGCAGGCCGGCTTGAACCCTGCCGCGCGGTCTTCGGTGATCGCCGCACGCAAGGCAGCGATATCGATGCGCAGCCCGGCATCGGTCGGGATGCGGCGCAGTGCCCGGTTGCCGAGGCCGAGTGCCTCCATCGCCTTGCGGTGGCACGAGTGTATCTGCTCCGAGCCGTAGAAGCGCAGCGGCTTTTCGATGGCGGCGACACCGTGCTCACGCACGTCGATGCCGGCCTTGACGTTGCGCGCCACGGTCAGCCCTATGATGTTGGCCATCGAGCCGCCGCTGACCAGCGTGCCGCCGGCAGAAGCTGGAAAGCCCAGCATCTCCTTGCACCAGTTCACCACCTGGCTGTCCATCAGCCCGGCGGCGTGGTTGCCGCCGCCGAGGTTCGAGCCCTGGATAGCCGCCAGGAAATCGCCGAGCGCGCCGGTGAAGTTGCTCGACCCCATATACCAGGACCAGAAGCGCGGATGGATATTGCCCATCGGATAGGACATCACCGTGCGGGACACCTCGGCATAGACAGCATCCAGCGGCGCCGGGGAGCGCGGCAGCGGCGCCGAGAAGGCCTTTATCACATCGGCCGGCATCTCCCGCCAGACCGGGCGGTCGCGCACATCGCGGAGATAATCGACCGCATCGTCGATGACCCGGTGCGACAGGGCCTGCACATCGGCCCAGTCCAGGGGATCGAGCGTTTCCTCGGCCACCAGGCCGAGGTTTTCTTGCATGGCGTCCATGACGGATCTCCGTCAAGCCGCGGGAAACTGACAGCCGGGCGTCGAGCGCGACAGGGCAGTCTCGTCGGCATCCATCTCGGCCTCGATGCCGTCGAACAGCGGTGTCGACATGTAGCGCTCGCCGGTGTCGGGCAGCATGCACAGGATCACCGCGCCGGCCGGCGCCTTCTCCGCGACCTGCCGCGCCACGGCGAAGGTGGCGCCGCCGGAAATGCCGGTGAAGATGCCCTCTTTCCGCGCCAATTCTCTGGCCCATTTGATGCCCTCGGGCCCGGCGATCGGCATCACCTCGTCATAGAGGCTGGTGTCGATCGCCTCCTGCAGCACGTTGGGGATGAAATCCGGCGTCCAGCCCTGGATCGGGTGCGGCTCGAAGGCTGGATGGCTGGCGGCCGGGGCACCATCGGTGCCGCGCTGCTGCACCTTGCCGCTGCCGATGAGCTGCGCGTTGGCCGGCTCGGAGAGCACGATGCGGGTTTCCGGACGCTCGCGGCGCAGCACGCGCGCCACGCCGACCACCGTGCCGCCGGTGCCATAGCCGGTGACGAAGCAATCGAGCCGCGAGCCGGCGAAATCATTGACGATCTCGCGCGCCGTCGTTGCCTCGTGGATGGCGGCGTTGGCCGCTGTTTCAAACTGGCGGGCAAGGAACCAGCCATTGGCCTCGGCCAGTTCCACCGCCTTCTTGTACATGCCGAAACCTTTTTCGGCGCGCGGCGTCAGCACCACCTTGGCGCCCAGCATGCGCATCAGCTTGCGGCGCTCGACCGAAAAACTGTCGGCCATGGTGACGACCAGCGGATAGTCCTTTTGCGCGCAGACCATGGCGAGGCCGATGCCGGTGTTGCCGCTGGTCGCCTCGACCACCGTCTGGCCCGGCTTCAGCGCACCGCTGCGCTCGCCCTCCTCGATGATGTTGAGCGCCAGCCGGTCCTTCACCGAGGCGCCGGGATTGAAATACTCGGCTTTGACGTAGATCGTCGCGTGGGACGGTCCGAGATTGTTGATGCGAACCACCGGCGTGTCGCCGACGGTGTCGAGAATGCTGTCGAACAGGCGGCCGCGCCCGGCCGTGGTTCTGATCTTCTGCTGCTGCAACATCTTGGTCTCCCTGATTGTCATCGTGTTTTGTCTTCACGGGCCGGTTACAAGCCAGCGGGTTGGGCGGCGAGGTTTGGTGACCTTGCCGCGCTAGGACTGACATGCCGCACAGCGGCAATGGCTGTATCCGGCGCTGAAATCCGCTGCCGGATGCGCCGTGTCGTGTTTGGTGATACAGGAGAGGCCGACAGGCCAGCGTGGGAGCAGGCGTGGAAACGCACGTGGAATCCAACCGATCGAGGCTGGACGGCGACATGCCGGACCTGTCGGTGCGCCTGCTCGGGCCGCTGATGATCTCCCACGACGGCGCTCCGGTAGCCCTCCCCGCGTCACGCAAGCTGCGCGCGCTGCTCGCCTATCTGGCGCTGGCGCCGCATCCGGTCGGCCGCAGTCGCCTGTGCGAGTTGTTGTGGGATGTGCCGAACGACCCAAGGGGAGAACTGCGCTGGTGCCTGAGCAAGCTGCGGAGCGCGCTCGACGCGGTGGGCCGACACCGGGTTGCGACACAGGGCGACACGGTCGCACTCGATCTGAGCGATTGCCTGGTCGATGCGCTGGAGGTGAGCCAGGCCGCCACGCAAGGGCTCGGCACCCTTGATGTCGAGCGCTTGCGGGCGCTGGCCAGACTGTTTGCCGGCGATTTCCTCGATGGGCTGGAGCTCGAGCGCAGCCCGCATTTCAACAGCTGGCTGACCGCGCAGCGCCGCCGCTTCCACTCGTGCCACGTCGCCGTGCTGGAGCAACTCGTCGGCAGCCTGGCGGCAGACAGCGACGAGGCGATCGCCCATCTCGACACATGGGTGGAACTGGCGCCGTTCGACCGGCGTGCACATGCGGCACTTTTGGCAGGTCTGGCCGGACGCGGCGAGATCGGCGCGGCTGAAGAGCATCTGGCGGCGGCAGAACAGTTGTTCAAATCGGAAGAACTGGATTTCGCACCGCTTCGCGCGGCCTGGCGGGCGATCCGTGACCGACAGTCGGGCATCTCGCTTCGGACGGCCTGCCTGTCCACACTATCGCCATTGGTGGCCACGCCGACCGCACCCGGCCCGGTCGAGCCCAGCCATGCTTCGCTGGCGGTGATGCCGTTTGTCGAGGAGGTCGGCGGCGGACGCGGCGGATTGGCCGACGGTTTCACCCACGACATCATCACCCGCCTGGCCAAGCTCAGGGACTTCTTCGTCATCGCGCGCGGATCGGTGTTTGCGCTGGCAGAGCAGAACATCGCGCCCGAGGATGCCGGCCGCCGGCTGAATGTCGACTATGTCGCCACCGGCACCGTGCGCAGCCCGTCCGGCCGCCTCATCGTCAGCGTCGAACTGATCGAGGTGCGCAGCGCCAGGATCGTCTGGGCCGAGACCTTCGAGCGCAGGCCCGATGACATCTTTTCCGTGCTCGACGACATCGGCAACAGCATCGTCTCCTCGATCTCGGCCGAGATCGAAACAGTCGAGCGCAACCGCGCCATGCTGAAGGCGCCCAGCTCGCTCAACGCCTGGGAGGCCTACCATCGCGGACTCTGGCACATGTACCGCTTCACCCAGGCCGAAAACGAGCAGGCGCGGCATTTCTTTGCCCAGGCCTTGCAGCTCGACCCGACCTTTGCCCGCGCCTATGCCGGCCTGTCCTTCACCCACTGGCAGAACGCCTTCCAGCGCTGGGGCGACCGCGACCGCGAAAGCGCGCTGGCCTTCGAGAGCGCCGGACACAGCCTGCTGGTCGACGACCACAATCCGGCCGCGCATTGGGCAATGGGCCGGGCGCTGTGGCTGCGCGGCGAGCAGGACGGTTCGCTACTCGAACTGGAACGGGCTGTCGATCTCAGCCCCAACTTCGCGCTCGGCCACTACGCGCTGTCCTTCGTGCATTCGCAGTCGGGCGACCCGCGAGCGGCGATAGGCTCTTCCGATCATTCGCGCCATCTCAGCCCGTTCGACCCGCTGCTGTTCGGCATGCTGGGCGCACGCGCCATGGCGCATGTCCGGCTCGGCCAGTTCGAGGAAGCGGCCGAATGGGCGCTGAAGGCGGCGGCGCGGCCCAACGCCCACGCCATCATACTGGCGATCGCCGCGCACTGCCTGGCGCTGGCCGGACGGCTCGACGAGGCGCGCGGCTTCGCCGCCGCCATTCGCAAGACAAGGCCGGACTATTGCGCCGACGATTTCATCGGCACCTTCCGCTTCGAGCCGGATGCCGTGGCGCTGTTCCGGCAGGGCGCCAGGCTTATCGGGCTGAACTGAAGCCTGGCATCGCCATCTGGGGCATCGCTTGGGAATTTCGCCTCAATTCCGCTGGGTTAACGAAGTCGGAAGGAGTTGTTTAACCGTTCGCGGCTATGTCACCGCGTGGGGGACCGACAAAGTGAGTATGATGAGCAACAGCCCCGACAAGCGCAATGAATGGCGCGCCATCTTTTACGTGCAAGCTCGCGTCGCCATCCTGTTTGTCCCGGTGGTTGCCAGCCTGCTGATCATAGCGGCGCTTGCCGGAAACGAACGCAAGTCCGTTCCCAGCATGATCGACCCGACCGTCACCGGCTCCGTGCGGTAGACCAGCGGTCATCGGTTCTTCGAGACGCTCCCGGAGGCGGGCGCCGGGCGTGCGCTATCGGCGGTTTTCATTTGGCGTTAAAATCATCCGATGGCACTGAATGAGTGGGCCCGAACGATCAAGCGCGATGTGCATGCGCTCTACCTCGCCGCTCGCGATCCCCGAACGCCTTGGTATGCCAAGGCGCTTGCCGTGTGTGTTGCAGGCTATGCCTTGTCGCCAATCGACCTGATCCCCGATTTCATTCCGGTGATCGGCTATCTCGACGACGTCATCCTTGTCCCGGGCGTCCTTGCCGTGGTCAGGATGATACCGCCCGAGGTGATGGCGGAACACAGGGAGGCCGCTGCCCTTGCCGCTGACAGGCCCGTGAGCCGTAGCGCGGCGGTGATCATTGTTTGTATCTGGGCGGCCTCGATCGTGCTGGCCGGCTGGCTGGGATATCTATATTTCGCCGACTGACTGCCAAGCCGTTCAGCAGGGAGGCTGCCGCCAAGAAAGCCCGGATGGATCGCGCCTCGGGATTCCTTCGCCATCTGGCGTCGCTCAAACAAAGCGCGGGATCGGACCGTTCTGCGGGGTCACATCGTCGCCAAGCTCGATAAAAACCTCGTCGACATAGCACCATGCCCAGCCTTCGGGCGGATCGTAGCCCTCGATGATCGGATGCTGGGTGGCGTGGAAATGCTTGGTGGCGTGGCGGTTGGGCGAGTCGTCGCAGCAGCCGACATGGCCGCAGGTGCGGCAGAGCCGCAGATGCACCCATTGCGACCCGCTCTTCAGGCATTCCTCGCAGCCGAGGGCGCTCGGCGTCACCTTCCTGATGTCGCGCGTATGTCTGCATTCATCCATCATGCTCTCCTGCCATTCGAGGTGTGTCGGCGTTGCCGCGAGCGAGATATGCATGCAATGCCGCGACCACCTGGGCGCCTTCGCCGACAGCCGCCGCGACCCGTTTGACCGAGCCGGCGCGGACGTCGCCTATGGCGAACACGCCGCTGCGGCTGGTCTCCATCTGCGTCGATCCTATGTCCGATCCGGTGCGCACGAAACCCCTGGCGTCCAGCGCCACATCGCAGTTCGCCAGCCAGTCGGTGTTCGGGTCAGCGCCGATGAACAGGAAAAGATGGCGGATCGAGCGCGTCGTTTTCGCGCCGCTGGCGCGGTTGCGCCAGCGCACTGTGGCAAGATTGCCCTCTTCGCCCTCCAGAGCCTCGATTTCGGTCCCGGTCAGCACCTCGATGTTCGGCTGCGCCCGGATGCGCTCGACCAGATAGCGCGACATGCTGGCATCGAGGCTGCCGCCGCGCGCCAGCAGTGCCACCTTCCGCGCATGGCTGGCCAGATAGACGGCCGCCTGTCCGGCCGAATTGCCGGCGCCGACCAGCGCCACTTCCTGGTCCGCGCAAAGCCGACCTTCGATGGGCGACGCCCAGTAATGCACGGACGTCCCCTCGAACCGCGCCAGATTGGCGATGTCGAGGCGGCGATAGCGCGCGCCGCTGGCGATCACCACGCTGCGCGTGCGCACGGTCTCGCCGTCGCCGACATCGAGCAGATAGCGGGCGCCTGACACGTCGGCGGCGGCGCTCAAAAGCTTCGCCTCGTCCGGGATCACCATTTCGACGCCGAATTTCTGCGCCTGGTTGTAGGCGCGCGCCATCAGCGCCATGCCCGAAATGCCCGTGGGGAAACCGAGATAATTCTCGATGCGCGAGGAGGCGCCGGCCTGTCCGCCGAAGGCACGGCAATCGAGCACGATCGTCGACAGGCCTTCGGATGCCGCATAGACCGCCGCCGCCAGCCCTGCCGGGCCGGCGCCGACGATGGCCACGTCATACACCGTATCGGCATCGATCGGCCGCAGCAGGCCGATGCAGCGGGCGAGGTCCTTTTCACCGGGGTTCATCAGCAGCCTGCCGTTTGGACAGAGCACGATCGGCAGGTGGTGCGGATCGACCTCGAAGCGTTCTACCAGGGTTTTGGCGCAGGGATCGCTGTCTGAATCGAGCACGCGGTGCGGTTGGCCGCTGCGGGCGAGGAAACCCTGCAGCCGCAACACGTCGGCATTGTCCTGGGGTCCGATGATGATCGGCCCGCTGGTGGCGCTCTCCAAAAGCCCGACGCGGCGCAAGATCAGCGCCCGCATGATGCGCTCGCCGAGATTGGCCTCCTGCACCATCAGGTCGCGCAGCCGCTGCGAGGCGATGACGAACGCCTCCACCGGTTCGGCGGCCTGCGCATTGACCAGCGAGGGACGGGCCGAAAGCTGCGCCAGTTCGCCGACAAAGCTGCCTGGACCGTGGGTGACGATCGTCTCGTGCCGGCCGAGCCCCCCGTCCTGGGTGATATCCACGCTGCCCGACAGCACGACGATCAGACCGGGCGCTACATCGCCCGCCGTGACGATGTTCTCGCCGGCCGCATAGGCGCTGGCCTCGCCGAACCGGCGCATGCGGTCGATGTCCACCTCGGCCAGCGTGGGGAACGCCTGGTCGCGGCGGGCACCGAAGATCTGGGTGGTGGATTGAGCCATGGTTGAGCGTAGCGAAGCGGGCGCGGAGTTTGAAGCGGTTGTTGGAGCCCTGACCAGGAGGGGAGGTCTGGCTGGTAGACACCACGCCGTCGTCATCTCGGGCGAGGATCCAAACCGAGACACCAGCCGAAGAACCTCAGTCGGAAGGCCTTCGTCAGTGGCTGAAGACTCGTTCCAAAGCACCCGGCTCATTGTGCATGGCAAGTTTGTCCATGATGGTGACGCTGGCCTCGTTGAGACCTACCACCTCCACCTCGACGCCCTCGCGGCGGAACTTGAGAACGGCGGTGTCGACTGCGCCGACGCCAGTGAGGTCCCAGATGTGAGCGTGAGTGACGTCGATGACGGCGCGCTTGAGGCGCTCCTTGAAATCGAACGCGTTCAGAAAGTCCTCCGCTGAAGCGAAGAATAACTGGCCCTCGATAAGGTAATGGCGCTCCGCGCCGTCGCCACTGAGGGTCGAGGTGACGCGGAAAATCTGCGACACCTTCCAAGCGAAGAAGATGCCCGAGAGCAGCACGCCCACCCCGACACCAAGCGCGAGATTGTGGGTCCCGACCACGGTGATCACTGTCGCCAGCATGACGATGCTTGAACGACGGGGGTGCTTCCTGAGATCGTTCAGAGAAGACCAGCTGAACGTGCCGATCGATACCATGATCATGATGGCGACCAGGGCCGGCATGGGAATGACGCGCAGCCAGTCGCCGAGCGACATGAGCATGAACAACAGGAACGCCCCGGCCACAAATGTGGAAAGCCGCGTGCGTCCACCAGATTTGACGTTGATAACCGACTGGCCGATCATGGCGCAACCGGCCATGCCGCCCAGGAACCCGGTTACGAAGTTGGCGATACCCTGGCCAACACATTCACGGTTCTTGTCGCTTTTTGTGTCGGTCATCTGGTCGACAATGGACGCCGTCAGCAGGCTTTCGAGCAGGCCAACCGCGGCCACGCCTAGAGCGATTCCTATTTTGAGAGAATCGTAGGATTCCCAAAGCCGGATGTTTGTGATTCAAGATGCTGGCTGGATTGGAGGC